>CAJXLN010000025.1 GCA_913056255.1 uncultured Thermotogae bacterium | reverse complement strand
AATATCAGCATCTGGTCAGTATGTGATAACCATAACGGCGACGAATCCGATAAACGGCAAAGGCGAGACATTCCTTGCCACAGAGAACGTAGTGATCGATAATGCGACGCCAACAGTGAGCGTAACAGCAACGCCATCAACAGTTACATTTGAATCGTCTTCAACTGCAATCGCAACTTACACAGCAACGGATACGAATTTTGCTACTGCTGTTTTGAAAGTTTACGATAGCGCTGCCACTCTTTACTCAACAACTCTAACATCACCAGCTAGCGGTGCAACTCTCGCATTGAGTTCGTATCTTGCCGGTGTAAATGGCACAACTGTTACAGTTGAGATATCTGCTACCGATAAAGCTTTGAATAACAATAGTACTTCGACAACTGTGTACGTCGACACAGTCAGGCCAACTCTCGATCATATCAATGGTCCTTACAAATCTGGAAGTGATTACATGGTAGATTTGTGGTTCAGCGAGGGAAATATGTCAGCACCTTCGGCTCTGTCTGCTAATGATATTTACTTCAAATTCACAACAAATAACGCCACAGCATACACAGTTGATCCTGCTTCTGCAACATTCGATCCAGCTGGCGGAACTGTTCACATTTGGGGACTTCTTACTCCAGCAGGTTCCAAAGTGAGTGTTACAGCGCTCGGTGGTGGAACCTACAGAGTGTACGTGTCCAACAGATTCAAAGATCATGTTGAAAACACAGTAACTGGATTGCCAGTACTTCATACATTCCCAGCTCCACCATACACAATAACACCACCAGTTGATAAGTAAGAAGATCTCGTTTGTATGATTTCAAAAGCGCCCCATCGTGGGGCGCTTTTTTTATAACTTATCCTTTCTTGCTTTTACTTCCCTCCTCAAAGTCTTATCGCTTGTAAAGCGATTCGATTTTTAGAAGTTTTTACAAGCGGTAAAGTTGACACAACCCTTGACTTAAAGATATCGTGATTATTTAGGGATAAGCTCTTAGTGTATAATAGAGAAAATCGCCGTAAATTCGAGTAAAGGAAATGATGATCTTTGAAGATAGGTCTTGCACTGGGAAGTGGGGGAGCGCTGGGTATTGCACACATAGCACTTCTTGAAAAACTTAGAGATTTGGGAGTGAATCCATCGGTTGTCGTTGGCTCATCTGCCGGAGCCGTTATTGGGGCCTTTTACTCTTTATTTGGAATTGATGGACTTTTGGAACGAATGGTTGAAATCGCGGACTTGAACAGAAAATTGATCGCAAAAGCGAATGAATTCATGGGAAGAAAGCGTAAACTCAGAGACGATGTTGTTGAGATGTCCAAGATCATTTTCGCTCATTCTCTTTTAGCTGGAGACGCTATGTACAATTCGTTAGCGCGTCTTTTTGGATCCCATAGATTTTCGGATTGTAAAACGAGATTTGCAGTGACCACATTCGATATCGAGCATGGAAAAACCGTTGTGATAGACGAGGGATTCATTCTCGATGCCGTTGTGGCAAGTTCGTCTGTTCCGGGTGCTTTTCCACCAGTTAGACTTGGTGGTATGCATTTAGTCGATGGTGGAACTACGCGCGTTGTACCTGTCAAAGAGTCTAAGATGTACGGTGCGGATTTCGTTGTTGCCTCTGATGTTTCAGCTTTCGACCCAGAACTGTCAACTATGTTTGCCCTTCAGTACACAGTGGACGATATAAAGGGAAAAATCATTGCGGATCTCGATCTTCAAGAAGCAGATATGGCAGTGAAGTTCAAAATTCCTCACATTCAATGGTATGAATTCAACAAGTCAAAAATCATATACAGGATGGCTAAAAAAGAACTGGAAAATGTGGATTTCACTACCCTTTTGAGAGCTCTTGAATCAAAGTGAATTTTTTCGAAGCCTTATCAAGCCTGATTCGCTTTTGTGAACTTCCAGATGGCGAGCTCATATGTCTTGATGAAGACTTCGAGGAGCGGAAGTGCTCTTTTTTTAAGAGTAGTCAAGACCAAGATGACTTGCAGTCAATTGAGGATCTCATCCTTACTACTTGTTAAGGCCATTTTGTGCTATAATTTGAATAAGAAACGGGGAGTCGGTGTAACCGACTGAGAGGAGGCTTAAAGCCTCGACCCTTTGAACCTGATCCGGGTAATGCCGGCGAAGGGAAAAATGGGCCGTTCCCCGTTGGGAACGGATTTTTTATTTTATTAGGAGGTGGCATGTATGAAGAAGTTCGTTTTGGTGCTTTTTCTTGTAGCATTGATCGCGATTGGGGTTTTCGCAACGAAAACACTCACAGTTTACACTTACGACAGCTTTATATCAGGTATGGCCAAACAAATTGGACCGATCTTCGAGAAGATGTACAACTGCAAAGTCAATTTTCTCTCCTTTGGTGATTCTGGAAATCTTTTGTCAAAACTGATCTTAGAAAAATCCCGCCCAAAAGCGGATGTGGTCATTGGGCTTTCACAAAGCCAAATACCACGAGCTTTGAAAGAAGGACTTTTTCAGTCCTACAAGCCTTCCAATATTGCGAGTGTGGTTAACAGATCTTTTTTGATCGATCCAGAGTATCGCGTTGTTCCCTTTGACTACGGTGCTCTGGCGATCGATTATAACCTCAAAACTGTGAAAAATCCCCCACGGAGTTTCCAGGACTTGCTTAGTCCACGATTTTCCCACTCTTTAGTTGTGGAAGATCCGAGAACGTCAGGGACAGGATTGGATTTCCTTTTGTGGACAATAGGAGTGTACGGAAATAATTGGCAAAGCTATTGGAAAAAACTGATGGGTTCGATAAAAACGGTAACCAGTGGTTGGGACAGCGCATTTGAAATGCTTGAAAAGGGAGAAGCATCGATGATGGTGAGTTTTGCAACGGATAGAGCTTACGATTATCACTACTACAAAGGTTCAACCATTGGAATTGTGATACCGTCTGAAGGTGCTTATGTTATGGTAGAATATGCTGGCATTTTGAAAGGTGCTAAAAACTTGACACTTGCTCGTAAATTCATGAACTTCGTTCTCTCAAAGGATTTTCAGAGTGCTGTTCCTCTCAATCAGTGGATGTATCCGGTAACGAATGTAAAACTTCCTGAAGTTTATAAATACGCACCTGTGGTTACAAAAAGTATCTTCATAAGTCCATCTAAAATTCAGAAAAATCTCTCTAAATGGCTTGAAGAGTGGAGCCAATTGGTGATCATGTGAAAAAAAAGAGTACGTTTGAGCTCACACCTGCCATAGCTTTTATGGCAGGTGCCTATTTAGTCCCTTTCATTCTCATAGTCGTGTACGCCGTGAAATTTGGGGGTAAGATTTCAATATTCACTCCCTTGAATTCACACGTTGTTTATTTCACCTTTTATCAGGCAATACTTTCGACGATTTTGGCCATCGCTGTAGGCCTTCCAGGTGCTTATCTGATTGGACGAACGAATTTCAAGTTCAAGTACGTTTTCAGTGCCCTTTCCACGATTCCATTCGTGATGCCTTCCATATCGATGGCTTTGGGCTTTTACAGCTTCTTTGGATACAACGGAATTCTCAATTCTTATTTTCTTTGGCCGATCTTTCATTTGCGATTTGAGCCATTGTACTCTCTCATGGGAATTGTCATGGGTAACGCTTTTTACAACTTTCCGCTCATCATGATCGTGGTTGGCGGAGCGATTTCCACCCTCGATCCCATTTACCTCGAAGCTGCTCGTATCGATGGAGCTTCGAAATTCAAAGGCTTTTTGCACGTAGAGCTTCCGATGATATTTCCATCTGTTGCAACATCTTCCCTTTTGGCATTCGTGTACTGTTTTACCTCTTTTGCGGTTGTTTTAATGATAGGCGGTGCGAGGTACGCTACCTTAGAAGTACAGATATACATGTATTTACGAACTTTGTTTGATTTCAAGGGAGCGGCGGCACTCACACTTTTGCAACTTATTTTTATTGGGATTTTCACTTTTCTCTTCTCGATTTTGAGGCGATCTTCTGGAATCTTTTCAGGAGAGAAGATCTCAGAAGCTCGAAGTCGTTTCCCAAAGTGGGGATATGCTTACGTGATCGGCATGATCATTTTCGTTTTTGGTCCTATATTTTCGCAGATCATCGCAGGATTTTGGAATTTTCAAAGTTCAAAACCGACGCTTGAATGGGTGAATAGGCTTTTTTCCGGAATGGTAAACTCATATATAGGGAACTCATCCACAGTTGCAATACTTTGGACGATCGTTTTTGCGACATCAAGTGCTCTTCTTGTAGTTTTACTATCCATCACAGGGGCACACGCCGTTCAGAAAAGACATTCATCGATTTTGGAAGCACTCTTCACTTCTCCACTTGCCGTTTCCCCCATTACTCTTGCCTTTGGATATGTAATTTTGCAAAATCACTTCTCTCTTCCCTTTCCCGTAGAAATCATAGCAGTCTATACCGTCATTTCTTTTCCGATAGGCTTCCAGACCCTTTTGTCAGGCTGGGAAAGATTTCCAACGGAGATCGATGACGCGGCATCTGTAGATGGCGCTGGATTCTGGACGAAAACGTTGAAAATCCGTATTCCCATTCTAAAACCTCAGATAATTTCCGCCTTTCTTTTCTCTTTTGCGATAGCAATGGGAGAGGTAAGTGCCACCATGTTGTTGTACGATCCGCAATATCCCACGATATCAATAAGCGCTTACAGATTGTTTTCTTCGCGACATATTCCCGAAGCTCAAGCTTTGAGTGCGCTCCTCACCGTTGCAACGTTTTTCATTTTCTACTTCCTGGAAAAGCCATTTTCAGATAAAAAAGGGGGATTTTAGGCTCTTTTCAACGTTTAGTCTCATTTACATCTGTATATCTCATTGAATCTCCGATTTCCTTAAAAATACGTGCTGTATTTTGTTTTTTTACAAAGTGGGTGTATGATCTTCAGTGTGTCAGAAGGGAGAGATGAGTGATGCAAGTTAGCAATTGGATGGAAAAAGACTTCGAAAAAATTCCGATGGATTCCAATGTGGGAAAAGTTAAAGAGATCCTTAGAAAGGATGACTTGAGTTGTGGGATCATATGCGATGGGGATAAATTCGTTGGAATTGTAAAGGCGGATGAAATACTCGGAGTTGATGATTCCCTTTCCGTTTCAGATTATGTCGAAAAAGTTGTTTACACGCTTGATCCACAAGACACTTTGGATGAGGCATCTGTTTTCTTTTTGGAAGCTGATATGGAAAGACTCCCCGTTTTAGAAGATGGAAAGATCGTTGGCGTTCTCAATCTCTTTCAGATACTGGATGCCTTTACCCAAATGGCCGGATTTGGAGAGGGTGGTTTGCGAATGGAGGTAGAGCTCGAGGATACACCTGGCGAACTGAAAAGGGTGTTCGACGTGCTTTATGCCCATTCCATGAATATTCTCTCTACTTTAATTCATCCTGCAGAAAAGTCGGGAAAACGAATTGCCATATTGCGCGTTCAAGGAAATAACGTTGAAGATCTTTCCAAAATTCTTGATCTGAATAATATATCTTACAGAACTATAATCAAAGAAGAAAAGATATGAAGGAGGAATTGGTATGAAAGTTGCGATAGTTTCCTTCGAGGTTTACCCCTTGGCAAAGGTTGGAGGACTCGCCGATGTGGCCGGTGCTCTGCCAAAAGCTCTTAAGAAAAAAGGTGTGGATGTTTCTGTATTCATGCCCTTTCACAAAAAAGTCAGAGAGAACATGAAAAGATTGGGACTTACGTCCGAAATGGTACTTGATGAATTCGATTTGGGACTTGCAACGAATGAAAAAGCGAGTCTTCACAAGACAAACCTTCCCGGAACGGATATTCCTGTTTATCTCGTTGCCAACGATCTTTACTTTTCTTCCGAAGATGTTTACGGCGCACCAGATGGTGGCGAACAGGCCATTTTCTTCACAAAAGGAGTTTTAGAATCCATCAAAAGAATGGGTGCACATTTCGATGTCATTCATGCAAATGACTGGCAAACTGGACTTTTACCTGTGTACTTGAAAACGGTTTATCAAGATGAGCCTGCCTTTTCCGGTACGAAAACACTTTACACGATCCACAATCTTGGATATCAAGGACTCTTCGATAAGTCTTACATCAATTTCGCGAAGTTACCGGAATACGTGTTCAACGTCGACGGAATAGAGTTCTATGGACAGATAAACTTCATGAAGGGCGGCATATTATTTTCAAACATTGTCAGTACTGTCAGTCCAACGTACGCCGAGGAGATAAAGACTTCGGACTACGGAGAAAAACTTGAAGGAGTTCTTCAATCAAGAAGTGATGTGCTTTACGGGGTGCTGAACGGCATCGATTATGAAGAAAACGATCCCGCTTCTGACAAGCGGATCACGTATCATTACACGGTAGACGATCTGGAGGGAAAGCGGAAAAACAAAGAAGAACTTCAGAAAGAGATGGGACTTGAAATCGATCGAAATGTAGCCATTATTGGCCTTGTAAGTAGGCTCGTCGATCAAAAAGGCTTGGATCTTGTCAATGACATTGTGCGATACGTGATGAATTGTGATACGCAGTTTGTGCTTCTTGGAACGGGCGATCCAAAATACGAGAAATCATTTTCCAAGCTTGCTGAAGAATTCCCTGGAAAAGCCGGTGTCAAAATCGGATTTGACATCACATTGGCTCAAAGAATATACGCTGGAGTTGATTTCTTCCTGATGCCGTCCAGATATGAGCCTTGTGGATTGGGTCAAATGTACAGTCTTCGTTACGGCACCATTCCAATAGTTAGATACACAGGTGGACTGACAGATACCATTTCGGAATTTGATGGTAACAAGGGAAATGGCTTTGGTTTCAAAAATTACGATTCCGCTTACCTTGGGCGTGCGATTTTGAAGGCTCTTTATTATTATCACAGACCAGAAGATATGAAAAAACTCATTCACAACGCGATGACCACTGATCTTTCATGGGAAAGGTCGGCAGATGAGTACTTAAAAATTTACGATCTCGCGTTGAGAAGTCATTGAGGTGAGATAGATGCCGGAATTGAGAAAAGATCCAATTGTGAAGAGCTGGGTAATAATATCCACGGAACGTGCCAAGAGACCTCACGATTTTTCAAGACCAAAGACAGAAAAAGTCAGTAAATTCTGTCCATTTGATGCTGGAAACGAATCAAGTACTCCCCCAGAGGTCATGGCTTTCAGACCGGCTAATACCCAACCCAACACACCTGGTTGGTGGATACGGGTTGTGCCGAACAAATTCCCAGCCTTGAATCCAAATCTGGAATTAAAAAAGCTTGGACACGGGATATACGATTCCATGAGTGGTTTTGGAGCTCATGAGATAGTGATAGAAACGCCAGATCACAATGCCACTCTTTCAACTATGAATTACAAGCAAGTACAGGAGGTTATATGGGCTTATCGTGAAAGGTACAACGCACTTCTAAAGAGGCCTGGGATCAAGTATGCTTTGATCTTTAAGAATTACGGCGCGGATGCCGGGGCATCACTCGAACATTCACATTCTCAGATAATCGCAACACCCACTGTACCAAGCCGTGTTGTGGAAGAGATAGATGGTTCTAAGGAATATTACAAATTCAGAGAACGCTGTATATACTGCGATATAATCCAGGAAGAAAAAATGGAGAATACGCGGATTGTCGAAGAAAACGAAGATTTCATAGCTATAGCACCCTACGCATCGCGTGCACCTTTTGAAACCTGGATACTTCCAAAGGAACATCAGTACGATTTTGGAAAGATCAGTGAAAAGCACGTCGAAACATTTGCAAATATTTTAAAAAACGTTCTTCTTCGGGTGAGAATTTCGTTGGATGATCCGCCTTACAACTTCATGATACACACGGGAATGCCCTCTGGTGAAGGAAGAGATTATTATCATTGGCATTTGGAGATAGTTCCTCGTCTTACCAAACTTGCGGGTTTTGAATGGGGTTCTGGATTTTACATAAATCCAACTCCTCCAGAGGAAGCCGCGAGATATCTTAAAGAAGTGGATATTTCAAAGTCCCTGTAACCATGAAGAAGATCAAATTATCGATCACAAAAGCCACCGTTTCGGTCAGTACAACCGGGACGGCTTGTGCTTTGGATTGTAAACATTGCGGGCGTCACTATCTTGAACATATGATAAGTCTATCTGAATTAGCCAAAAAAGAATCCATTCTAAAAGGAACAAAAAGCCTTCTCATAAGCGGAGGATCGACTTTGGAGGGTAAAGTTCCAATTTTGGAACACATCGATGAAATCAAAGCACTCAAGAGCAAAGGTTACCGTTTGAACTTTCATGTAGGGCTTGTGGATGAAAAAGAAGCAAGCGAGATTTCTAAAATCGCCTCGGCGATCTCATTTGATTTTGTTGGAGACGATGAAACGATTCGGTACGTTTACAATCTTGACAAAACAGTCGAAGACTACATAAAAACATTTGAGCTTTTGAGAACATACACAAAAAAGATTTATCCCCATATAACTGTGGGATTGATGTGTGGAAAGCTCGGACACGAATTCAGAGCAATCGATATTCTTTCTCGTTACGATCACGAAAAGATCGTCTTCATAGTGTTCATACCCACGGCTAACACCACATTCGAAAAATGTTCACCTCCGTCCATTCAAGATGTGAGAAGGGTTTTCGAATACGCCAGATCAAAGTTCAACTGTGAGTTAATCCTTGGATGTATGTATCCTAAGGGAAATCTTCGCGATGAAATAGGCTTTGCAGCGATCGATAACAATTTCAACACGATCACGCAGCCTTCACCCCGTGTGATTGAAAGATTGAAAAACGAAGGATATTCTATAGAATGGTCAGACGAATGTTGTGTGTTGTGAAATGTTTGCATCAATTCTCTTAAAGAAAACCCCACGTCATTTTTAGTATTTTGCTGAATTTGGAATATTTTTCGATGTTTGATAATTCACATCACTTTTGAGTTGTGCTTTGTAAATATCCCAGGCCCCCCATTCTTTCTGCGATTGCTGTTAAATGTAAAAGCAGCATTATGAATAAAATCACCCCTTTCACTACAATGTCTTCTTTTTCACGTCTAAATATAAAATGGTTTTTGATGGTATAATTTTATCGGAGGAATAGCCATGATCCTTAAGATTTCAGATGTCGAAATGAGTTTTGGGGAGAGGACACTTTTCTCAAACGTTGATCTGTTTTTGAAACGTGGGCAGAAAGTTGTACTCGTAGGCCCAAATGGATGTGGAAAGACAACCTTTCTAAAAATCGTAACTGGTGAAATCGAACCCACAAAAGGCCACGTGGAGTTTTCAGGCCAAAGATTGGGAAGGATAAAACAGTTCAGAATAGATCCGACTGCTACAAAGGCGGAAAGATCCAGATTGCCGAACAGAACGATTTTTGAGGAAGGGCTCTCTGTTTTTAAGGATGCCATAGATGCTTACGATAAAGCCATAGACAGGGCCATGAACTCCGATATGGAGACTTACGATCTTTTTTTCGAAAAGGCCGAATCTTTGGGTGTTTATTCCGCTGAAAAAAAAGTAAGGGAAATGCTTAGCGGTTTGGGATTTCCTCAAAAAGATTTCAGCAGATCGATTTCAACACTCAGCGCCGGCGAGCTAACAAGACTTCAGTTGGCAAAAGTTCTTATGGCTGATCCGGATCTTTTGGTACTTGACGAACCCGGCAATTATCTTGATGTTTACGGAATGTTTTTTCTTAAAGAAGCACTTTCATCTTTGAAGGGAGCCGTGTTGATTGCCACACACGATCGAAATATAATGAAAGATATACCGGATGAAGTGTGGGATATAGACTTTGGAGGAATAAAACCTTACCGTGGTAATTACACCGATTTTGTGGCTCAAAAAGAGAATTTTCTCAAGAGTTTTCAATCAAGGGAACGCGATTTGAGCATGCAAATAAAACATATTCACAACGTGGTTCAAAGGTACAGAAAATGGGGAAGAGAAAAGGCAATTCGTCAGGCAAAATCAAAGGAAAAACTTCTTGGAAAGTTAGAAAAGGAAAGGGATAAGTTCAATTTAAAAAAACGTCAGTCTTTTTCAAAATTTCGTTTTGAATCATCTGGAGTAACTGAAAATGTAGTTTTAAAAGTCGATAATTTGAAAACATATGCAGGGTCAAAATACATAGGCACTTTCACATTTCAAATATACAACGGTGAAAAAGTGGCATTGTTGGGAAAAAACGGTGCGGGAAAGACCACTCTCTTAAAAGAAATCGTGAAAAACGGTTCACATGTGGAATTTGGACCCAATACCGTCTTTGCACACGTTGACACCGTCGGATCGTCCGACGATGGTCAACGAAAAGGATCGTTTGAAAGAACAAAAGAAAGCGTACTTTCCAACATTTGGAAACTCGTACAGCCGTGGTCTGATTATGAAGTGAGGAAATATTTAGGAAGATTTGGATTCGTAGGAAGTGACGTTTTCAAAACCGTGGATTCTCTGAGTGGCGGAGAGTTCGTGAGATTTGAGATATCCAAAGCACTTATCAAAAATCCGAATTTTTTGATAATGGACGAGCCAACGAACCATTTGGATCTTTACACGATCGAGTCGTTGGAAGAAATGCTTAGAAATTACGCGGGTGCGGTTTTTTTTACAACACACGATCTTGAATTCGCAAAGCACATCGCCGATCGCTTTTTTATGCTTCAGGACGGAAATTTGTGGGTTTTCGATGATTACGATCTTACCGTTGATTTCCTTAAGAAAACCGTCAATCCGAAAAGAAGGAATGTTAAAAGTTCGAAAATTTCTTCTGATTTTGAAAAAAGGAAGAGTGCTAAAAATAGAGTCAAAGCCATAGAAAGAAAATTGTACAACTACGAGTTGAAATTTGAAGAATTAGAAAGAGCAGTACAAGAAATTGAAGCACAGATGAACTTCAATACCACTGATCATGTAAAACTCGAGGAGCTTTCGAGAAAAAAGGATGAGATAGATTTGGAAATGGAAAAAATTCTTGAAAAAATAGATGCTCTTGAGACAGAAAAAAATTTTTTGAAGGAGGAAGCGTAAATGATAATAGACGATGAATTAAGCCTTGAAGAACTGATAAAAGTGGCGAGGAATTATGAAAAAGTTGAGCTGTCTAAAAAAGCCATTGAAAGAATTAAAAAATCGAGAGAAAACGTGAAAAGGTTTTTGAAATCCGAAGAGGTTATATACGGCATAAACACCGGATTTGGAGCACTCGCAAATGTTAAGATCTCTGAGAATGAGATAAACGATCTTCAAACGAATCTTGTACGAAGCCATTCTGCAGGAGTTGGCATGCCTTTCAATGAAGAGACGGTTCGTGCCATGATGTTGTTGAGGGCATTTTCTTTATCAAGGGGATTTTCTGGTGTCAGAATCGATGTTGTTCAAAGCATACTTGACATGCTCAATCATCGAATTACCCCTGTCGTTCCATCTCAAGGATCGGTTGGAGCGAGTGGGGATTTGGCTCCTTTGGCTCATATTGCGCTTTCCATGATGGGTGAAGGAGAGGTTTACTACAACGGACAAAGAATGAAGGCGATATCAGCTCTTGAGAAAGCAGGTTTGAAGCCTCTGAAATACGAGGCAAAGGAAGGGTTGGCGCTCACAAATGGTACGCAAGCAATAACGGCTGTACTCGCACTGGCAGTTTACGATGCGAGAATTTTGTTCGAATCATCCTTGACGATAGCGTCTATATCCATAGATGCGCTTAAAGGCTCCACGACACCGTTTGATCCAAGAATTCACGAACTCAGGCCTTACAAAGGTCAAAAATACGTAGCCAGAAAAGTTATGGAATACCTTGAGGGTAGTGAGATTAGAAAATCTCATTTGCATTGCTCAAAAGTGCAGGACGCTTACAGTTTAAGGGCTATTCCTCAAGTACTTGGCGCTGTCAAAGACACTGTTGATTACGTTGAAGGAATACTCATAACGGAGATGAACTCCGTAACGGATAATCCATTGATCTTTGAGGACGGGGCATTAAGCGGAGGAAATTTTCATGGTGAGCCTGTAGCATTAGCTTCTGATTTTCTCGCTATAGCTATGAGTGAACTTGCGAATATTTCAGAGAGGCGCATAGACAGATTGGTCAATCCATTGGTTTCAGGATTGCCACCTTTTCTTGCGATGGGAAAAGCGGGCTTGAATTCCGGAATGATGTTATGGCAATACACTGCAGCATCACTTGTGAGTGAAAATAAAGTGTTGGCTCATCCTGCATCTGTTGATTCGATACCGACATCTGCTTATCAAGAGGATCACGTTTCTATGGGTACCATCGCTGCGCGTAAACTGAGAATGATCCTTGAAAATGCTATGAAAGTTGTTGCAATTGAGGGAATGGTGGCATCGCGGGCGATAAGATTCCATGCCCCACTTAAAACGGGGAAAAAATTACAAGAATATGTGGAACTTTTGGAAGACAATACGGTTGAACATGACACTTACCTTGAAGAGCATTTTGAGGGGATCGTTGAAATGATCAAATCCGAAAGATTGATAAAAAGGGGGAAATAAATGCATACGGAAGAATTACTTGAATACATGAAATCGAAAAACTACAAACCTTCTACAAGTAATGTTATAGCCAAAATTCTTGGTAAAAAACCAAGAGAGGTCAGGAAGGCTTTAAAGAGTTTGGAAGAAGAAGATCTCATCTACAGATCGAAAAATTGGAAATGGCATGTGCCAGCTGATGACGAGTTTATAGGTGAGATAAGATTCACACGATCTGGAAGAACGTCTTTTGTCACGTCTTTTTCCGGAAGAGAAGCAATTGTTGAAGTTACCGATACACTGTGGGCATTGAACGGAGATAAGGTACTTGTAAAAATATTGGATGTTGAAGAGGAGAAGTCATCCGCTTCGGGAGCAAAATCTTCTCAGCCTTCCAAATCAAGTCTTCAGCCACGAGAGGAATTACCACATGGCAGGGTGATAAGGATATTAGAACATTTTCTCGAAACGATCGTTGGTATTTACAAACCGCAAGGTGCCAATTTCGGTTATATAATTCCGGATGACTCGAAGGTCATTTACGAATTCAGGGTTTCTTCAGACGACTCCATGAAAGCTTCAAGTGGAGAAAAAGTTGTTGGAAAGATAATCCATTATCCGGATGAGAATTCAGAAGGCATTGCTGAAGTGATCGCCATACTCGGGCGAGCCGATTCCCATACCGTGGATATTCCAAGTATTCTCGCAAAGTATCAGCTTCCGAATCCCGGAGAATTTCCTTCGAAAGTACTGAAAGAAGTTAAAAGGCTTTCTGGAAAGATAAGCGAAAAAGAGTTAAAGGTGAGAAAGGATTTGAGAGGGAAAAAAATATTCACGATAGATGGGGAAGATTCTAAAGATTTTGACGATGCGGTATCGATCGATATTCTCCCTAATGGAAATTACCTTTTGGGAGTTCACATAGCAGATGTGTCACACTACGTGAAAGAAGGAAGCGCGATAGACAAAGAAGCCTTCAAGCGCGGAACAAGCGTTTACCTGCTGAACACTGTCATTCCAATGCTTCCATTTGAGTTGTCCAACGATCTCTGCAGTCTTATTGAGGGAAAGGACAGATTAACGGTTTCGGTTGAAATGGAAATAGACGAGTACGGACGTGTACTCAGAAAAGAATTTTCAAAAAGCGTGATAAGATCTGTCAAAAGGTTAACTTACACGAAAGTCGAAAAGCTCTTGAAGAATCCAGATCAGGCACTCGAAAAAGAAATTGGCTTTTTAAGAGAAGATCTTGAAAAGATGGCAGAACTCGCTCATATTTTAAAAACGAGTCGATTGGGACGAGGGGCCATTGAGTTCGAATCGAATGATGTGAAAGTTATTTTTGACAAAAATGGCGAAGTCGAAGATATAGTACTGAGAAAACAGAGTACATCTGAGTCCATGATAGAAGAGTTTATGATACTGGCAAATGAAGCTGTGGCGGAAATATTTGACATTCAGGATCTTCCTTTCATTTACCGGGTTCATGCCAGACCCGATCCCGAAGCCCTGACCAAGCTTTCAGAATATCTTCGTGTCATTGGATTGAAGTTCAAAATAACGGAAAATGTTCAACCCATATTTCTTCAAAGAATTCTTGAACAGATAAAGAACCATCCGCTTGAGTCGATCATTCAAAGACTCCTTGTGAGATCAATGAAAAAAGCTGTTTATTCCGAAACGAATGTCGGTCACTTTGGGCTTGCCTCTTTGAACTACACTCATTTCACAAGTCCCATACGTAGGTATCCAGATCTGGTCGTCCACAGACTTTTGAAGGCCTATATAGAGAACAGCGAATTCAAAGAGAAAGAAATGAAAATGCAGATAAAAATCCTTCCCGAAGTAGCTCGTCAGAGTTCAAAGCGCGAAATCGTGGCAGATAATGCCGAGAGGGATTTGATCGCGATAAAGAAAGCAGAATATGCTCAAAAACATATTAACGAGGTTTTCGATGTTGTCATAACAGGCGTCATGGAATTTGGCCTTTTTGTTGAAATTCCCGAAAAGGCTATAAGTGGGCTGATACACATATCATCTTTGGATGATTATTACGTGTACAATCAGAAGTTGAATCAGCTCATCGGTGAAAGAAAGGGAAGAATTTTCAGGCTTGGTGATAAAATTCGTGCGAAGTTGATTTCTGTTGACAAGACCAGGGGATTAATAGATTTTGAGTTGGAGGAGAACAAAAGTGGAGAAAAACGCAAAAAGCAAACTCATAAACAGACTAAAAAAGGTGGAAGGACAGATAAAAGGCATTCGAACAATGGTGGAAAACGAAAGAGATTGCACTGATGTACTCGTACAGATAGCGGCGGCACGTTCCGCACTTGATGCCATTGCCCAACTGATAGTGAAAGATTATGCCATGTCGTGTGTTAATGAATTTTCATCGGAAAAAGGTATTGAGAATATGGAAAAATTGATGAAATTGCTTTTCAAATATTTGTAAATTGGAGGAATAAATGATGAGAAAATATCAAAAAACATTGGTTGTGATTTTCATTTTGACAAGCCTTGTGGGGATCGCGTGGGCTTCACAGACTGTACTCAACGCAAATACAGGAGTTGTATCACAGGTCATTCAACTGATTCAGAAGTACTACTACAACGCAACCTCAGTCAATTACCAAAAACTTCAAAACGATGCGATAAAAGCCATAATCAAAAATCTTGGAAGTAGGTTCACGTACTATCTTTCACCGGATGAAGTCAAAGAGTTTGAAATACAGACCTCATCCAAATATGGTGGTATCGGAACAGAGGTAACGTACAATTCCACGAGAAATGCTGTAGAAGTAATAAGCCCAATGTACGATTCTCCTGCGGAAAAGGCGGGGGTGAAAAGTGGAGACCTGATAGTTTCCATCGATGGTTCATCTGTGAAATCACTCGGTTACATAGCTGCCGTGAATGCTTTAAGAGGAATACCCAATTCAAAAGTGAAAGTGGAAATTTATCGCCCGTCGAGAAAGGCTACCATGACATTTGTTATCACAAGGGCACTTATAAAACTCAAAACCGTGAAATCCACAACGATAAACGCTTTTAAGATTAAGATAGGTTATGTGAAAATCTCGCAGTTCAGCGCGCCTACCGGCAAAGAACTCTCGACAGCGCTTAATTCTCTTTACGCTCAAAAGATCAAAGGCCTTGTAATTGATCTTAGAAATGATCCCGGCGGACTTTTCTCACAAGCTCTGGAAGTTGCAAGCGATTTTCTCCCCAAAGGTAAGCTGATCGTTACCGTGAGAAATCGTTACGGTGTGGAGCAACCTTATCGATCGTACGGCAACATTTACAAACGTCTGCCAATAGTTGTTTTGGTAAATCATGGTTCTGCTTCATCGTCCGAGATAGTTTCGTCTGCACTTAGAGACAATGGGTATGCCGTTCTTGTTGGAGAACGAACGTACGGAAAGGCTGCCGTCCAAACGGAGATACCACTTTCGAATGGTGGACTTCTCTTACTCGTTACCAATCACTATTTCACACCGAATGGTCAGGATATAAATATCAAGGGAATAACACCTGATTACGTCGTTAAAGAATCCAGTGCCACACCCACCAAAAATGAAAGCTACAAACAACTCATTCAGAGCGTTAAGAGCTCGACTCAAAGCACTGCAACGGTTAACGTGCAAAAAGATATTCAGCTTCAGAAGGCTGTGGAAATCCTTGTTGACGAGATCAAATCAGGTCTTCTTTTCCCAAAGGGATTGATGAAATCCAAATGAAAAACTTCATAATCGTGATTTTTATATCAGCTATCGTTGAAATGACGATGGCTGGCGTGTTGAGTGGAAGGCTGATAGTTCTCGATCCTGGACATGGCGGAGTGGACAACGGTGCGGTTGGTCCTACAGGTTTGAAAGAGAAAACCATAAATCTCGAGTTGGCCTTAGATCTTTACGAAATCCTCAAAGTTCAAGGTGCCGATGTGATCTTAACGAGAAAGAGTGATAAAGCCATGTACCTCTCCGATCGAATTGCCATTGCCAACGAAAAACATGCTGACTTATTCGTCTGTATTCATCATAATTCTGTGGAAAATGCACCTGAGGTTGATAGAACACAGGTGTACTATTGGAGCGCAACCGATACATCAAAAGATGCAGCGCTCGATATCTTGAACTCTTTGGAAAGTTCCTTGGGATTGAAGGGCAACCTGTTAAGAAACGATTTTAAAGTTTTAAGGCTTGCAAAGGTTCCGGCTGTGCTTGATGAGATGTCGTTTATATCATCACCCAAGAGGGAAGAATGGCTAAGAGATCCGTTCAACATCTGGAGAGAAGCTCTGGCGTTAGATGATGGGATATTGAAGTATTTCGATCGATCTTCAAAAGCGATAAAAAGATAAAAAAATGAGTAGGGGCACGGCGCGCCGTGCCTTACCATGCAACGTGCCGTGTTCTTGCTCACATGTTTTTAGATATGTACTTCCTTGCCGCAGTTGCAACGCCATTTTCATCGTTGGTTGAGGTTATGAAGCGTGCTACTTTCTTCAATTCGTCTGGGGCATTTCCCATGACTATGGGATGGCCTATTTTCTTCAACACTTCAAGATCGTTGTAACTATCTCCAATAAAGGCAGTTTCCTCTCGCTTAATCGCAAAACGTTTGAGAAGGAAATCCATCGCTTTCTCCTTTCCACACCCGTGTCCAAAGAACTCGACGAATCCTTCCTCACCTAAAAGGGTATTTAAAACGACGGTAGAATCTGAAAGATCAAGCTCTGAATTCATCTTCTTTATCGTTTTGATTGAGCCGATCACGGCGATCTCACTCACGTATTCTCCAACACACTTCGTTACATCTTCAACTTTAAAGATTCGATACGAATTTCTATCAAAGTACGGCATGTACTTTGAATTCCTTGGTAGTTCTGATTCAATAACCATGTCCGGAATGTCCGTGAAGTTCGTGAACAAAACGAAAAAGAGTCCATACCTTCTTGATGATTTTATAACGTTAATGGCAACTTCATGAGAAAGAACGATCTTTTTCAGAACTTCACGAGTTTTCACAGTTGCTATGTACGCTCCATTTTGAAAAACACCTGGAATATCGAAAGAAATGGATGAAAGATAATCTTTTGCAGCCACCCATGAGCGTCCAGTGAAAAAGGTAACCATTATATCTTTACGCTCCATTTCGTATATCGCTTCAAGGTTAGCTTGAGAAATGCGCTTTTGAGAATTCAGAAGAGTACCGTCAAGGTCTATTCCGACGAACTTTATCAATTTTCGAACTCCTTTATCTCGCCGACTCTTCTTGTGTGCCTTCCACCACTGAAATTCGTTGAAAAGAAAGTATCCACAGTTTCTTCGGCAAGTGTTGGGCCCATGAGTCGGCCAGCCATAACGAGAATGTTAGCGTTGTTGTGAAGACGCGCGTATTTGGCCATCGTCGGATACAAGCAAAGTGCCGCATAAGCACCTTTGATTTTGTTGGCAGCTATGGACATGCCAAGTCCTGTTCCGCACATAAGAATTCCGTATTCCACTTTACCATTTGACACATCTTCTGCCACTTTTTTTGCAAAAACTGGATAATCCACCGATTCTGTGGAATCCGTTCCTTCATCGATCACTTCGAGTCCCTTTGATTTTAGGTAATTTTTCACGTGTTCCTTGAGTTCGAATCCGGCATGATCACTTCCAATTGCTATTCTCATCTATTGCCTCCTTTAAAGTGCTGTAAAATTTGAAAAGTTCATCAAGATGCGTGATTTTCATCGTTCTACGTATTTGCTCTGTTGCTCCAACGATCACAAGCGATCCTCCATTTAAACGCGTATTTTTTTGTAAAAATACAAGGACTCCTAATCCGGAACTGTCCACGTACACGACTTGACTCAAGTCGATGATCATATTCGGATGTCCATTTAAAATTTTCATCATAGCTTTTTCTTTGAAATCAGATGAGTTTTCTATATCAAGCTCACCTTCCAAACTTACCACAGTGTAATTTTCTCCATCATGAAACTCTATTTTCAAACGGCTCACTCCAATCTGTTGTAGATATAATACGCTTCACAAATATCACCAATGCGAATTCTATGGAAAATGGCAATACCATGAATAAAAGGGTTGAAATAGGGAAAGAAAAATGCCAAATTTTGCCATTATTTAAAAGATAAATTGATTGTGCTCCTACACAGGCAGCTCCTATGAATCCTATTGGCATGCTGATCAGAGTTCCTGTGGTATTCAAGGGCCTTTTGGCTCCACCTGATGGATTTGGCCATTTCGTAACTGCATAAACTCCGAAAAAAGATAAAATCAAAAAAATCGGAACAGACAAAAGCACAACAAGGATGGTTGGCAGAAAACCTCCAAAAAACAAAGAAAAAATCGAGAATGTGGTCACTATCACAGCAATAAATGATCCACTGACGACAATAGCCTTAGCCCAAAGTGGTTTTGTCTCCTTAATCGGCATGGTTTTTAAGATCCATCCGACTTTTACATCTATTGAGACTAAAAACGCCATGGCATATATTATGTATATCGATGCCATGAAAATACCAGTGAGTTCTCCCATTAGCAGTGTTTCTGGACTTCTACGATTATTCATCAATATAATGAACAATGGGAAAACAACTGGATATACCAAAAAAAACATGATCGATGGTTCTCTCCTAAAAGCTCTGAACTCTTTCATCACCAAAGCTTTAAAGATTCCATGTGTTCGATATTTTCCCGCTTTTATGGCTTTACGTGATGCGCTGGTTATGTTTGAAAAACCCAAAAGTACGTTTTTGGAAGCTATGTGGTAGGACAAACCAAAAATCCCAGATGCGATCCCGATCAGTGCAAATACACCAGACAAATTTCCTTTAACAGAAGATAAGAACCAGGTGGAAGGCCAAAGAAAGAAATTTATTTTAGATACGTACGCATTTAAGGTACTTTGCATGTTATGCGAACTAAAAGATGGTGTGTTGATGATGTTCATCATGAAGTAAGCGAGCGCCAAAGTTGCCATACTGCTGAGCATCATAAATCGTCGCATTCCAGACTTTGACGCGAATTTTGACAAGATCAAAGACAACAAGCCAGAAACTCCCGCACAGAGTAACACGTAAAATGCGTACATTATGAAGGCAAAGGCAAATGTGTACCATGCCATTCCAATAACCTTTCCATAAGCCAACAACAACGGTATGAAAAACAAGGCCGGGAAGGTGCCCTCAACGAGTGCTTCGATCATTTTTGAGTAGAAGATAGCCGATTGAGATAAGGGCAGTGTTAAAAGAAATTCCACATCATCGCTCATGAAAACGTTCAACGTCACTGCAGGTGTGTCAATCAAAATGACGAGTCCGAAAATGCTAAGAAGAGATATTTCCAAAAAGAGATCGGCAAGATTTATCCCTCCAAGCGAAACTCGAGCGTAATTTTCAAACATCTTCAACGTTAGAAAATATGCAGGTAATCCAAAAGAGACGGCTATGACCAGCATCAAAAGTACGTAAAGCCATGAAGGCATGGAACGTTTTCCACGTCTTTTTGGAATGTTGCTCCACATCAAAATCTTGTACTTTAAAAGTATCCATAACTCTTTTGCCGCTGTCATAGCTTGTCAACGATCTCCTTTACTTCATCTCCGCCAGTGAGCTTAAGAAATATATCTTCAAGGGATTCTTTCCCTGAATAATTTCTCAATTCTTTGAGATTTCCCTCAGCTATGAGTTCACCTTCGTTTATTATACCAATTCTGTCACACATTTTTTCGGCGATCTCCAAAATGTGGGTGGTCATGAATACCGCAGCTCCCTCGTTAACGTACTTTCTCAAAAGCAATTTGAGTATCTTGGCGCTTTTTGCATCAAGACCAACTGTTGGTTCATCCATAAAAAGCACTTTTGGCTTTCTCATCAAAACGGATATCAACATGAGTTTTTGTTTCATTCCGTGAGAGTAATCGCCTATGAATTTGTTGAAAAAATCAACATCAAATGCTTCGGAAAGTTCTAAAACTCTTCGATTCAATTCGTCTCTTTTCATGGAAAAAACAGAGCCCACGAATTCAAGAAACTCGTGTCCTGTCAAGTTATCGTACAATTTCGGCTCATCGGGAACTACTCCTATGATGGATTTAACGTCTATCGAATTTTCGAACACGTCCATTCCATGAATGTTAACTTTTCCTTCTGTTGGTTTCAAAACCCCAGTTACCATGCGAAGAGTTGTGGTCTTTCCAGCACCGTTTGGACCAAGAAATCCGTATATCTCTCCGCTGTTTACATGAAAACTTATAGATTTTACCGCCTCGACATTTCCAAAATCCTTTCTAAGGTTTTTAGCTACCAAAAACTCGTCCATGTTTTTCCTCCTGCTTTTTATTTTAACATAATCGTCAGGAGTCTTAACTCTCAACGAAGTAAGTGAAAGGTAATTCAACTGTTCTGCATATTTTATAAGTTAAGTGAGAAAAGTTTGACATTTTGTGGTTTCTGAGAAAATCAGTTGATATCAAAAATAAGCGAGTCGTTTTCGCCAAGGTTTTGTATTGATTCTTTGTTAGCCAATTCGATTTGTTGACAAATACAGAATGGGATGCTAAACTCTTGCAGGTGAATTATGAAAAATAGGAGTGAAAAGAATGGTAAACGTGGAAGAGTTGCTAAAAGAAACTGGTGCACTTTTGAAAGGGCATTTTCTGCTTTCTTCGGGTCTTCATTCTGATACTTACATTCAATGTGCAAAGTTACTTCAAAAGACGCGATATGCTAAAGGAATTGGCATGGATCTCGCTTTGAAGTTGAAGAAATTCAGTCCAGATTGCATAGTATCTCCCGCAATAGGTGGTATCATTATAGGTTACGAAGTGGCTCGCAGTTTAGATGTATCTTTTATATTTGCCGAGAGAAACTCTGATGGTGTTATGACGTTCAGGCGCGGCTTCGATCCTTCTGAATTTAAAAGAGTTGTCATTGTGGAAGACGTAGTGACCACTGGAAAATCTACACGAGAAGTTATCCAGGCTCTCAAAGAAAATGGTTCAAATGTCTTAGCCACTTCTGCCATAGTAAACAGAACAGGAATAGATGAAATAGAGGGTTTTCCATTAGTATCACTTACCACCATGCCTTTGAAAACATATTCAGCAAAAGAATGTCCTTTGTGCAAAGATGGAATTCCTTTGATCAAACCCGGAACGAGGAAAATTTTCAAGTAGCTAAAATTCTGATATTCAGCATGACCATTTTAACAGAATCCTTGATCAAAATGTCATCCGGGTCTCGGCTACCGCTCTCGGCTTCGCTTCTCAACCTGTCGGTTTCGGTCATAGAAGTGGGAAAAATATTCTCCACTGGAGAATCCCACTCGGGCAGGAATG
>CAJXLN010000024.1 GCA_913056255.1 uncultured Thermotogae bacterium | reverse complement strand
GAAAGATGGATAAACGAGCGATTCGGTCTTGATAAGGCTTCGAAAAAAATTCCCTATGATCTACGTTTTTTTCTTTTTGCTCGTTTTGAGTTTCAATATGGTATTTCTCATTTTATCGATTTGTTCGTAGAGGGTTTTAAGTGTTTCTGAAAACTCGGCATTTTTCTTAGCCTGCTCATCCATCAACTTTTCAATGCGCTTTTGACTTTCTTGCTTTTCTTCAAGGACAGCGGTTTGTTTCTCGAATTCTGCTTTTGCTTCAATGTTCTTGATTTCCTCAGCATGGCGTTTTCTGAGATCTGCCAGATTCGATTGAAGTGCTTCGTTTTTCGTCTTGAGCTCCGTTTTTTCTTTTTCAAGCGATTCCACGTACTTTTTAACGTCTTCGAGAGCTTTTTTAAGACTCTCGTTTTCTTTTTTTATCGCTTTAAGATTAGATAAGGCCAATTTCGAGTTTTCTATTTTCTCTTTGTATTCTGCCACTAAATCTTTGTTGGCTTCGTTAGAGCTCAGTGTTTGATCGAGTTGCCTTTGAATATCTGTTTTTTCTTCCTTCAATTTTTTGATCTCATTTCTGAGGGTCTTCAATTCTGTACTCAGGGATTTGATTTCATTTTTCAATTCTTCCTCGGTGTGTATTTTCTCTTCTAATAATTTCCTTCCTTCGTCTCTTGATGCTTCCAATTCGATCTTGAATTCTTCCACAAGATTTTCATACAAAGCCCTTATTCTTGAGAAATGCCCCTCCAGTTCTTTCATTTCACGGGTGTACGATTTGGCATTTTTTTCGGTCGTTTCCAATTCGTACGTTTCGATCAATTTTGCAAAAAATTCCTTTCCTGTCATTCCCGAATCTTTTACAAAATTCATGAGCTTTTCCTTCAGCTCTTTATCCAATTTAACAGAGTACGTCTCATCAGGCATTTCAATACCTCCTTGTGGTAAACCGCTTTGTATGCTATTCAATGTGATCAGTTTACCACAATTGCGATCGTGATTTGTGCTCGGAAGATGCTGGATTTCACTTTCAAAAGCTTTCCCAATGCAGAACTTCTTTTAAGTTTTTCTTTTGTTTATGTGGCTCTTCTGCTGGGTATCCCATGGAGATTATGGAGATCATTCTTAGATTTTCTGGAACTCTGAAGTGCTCTTTTATGCCTTCTTCGTAAGTTCTGTTATACCCTGCGACCCAACAAGTACCTATTCCATAAGATGCGGCCGCAATGATCATGTTCTCAGTTGCAGCAGCGCCATCTTCAAGGTGGTGCCTGTTGCTTTTTTCACAAAAAACAATAACACACGCAGCTGCATCTTTTATGAATTTTCCGTACGTTACTTTGTCGGAAATGAATTTCAGCTCTTCCTTTTTTGTAACTACGAGAAAATGCCACGGTTGGGCATTGTTACCACTTGGTGCCAATCTTCCACAATCAACGATATCTTCAAGAATGTCTCTGGAGATTGGTTTGTCAGTGTATCTCCTTACACTTCTTCTCTTTTTCAAAATATCCGTTGTCTTCATCCTCATCCCTCCAAACGCTTTCCCAACTGGGATCAACGAACAAGATTTTTGCTCTCAGTTTAGACGATTATTATAGCACTTCTGAATCAGCGTGATAGAGTGATCGCAAAAATGTGCATCGTGATCTGTTCCGGAAATTCGATGCCGATCAATTTTTTTGAATCATCGAGCTCGATCCGCTGAACGTAAATTTTTGGATTTCCATTGATTCTTTGCATTTGTGAATTAAGCCCGTATGGAGCCGTAAAAGCCGTCCATTCTCCCGCTAAAGGCTTGAGGAACCAGTCTGCGAATCCAATCGCCACTTCTTCAGAAGAACCGTCAGAATAGTAAAGTTTTACAGTTTTGATGTAATTTCCATGATCTGCCGATCCGAGAAGGAATAATTCTTTGTAATTTGCACTTTCCATGCCGATCTTTTGACCCTGGAGGGTCATGTTGTCTTTTGCATTGGACAAGAGTTTTCCGATATAGAAAGGAATTCGCATTTTATCAACTTTGGGCATGAACAAACCCTTTTTGATCTGTTTCTTAAAAAATTCAAGAGGATATGCAGCACCGGCACTACCAGATGGGTTATCGAAATTTGCCGGGACGTTTGAGCGAATCGAAACCACACCTGAGTTGTTGAAAAATTTGGAGAGATCGATCATCACGAATTTTCCATACGTTGCTGCCACGGAGGATTTTTTGAATTGCACGGTAACCGAGCTGCTTTGAGAAATAGCCTTTGTGGAGGACCAATCTACAAAAGCAAAGCCGCCTTTGGGAACGACATTTGATTTTAAAATGGAGCCATTATCGTTGTAAACATATGCTTTAATGAGCTTCCCACCAATGAGGGTATCGATCTTAAGAGGACGATTGGATCTGTTGAATACACTTGATAAACGGTGTTTTCCATCTGAAGAGATGGTCTGCATGATCACGTGAGGTAGCAAAATTATTTGAGCAACACCGATTTTTACCGAATTCGATTGGCCGATGCATTCGATCACGATGCGATTCTTTCCCTTTGAGAGGTGAACGTCAGATGCCACTTTTGCAAATTCAAATCTTCGATTCACTCCGGCGTGAAATTCGTGCTGCTCACTGCCAATGTGAACGTCGATCTTCCCGCTAACAGTTGTGTTTAAATAGGAGATGTAGAGATCGTAGTTGCCGCTTTCGTTTACGATCACACTTCCAGAAAGTGTTGAATAGGGTGAGAGAAGAGCGTAAGCACCATTCGCCACAGAATTGTTCTGAATTACATCTACACCTCCGAACCCAGAGTACATTTTTGAAGCATTGAGGAGCACCATGCCATTCTGAGATATTCTCTTTCCTTTGAGAAAAGTTGAGAAATCCTTTGGCAGCCTCATGAGATCGGAAAGGCTGATATCGGCACAGATCGTGGACTCCGCACCGGAATTTATATTTCTGAAGAATTTTTCTAAACCGTCATACCCTTTTCCATCCATTGTGTACATGAGTTCTCCAAGATGGTTGTTGTAAAAGTACCAGGATGCTGCCACGTAAGCCATATCGACGTAGATTTCTTTTTTGGTGGAAATGTAAAGCTCCACTAAACTACTCACCATAACTTCGTTTGCGTAAGATATTTGGGGGTAAGTCGTGATCGATCCATTCATGGCGTAAATTGGCCCAAGAGAAAAAATCAATTTGGGATAAAAGTGCAAAGCACTGTATTCAGCTGCTCTTATCCATTTTGAATTTTTGAAGACCCTTCCGGCGAGAGCAAGCGCTTGAACTTGTCGCGCTCCCCAGCCGTTCCAATAATGCATCTTGTTGGATGTAAAAAATACACCATTTGTGAAGCCGTTCCTTGATTGTGTTTTCAGTATTCCATCTGCAACTTCTTTTGCGGTCAAAGCGATATCCGAATCCGAATTGACCATGTACAATTCTGAAAGGCCCAGAAGAAAAACGGAACTCATATCAGAGTATCCCAACACAAGACCGTTTTGCAATGAGAGTTCGATCGCTTTGTAAGCCATTAAAGCATGGTCGAGCAATTTTTTCGAATAATCAGCATCGGTGTTTTTGAATACACGTGCCCCCATTGACAACGCCCAAAATCCCCTGATCGTCCACCAGGATACACCTTTCCGACTTGTAGAGCCGAATTCGTTTATCTCGCCGTTTTTGTATACGAAATTGTAGAATTCACCGTCGTTTCCCTCCATTGCCATCAAAAATTCTAAGCCGCCTCTGGCATTCTTTAAATAAGTTCGATTTTTTGTTTCCTCGTAAAGTTGAAGATAAAGGATAACAGCCCTTGAGGCGTCATCTACACACACTGCACCTTCATTTTTCGCTGGGATTTCCACATACTCAGTTGGATTGGAGAGATTTGGTTTTGAATAGACCCACCATGCGGTAACATTTCTTGAATTCAGTTCAAAATTCCATTTCAGAGTTTCGAGATGAGATAAAGATAACGGAATTTCGTTTCCAAGAGTCAATCCTGCCATCATCAAAAGCAAAAATAAAATGATAAGTTTTTTCATCATTGCTCCTCCTTAGAAAATATGGAGGTCATATGACCTCCATATTTCGATCTTCCAAAATGCTTATTTGGATATTTTGATCGATCTGAATTCCTTCGTCCTTTGAACGAGATATTGAATTGCCCTCGTTATGCTTTTTGCATTGTAGACGGAATAGAGTCTTACGAAATTAACTCGATCACCTGGTATGTAATGTATTGCCAATTTTGCCACTAATTGAGATGTGTTAGAAGGGTTAAGTATGTTTTCTGTGATGGGGTTAGTGTAAAATTCGCCAGGTGTCCATTCAAATTGACCATCTCTGAATTCTTGACTTTCGTACACCCATGTATTTCCCTTCATCCATTTCGAGTAGTTATCATAAAGAGGTGCGGTGTGTGGAAGTATTTCTGCCACTCCAAGTCCAAGGTTTTGTGAGAAATTGCTTCTCCAATTTTCTTCTGAAGCGAATATGTAAGTGGCTCCCCAGTAAGGTGGCTTCATGTTATCGTTGAATGGAAATACCGTGTAAGGTTTGTTGTTAACATACATGACAGCATTTCTCTGAAGCCAATATTCAAGTGGGCTTATTCCCTGTTGATCTGCCCAGATGAGTCTTCTGAAGACCGGCAACATGTGCACGGCATCGTTTGCATTTTCTAAATTACTGAGTGGATGAGTGATCATCACTTGAAGTTTCATCAAATCGGCATAAGTTGTGAAGTCAAAAGTGGTGTTGACAAGTACGTCTCCATTCGGGTAAATGGAGGTGATCATATCCTGGTACAGTCCAACGAACGGTATGGCTTCTAATTTGGTTAGAATGGTTAATCTAACCGGAGAGTTTTCAAGTATTTTCATGTAAACGACTTTAAAGGCGTTTGAAGTTTGTTCTGCGTTGCCACCGACTTTTCCATTTGCCCAATAAGTGCTCTTTGGAAAACCGTTAATTCTGGCGATGCCAATTTGATTCACTATACTGCCTTTAACTTTTCCGAATTTGCTAACGCTGACCAATCCATGATCGGTTACGACTGCCTCAAGATTCCCATTTGCCGTGCTTACCGTGTAGCCACCAACATCATTTTTTGAAACTTCAAAAAGGTTTGGATAGGATGCAGCGGGAATGGAGATATCATCGCTTACTTTTACAGTCGCCGGTCCAGTTACACAGAATGCAAGAACGTCTGGGCCGGAAATATGTCCATTCATATCAACATCGTCTATTTGATATGGAATTTCTTTGCCGTTTTGATAGACTCTCAGGCTTTCCCAATTTGCCGGGAATGTTACACCTATGAGATTTCGCACTTGAAACATGTTCATGGTGACAGGTACTGGAACTCCTGTTGTGTTTGTAACGTTGACTTGAATGGCCCTGGTTGCGGCAAAAGACGAAACCACCATGATTGCCACCAGGGTCATTACCAACAAACTTCTTTTCATGAAAAATCCCTCCTTTGTTGTAAGCGGTTACAAAATAATTATACTCATATTTAATAATTTAGCAAGTTTTAATTAAGATGATTTCGGGCGTTTTTCGGCTTTCATTCGTGTTTACAGCCTTTTAGAGAGCCTGATGTCTGATTTTCGCACGATTTCACGCGATTGCAATGTTAGCTAACGATTCTGGCCTTCACTCTTAGATATGTTGAGAAAAAAGGAGCAATTTCCGAATTATCGGTATCATTTGCTGATTTTTAACTTAAATAGCCTGATATTGCTAATAAACGACGTTGACTTTAATCAAAACAGGATGATATTATGTAACCGGTTACAAAAAGAAGGGATTGAGACTTTGTGAATATTCGAGAAATAGCAAAAAAGGCAGATGTTTCAATTGCGACTGTTTCAAGGGTTTTGAACAGTTCCGAAAATGTTTCGTCAGCTACACGTGAAAAGGTACTCGAAATTTTAAGGAAATACGAATTCGAAATGGATCCGTGGGCAAAGCGTTTGGCCAGCAAAAGAAATAAAACCCATCTGTTCATAATGGTAAGCAGAAGGATCTTGAAGTTTCTTGATCTGGAAAGCAATGAATTTTATTCTACGGTCATAAATGGTACACGAAATACGGCAGATATGAACCGAAGTGTAACGGAAATAGTTGAGATGGAAAGCAATCTTGATGAAGAAAAGTTAAAGGGTGTTGACGGTGTGCTTTTGGTAGGTGGTGACACAACTGCCGAACACGTGAGATTTTTCAAAAAAATTGGGATGCCTTTGGTACTTGTGGATCAGTATATACCGACTGTAAAGGTGGACTGCATTGTCAGTAACGGTTACGATGGAGCCAGTTATGCTGTGAAGTACCTCATTTCGCGGGGTCTCAAGAAGATCGTTCACATACATGGATTTTTGAATCATTTTGGATTCAAAGATAGATACGATGGTTATAAGGCCACCATGGAACAGAATAATCTTCTACCCAAAACTTATGAGTACAACGATGAAGTGATGGAAGACATGAAGCCGCTTATTGATAAGATGTTCAACGTTTATGGCGTGCCCGAAGCTATCTTCGCTTCCAACGATCTTATAGCCATGAAAGCGATCGAGACTCTGAGGAGTTTTCACATCAGAGTGCCTGAAGATATCTCCGTGATAGGCTTTGATGGAATAGAAAAAGGCAAGTATTTTACTCCTCCTCTTTCAACTTTAAAGGTGCCTATGCGCGAAATGGGTTCTTTGGCACTGAAGAGGCTCTTGGATATTGTGTACGATCAAGATGTTTATCCCGTTAGAATTTCGCTTTTCACCGAATTCATAAAGAGGGGCAGTTCTGTTTGACTGCCTGAATTTCTCTAAATCTTCAGTAAGGGGGTAAATAACGTGAAAAAGAAAGTGGGATTGATTTTCCTGGCTGTGATTATGGTCGTTGCGCTCGTCGGCTTCAGTGAGACAATCACGCTCAAGCTTTGGACAGCGCCAAATCCAAATCAGAACCTGTTCTGGAAAACCTTACTGCCGCAGTGGGCTAAGACCCACCCGAATATCAAGATCAAATGGAGCCAGATACCAGCGGCTGGAAGCTCTGAAGAGGCGATTCTCACCGCCATAGCTTCAAACAGGCAGCCTGATATTTGCACGAACATCTTCAGCGGTTTTGCTGCAGAGCTCATTAACAGCAAGGCAATAGTTCCTCTGGATTCTTTTCCAGGATTTAAGGATCTTTTAAAGAAGAGGGACATGGTAAATGTCATAAAAGGCTGGGAATCAGGCGGTCATTACTACGTGTTACCGATATACGTTAATCCAATGCTTGTATGGTGGAGATCGGACATTCTTGCAAAATACGGCTTCAAAGAGCCACCTCGAACCTACAGTCAAATCTACGCCCTGGCAAAAAAAGTGGTGATTCCTCACAAAAGATATGCGTATCAGGCTGTAACAGGAGTTAACTGGTGGGATAGATGGTTCGATTTCATAACGGATTACTACGCTGCCAGTGCTGGAAAACCGTACATTTATCCAGAAAAACAGGTTGCCGTGTTCAACAACAAATACGGCAAAGAGGTTGCGAATTTCATTTACACGATGTTCAAGAATCACTATACTGCCGTTGATCTTGGAAATTTGCCATTCTACACGGGAGGAGTTGTTGGTAAAGTAAATGGGCCGTGGTCCATTCCATACGCTCAAAAACAATTCCCGAACATATTGAAAAACGACACAGTTGTAACTCCACCGCCCGTTCCGGACAACTATCCAAAGGATAAACCAATCTACACTTTTGCCGATACTAAAGGAATGATCATATTCGAAACCAGCAAACATAAAGATGCTGCGTGGGAATTCATGAAGTGGGTGTATTCCAATCCTGAGCATGACGTGTTGTGGATAAAGCTGACTCAGATGCCACCGGCAAGAGAAGATCTGCTTGCGAATAAGCTTTTTGATCCTTATCTTAAAGATCCTATTTTTGCAGCTTATGCAAAATACGTACCTTATGCGATCCCGACAGCTCTCTCTGCGAAGACCGTCTCTATTCAGCAGGCGATGACGAACAAGCTCATTGAACCCTTGATGTACTTAAAAACAACTCCAGAAAAAGCTTTAGACGATGCAGTAGCCGCTGTGAATAACATTCTCTTCCAATAAATTGTCAAAAAAGGCGGTGTTTTGCACCGCCTTTCCTTAAACTTTTCACAACAGCCCAAAGGGGGTTTTTACTTGAAAAACAGTGTAAGGTCTCTTGGAAAAGTGGAAAACATCAAAGGTTGGTTGTTGTCGGGACCATATTGGATATTCGCAGCGATATTCTTTGCATACCCATTCGTGTGGCTTGTAATGCTCGCTCTTTCTAAGTGGAATTTCATTTCCCCACGTAAAACGGTATGGCTTGATAATTTAGTGAAGATCTTTCAAGATCCCATGTTTTGGACGATAACCTGGAATACCACAAGATTCATGCTGTATTTTATTCCAATGGTACTGTCATTATCCATTATTCTTGCGATGGCATTTTCTAAAGCAAAACACTTTCAAGCCTTCTTTGCCATGAGTTTTCTCTTGGCAAATGTTTCTTCAGGTGTTGCGTATTCCATAATATTCACACAATTATTTTCGGTAAACGGCCCTGCAAATAATTTCCTTTACAACCACTTTGGAGTTTTCATACCGTGGTTTTCAAGCCCAAGCTGGGCCATGTTTTCAATCGCCATTATGGTCACATGGAAATTCATGGGTTACTACGCGTTGATTTTCCTTGCTGGACTACAAGCGATCCCAAAAGAGCTCTATGAAGCGGCTGAAATAGATGGGGCAACCAAATGGACTCAGTTCTGGAAAATCACGTTACCTCTTTTGAATTCATCGATTGTAATGGTTATGGTACTCGCAATAACTTTGGCCTTTGGCATTTTTACAGAACCCTACATGATAACTGGCGGAGGTCCTTTGAACAGTACACAAACCTTTTTGATGGTGATCTACACGGATGCGTTTTTAAAATATCAGCCAGGTTATGCAGCCATGCTGAGTATAATTGCCGCTGGAATGAGCTTTGGGTTGATAATTCTTACACGTAAGTTAATAGAAAGGAAAGTGGAGTTCTCATGACTTCCAGAAGAAAACTGGTACAAAATACGAGAGCAGCTGTGTTCTACACTATCATGTTCGCCATTTCATTGATATGGCTTTATCCATATGTTTGGTTGTTTTTGTCTTCCTTCAAGCCATGGGACGAGATCTACACCACTTTCATACCATCACACTTCACGCTTAAATCGTACACTTACATATCGACAGTGGCCAGTCAGGTGGGTTATCCATTTGTTCGTGGACTACTCAACAGCATTTTTATCGCTGTAACCGTTACAGTTTCTGTAGTTGTAACCTCTGCCATAATTGGATACGCGGTGGCAAAGGTCAAATTCAGCGGGTCAAGTGCACTTTTCAATTTCGTGATATACCAAATGCTCTTTCCGGGATTCATGTTCACAGTTCCACTTTACGTGGTGATCAGGAGTTTTGGACTTCTCAACACTTACGCTGCCATGATCCTTCCCAGTCTTATGAGTGCATGGGGTGTGTTCATGTTTTCACAGTCTTTTAAATCCGTTCCAAATGACTACATAGAGGCTGCTAAAATAGATGGGGCTAATTTTTTCTGGGTGGTATTCAACGTCATGGTACCGCTAAGTAGGGGGACCATGGCGATCGTTAGCATCTTTACTTTTATAGGAATATGGGATAATTTCATGTGGCCTTTGATAGTCATTCAGTCTCATCAGAAAATGCCTCTTGCAGTCTTACTTGCGGTTTTCAACAAGACTTATGGCAGTTATGTTGGGCCGATACTTGCAGGCTCTGTAATTCAGACTATTCCAATGGTTATAATATTCGTAATATTCAGAAAATATTTCTTGCAGGGAATATCCATGTCATTCAAATAAATATAAGGAGGATACGTTCTATGAGCCTAAAACTTAAAAGAGATATGAGAAATCCATTGCTTTTACCAGTGCCAGAACATTCATGGGAGTCGAGGTTCATATTCAACGGTGCGGTTGTGTACGATGAAAATGAGAAATTGTTTCACATGCTTTACAGAGCTATGGGAGTAGATAATGTTTCAAGAATTGGGTATGCCGTCAGCACCGACGGGGTACACTTTTCGAGATTGGATAAACCCGTTTTTTCACCTGCGAATAATTTTGAAACTAAAGGATGTGAGGATCCAAGGCTCACGAAGATCGACGATGAGTACTACATGCTGTACACGGCTTATTCCAAAAACGGTGTAAGGGTTTCCATGGCTTCAACTAAAAACTTCATCACGTGGAAAAGGTACGGTGTCATTCTTCCAGATCAAGACGATAAGGATGCCGCACTTTTCCCAGAAAAAGTTAATGGAAGATACATGCTTTACCACAGAATCGAGCCCGATATATGGGTGTCATTTTCAGATGATTTGTTTCACTGGACAGATCATAAAGTGATAATGAATCCGAGAAAAGATCGTTGGGATTCATTGAAAGTCGGAATAGGTGCTCCACCTGTAAAAACATCTCAGGGTTGGTTCATGCTCTACCATGGTGTAGATCAGAATATGGTTTACAGACTTGGCTTCGCACTTTTCGATTTGAATGATCCGACAAAGCTTTTAAAGCGTGTGGATAATCCAGTACTGGAGCCCGAAGAAGATTTCGAGCGTTTTGGACAAGTTCCAAATGTCGTTTTTTCCGATGCCATGATTCAACACGATGGGAATTACATGGTTTACTATGCCGGAGCAGACAACTGTATGGCTCTTGCGACGATACCTGTAGAAGAGGTGGAAAGGGAGCTGAAGAAGCTTTAGACAAAGATTTCGAGTACGGGAAAAAGGAATTTTGATTTGTTTGTGAGGTGACGTGTGTGAAAAGAACGATTTTGTTCCTTGTGCTTTTAGCAATGGAAGTTGTGGTTACTTTTGGATTTGATTTGACGCAACTCTACAACTTTCAAAAATATTCTGGAAATCCAATAATTCTTCCCTTTGGAACGGGACCAATGGCAAAAGCGGCCTTTAATCCAACGGCAGTTGTAAAAAACGGAAAGATCTATTTGCTTTATCGTGAAGAAGATTGGACTGGGGTCAGACGCTGGAATGGAACTTCCAGGATAGGATTGGGAGAAAGCGAAGATGGAATTCATTTTCATCTCAGTTCGACTCCGACTATCACACCAACTCTTTCTTATGAAAAACCCGGAGGATGTGAAGATCCCAGAATAACGAAAATCAATGGTACTTACTATCTAACTTACACGGCTTACGATGGTTCCACCGCACGCCTTTGTGAGGCTATTTCAAGGGATTTGATCCATTGGGAAAAAATAGGGTCCGTGTTTCCAGACACGAATTGGTCCAAATCCGGTGCTATTCTCAACGAGAAAGTCAATGGAAAGTACGTGATGTATTTTGGAGATTCGAGCATTTACATAGCGTACTCAAAAGATCTGATCCATTGGAAAGCTTCTCCCTACCCTGTGCTAACACCTCGCCCGGGCATGTTTGACTCTGTTCTCGTTGAGCCCGGCCCCGCACCGACAATGACGGATAAAGGGATACTTTTGATATACAACGGTGCTGATTATTCGCACAGATATTCCACCGGTGCAGTTATTTTTTCGAGAAAAGATCCAACAAAAGTTGTGGAAAGATTAGACAAGCCGTTCCTTCAACCTACAAAAAGCTGGGAAAAATATGGACAAACCCCGAATGTGGTCTTTGCCGAAGGCCTTGTGAGATTAAAAAATGAATGGATTTTGTATTACGGTGCAGCTGATACTTATGTCTGCGCCGCAGTGCTGATGTTCAAACACTGATGTGGTGCAATGATCTTCAATTTTTGTCCAATCTTTCAACGATCCAATCAACTATGGTCTTTCTGAATTTGTCAGACAGTTCCGGATCACAGAATATTTCGTGATATCCTCCATCGAAGATGATCATCTTCTTATCTTTTGAAGACACGGAAGAAAATAATTTTTTAGTTCCTTCATGTGGCACAACTCTATCTTCAGAGCCTGCAACGAACAAAACTGGTGTGGTGAAGCTCTTGGCATTTCTAAAAACGACGTCCGTATTTTTGAAAATTTCGGATGCCAACCTTGCCGTTATTTTGTTGTGAACGAGCGGATCTTTCTGATAATCTTCAACTATTTTCGGATTTCTCGACAAGTACTTCACATCTATGCCGTTGGAAAAAGCTACGGTTGGAAATAGAACTGAGAAGAAGTTGGCTATGAACTTCAAAAATCCAGAAACGTTGTCTGAAGAAAAGGCCCCACTTGACAACACGACTCCTTTGAGTTTGTCCGGATGCTCTTCGACGTATCTCGCAGCAATAAGCCCACCAAGACTGTGTCCGAGCATGAAGAGAGGAACTTCGCACTTCTCTTCCTCAACAAAAAGATCGAGATCACTCAGAAGTTCATCGAAAGAATTAACATGACCTTTTCTTCCGGGATTTTCTCCATGCCCTCTCTGATCAAAACCGACCATTTCTATCCCTGCCGCATTGAATTCTTTCGAGATCGCGTCGTATCTCGCAATGTGCTCACCCAAACCATGCACTATCAGTAGCTTGGCGCGACGATCCTTTACTGGCCATCTGCAAAGAGTGGTTTTTCTTCCGGCTAAAGATATCTTTTCTGATAACATCTCGTTTCCCTCCTCGAGATCATCTCTCCACTTTTCCTATCACACTTTCGATCTCCGAAACTGAAATTGCGCCTATTCTTAAAACCGTTGGACGATCCTTGCTAAGGTCCAAAATCGTGGATGCGATGCCGTTTTTTATTTCACCACCATCCACGTAAAGATCTACAGAGTTTCCAAGTTGTTCATAAGCACTTTTTATCGATACGGGATTCGGATTACCGGATTTGTTGGCACTTGTCGCAACAATGGGACCAACTGCATCTGCGAGTTTTTGAAAGAAAGGATTGTTCGGCATCCTGAAACCGATGGTATCACCATTCCCGATAACATTTCGAGGAACTCGATCGGATGCTTTCAATATCAATGACAGTGGACCAGGCCAAAATCTCTTTACCAGCTCAATCGCCTCAGGGGGAACGTATTGGGCAAGCTCCAGGGATTCGCTCTTCGAAATATGGAGAAGCAATGGCTTGGATCGATTGCGATTCTTTATTTTATAAATCTTTTCCACCGCGTTCGTCTTCGCGGACAACGCGCCAACACCGTACACGGTTTCAGTTGGAAAAACCACAATTCCGCCGCTTTTCAAAATCCTTATCGATTCTGAGAGAGCATGTTCGTTCTGAACGGATATTATCATGAAAACCATCCTATCAAAAAACAAGGATTTTCCTTACATTTTTTTGTAGCAAAAAAGCTGCTCTACATCGAGCAGCTCTCTGGTGCCGAGGGCGGGACTTGAACCCGCACGAGCTTTAACGCCCACATGGCCCTCAACCATGCGTGTCTGCCTATTCCACCACCTCGGCAAGACATGTAAATTATACACGTTCTATTTTGAGTTGTCAAGAATTCGAATCAATTCATAAAATGCGCGAATATGTGCTAAAATATTGCAAATAGGACTTGGTGGAGGAGTCCACTGAAAATGCCCGTTGGCCAATGACTCCTGATTTTTCAGGTGTCATTTTTTTGTTTGGAGGAGATTTTGTTGAAAAATGCCGGAAGAAGAGATGTTTCTAAATATTTGATCGGACAGATTGATGAGCGATTAAACGATGTTGGATGTCCCGTGTGTGAATTGACGAAAAAATCCGTTAACGATTATATAGATACGCTGTTTTACGAAAGTGTGAATGACCCTGGTGAGCGTAGAGATTTTATAAATGGACAAGGGTATTGCTCAAAGCACCTGCTCATGATCGAAGAGCATCTTGATACTCATCCTGACCTTGGAATACTCGGTGCCAATATTCTGTATTCAGATCTTTTTGAATTGCTTGAGAAAGCGATAGATGATGAGAATATCAAGATCGGCAATGGGTGCAAATTGTGTGAGATCGAGAAAAATGCGCAAAAGCGCTACCTTGAGATATTTGCCGATTACATTTCAGATCCTTCAAGGCTTGACAAGTACAAAAATTCCATATCCATGGTGTGTCTTAAACACGTACAGATGCTGAAAAAAATAAAAAGCGTGGATTTTTCCAGTTTTTTAGAAGTACAAAAAAAGAAACTCCATTACCTTAAAAAGGCAATGGAAGAATTCATAAGAAAAAGTGACTATCGTAACTCACGTGAGCCGATATCGAGAATTGAAGGTGAAGGTTGGAAGATCATGTCAAAATTTTTGGAATGAATCTCATATCATGAAGTAAAGATCGTATTCCACTGGATTAGGAATGCTTGAAACTAAACGAATTTCTTTTCTCTTCTTGTCAATCCACATGTCTATTAATTTTTTAGGAAAGGACGATTCTAAGAAATCGTGATCCTTTTCCAGCGCATCAAGAGCTTCACCAAGCGATGCGGGAAGATCCTTTACTTTTTCTGGAATTTCATCTCCCTCGTATGGTCCAAATCCTTCGTTCGTCGGATCCCATCCTTTTTTTATACCATCTACACCTGCAAGTAACATTGCAGCCATTGCAAAATGAGCGTTCGAGGTGGCATCGGGAGGTCTGAACTCTATTCTTCTCATTTTTCCGTCATTCACGTAAGCCGGGATACGTATCGCGGCATTTCTGTTTCCGAGAGCGAATATCGGCTTCGTGGGAGCCTCAAATCCTGGTATAAGACGGCGATAAGAATTGGTTGATGGATTGGTTATGGCAAGGAGTGCCGGAGCGTGTTTGAGTATGCCGGCTATGTAAGAGAGCGCAGTGTTTGAGAGAGAATAAAGTCCATTAGGATCATCAAAAATATTCCGTGTACCATTCACCAAAAATTGGTGCACGTGCATACCGTTTCCCGCATATTCCTGAATTGGTTTTGGAAGAAAACTCGCCACGTATCCGTTGTCATTCGCGACATTTCTGACGACGTACTTCGTAAGTGGTATCCAATCTGCTGCGAAGGCCACATCCGAAAGGTTGAATTCGATTTCGAACTGAGAGGCTCCCACTTCATGGTGGTGGTACTTCACGTTCATTCCCATTCCCGTTAAAATTGAAACCATATCGTTTCTAACGTCGAACATCGAATCAAATGGTGGCGTTCTGTGATATCCGTCGTTGGCTTTCATCGCAGGTTCTATCGATGCTGGCCAACTGCGCTCTTTGCTCTCCAAGTTGAAGTGCACCGTTCGTGGAGAGACTTCGTGATTCACTGCCTCGAATATGTTGAATTCCATTTCTGGCTCAACGAACATATTCGTGGCCACACCTAATTCTTGAGCGTAGTTCAGTGCCTTTTTCAACACGTTTCTTGGATACGAATTGAAGGGAGCTTTTCCGTCCGGAAGAAAGACATCACAAACGAATGATACGGTATCTGCATCCGAAAATGGCTCTTCAAACATCGTAGATATATCTGGCACCGCGAGCATATCACTAAACGACGTATTTGCATATCCAAAGTTAGAGGCGTCAAATCCCACACCTTTTGAAAAAGCACTCTCTTTGATCGTTTTGGAAGGCAATGTAACGTGTCTTACACTTCCGTTCACATCGTATATCTTCAAATCAACGTACTCGTAATTTTTAACCTTTCTCAAAATATCTTCAAAGTTCAAAATGCTTCCTCCTCAAATCAATTTTTTTAAATTCCACTTTTCGGAATTACACAGATGAATTCCAAAGTTTCATCGGAATCGTTCACGAATTGGTGTATTTCATTCGGCGGCACGAACACGTAATCTCCAGCTTCGAATGGTTTTTTATCTTCATTCGTCCTCAAAAAGCCCTTGCCTTTGAGAATGTAAACCTCATGTTCCCACGGATGTGAGTGATATGGAGAAAATCCCCCATCTTTTACCGTGAAATGTCTCATTATGAAGGTGGGTGCACCATCGTTTGGACCTATGAGTACACGTTTTTCAACACCTTTTGCCTCTTTGCCATCATCGTAGATTTCCGGTACGACATCCATGTGTTTCCCGACTTTTGCCATATTTCATCCTCCTCTCCAACAATCTTTGCAACGCGGTTCATAACGAATTTGTACGTCTTCACCTTCAACCTTGAAGATCGGATCATTCAGTGAGGCCGGTAGCCATTGACCTTCTTTTAAGATCAGGCGTTGTGTACGTGTTGCATCTTCACCACACACAACGCAAACGGCTTTTAGGAGTACGATCTCATCGGCAATAGCCACGATCTTCATAACGTTGTCGAAAGGTTCGCTGCGAAAGTCAAGATTCAGCCCCGCAACGATTACATCTGTACCGTGTTTGACAAAAAGATTCACCACTTCAAAAAGATCTTCACAAAAAAACTGGGCTTCATCGAAAGCAACGTAATCCATATTTTCACCCAAAAATTTCAGGGTATCTTTTGCAGAATCAACGGTTGTTGCTATTAAAGAAGTCCCAGCTCTTGATGTAACATTTTCACCTTTGGTCCTCTTATCCGAGGATATTTTAAAGATCATTCCGTGTTGTCTTGCAATATTTCTCCGCACGACTCTTCGTATGAGTTCTTCTGTTTTTCCTGAATACATGGGGCCTATGACTGCTTCTATCTTTCCATTCAAAGATCTCACACCTCTTTCAAATTGGGAATGTAACATCGGAATTATATCAAAAAAATCTACTTTGAATGAAAAATTCTTACGTATTTCAGAATTCTTGTAGTACAATTGAATGTGTTTGTGCCGTTCCTTTAGTTGGAGGTTGAGAATTTTGAAGAGAATTCTTTTTATGATTTTATTATCAACGATTTTAGCTGTTTCTCTTGATTTCGCATATTCATTTGAATTTTACACGATCAAACGGGGAGATACCCTGAGTGAGATAGCCAAAAAGGTAGGAGTCTCCGTAAATTCTATCTTGGATTTGAACCCCACAATTGATCCCAACAAAATTTGGGCAGGTCAGAGATTTAAAATAGTTAAGCCAGATGGTGTTTTTGAAACCGTGAACAAAGATCAAGCGCTGTGGTACATAGCGGCTGAATATTTCACATCTGTAAAGAGCATTTTAAAATACAACCATTTGAAGAATCCGAATATGATATTTCCCGGCCAAAAACTCTTTATTCCGTCATCGATAATGTGTGAAACTACCGATAGAAAAACCGATGTTATATGGCCAGTTTTTGGAATGATAACGTCTCCATATGGTTGGAGGATAAATCCCATTACGCACAAAAAAGAATTCCACGCAGGGGTGGATATCGGTGCTCCGGAGGGAACACCCATATTTTCCGCCATCAGTGGAAGGGTTACTTATGCAGGATGGGATGATGGCTATGGAAAAATGGTTCAAGTGTTCAACGGTCGCATGCTAACGAGATACGGGCATTTGTCGAGGATAGATTGCTACGTTGGAGAACGCGTTACCCAAGGAGAAATGATAGGAAGAATAGGATCAACGGGATTCAGTACTGGACCACATCTCCACTTCGAAGTTAGAATAAATGGAACTCCATACAATCCGCTTGGATATTTGCCATACGTTCGCTGGTCAGGTGAGAGGTCAAATCCACCCACGCCTTATGAAAGTGGAATAGGGTACTGAAATCATCTTCTGAAGAATCCCCGATGCTTTGTATTAACTGTGGAATGTGTTGTTTCGGCGTATTTTCTAAGAATTTCTTCTTGTTCTTTTGTCAACGATCGAGGAATTTCAACGTTTACTTTAACGATGTGGTCTCCCCTTGATCTGTTCCTTATAGAAGGAAATCCTTTTCCTTTGAGTTTGAAAATAGTTCCAGGTTGTGTACCGGCAGGTATGACTTTCACTTCTGGCCCTTCCAATCCATCAATTTCTACCGTTGTCCCAAGAGCAGCTTGAACGAAATCAATTGTGACTTCACTGTAAACATTCTGACCATCTCGTTTCAAGCCCTTTATTTCTTTCACTCTTATAACGACGAAAAGATCTCCATACGGTCCACCGTTTTTTCCAGCATGACCTCCATTGGGAACTCTCATCCTTCCACCATCTTCAACTCCAGGCGGAATTCTCAATTTTATTTTCTTTTTTTTCGTTACAAGGCCCCGTCCACCACAAACTGGACATTTCTCACTTATGATCTTTCCAGAGCCACCGCACATATCACACGTACTCTGTGTAGTCATAACTCCAAAAAATGTTCTTTGCTGTTGACGTATCACACCGGTCCCATTACACTTTGGACATGTTTTGAATGCTGTTCCGTTTTTCGCACCTGTGCCATGACACGCTTCGCAAACTTCATATCTTGTGTACTCTATTTCTTTCTCAACCCCGTGAAGTACGTCTTTGGTTTCTATCCGGACAGTCACGTAAATGTCTTCTCCCTTAACGGCTCGAGATTTTGCGGAAGTCCTTGAAGATGAACGTGGACTTTGACCAAAAAATGTTTCGAATAAATCCTCAAATCCACCAAATGGACCTTGATCAAAGGGATTACCCTGTTGTGTGGTACTCCATCCTCCTTGGCTCCCAACTTGCTGTCCAACATAGCCAAAACGATCGTACTGTGCACGTTTTTGAGGATCGGAAAGCACTTCGTACGCTTCCCGGATCTCCTTGAATTTTTCTTCGGCAATTTTTTTATCTTTAGTGTGAAGATCCGGGTGCCATTTTTTTACGAGTTTCCTGTAAGCCGCTTTTATTTCATCACTTGAAGCATCTTTAGAAACATTTAAAATCTCATAATAATCTTTTTTAGACAAAGAAACCACCACTTTTCATCTTTTTAACCATCTGGATTTTTATTTTTATCCTTGTTATCAATATCTTCGGATTCTTTTCTCTTTTCAACATGTAAAGCGACTTTTACCTTTGCAGGTCTTATAACTTTCGAACGAAATTTGTATCCGGGCTGAACCACTTCAACTATTTCCCAATCGGGGAGTTTCTCACTTTCGACTCGTTCAATTGCTTCATGATCGAAAGGATCGAATTTTCCAGACGCTTTTATTTCTTTGAGCCCTTCAGAGACAAGTATACTTTTGAATTTTCTGTATGTCATTTTTAACGCTTCGAATTCAAGCGATTCTTTGTTATCGAAATTTTTCATCAGTCGTTCCATATCATCAAGGACATCGATCAAGTTCTCGATCATCTTTTGGTTTGCGTAATTGCGTGTGACATTTATCTCTTCATCCTTTTCTTTTCTCAAATTCTCTAAAGTTGCCTTTATTCTCTTGGAATATTCCTCAACTTCCTTAATCCTTTCACGGCATTCTTCAAGTTCGCTTTTTTTCGAGCGAGCAGTATCTTCTTCTGAGATTTTTCTTTTTTCTTCTTTTTTGGCTTTTCCTTTTTCTTCTTTATTGGCTTTTGAAGATTCTTTTTTCATGCTTATTTCTCACCTCTTTCGATATATGTAGGCGAAGTCATATACATCCTACATCATCTCGATTTACTTTTGAATATTACCGAGCCTGGAAAGAAATGTAAAGAACTCGGTAAGTCTGTTACCAATATATCTTGTCAGTGCTATGATTTTTTGATAATCAACCGTCTTAGAACTAAGAACGATTATTTGTCCGATGGTTTCGTTTGACACCTTGTAAGGGACCAAAACCGACGCGAATGGATTCATGTCTCTTTGGGGATGCTCAGAACCGATGAAAACTTTTAAGCCTTCAAAGCTACCGTACTCGCTTAAAAATTTATAAAAGCGATCCGGCGTTTCCGTTATCAAAACGAGCTTTCTAAGGTTTTCCTGGTCTATCAACTCATCGGATATGAGATTTTCAAGACCTCTGACTACGTAAGTTTCCAAGCTCGATTGCTCTATTAAGCTCTTCAAAATATCGAACATGCTTTCGACGCTTGTACCTTTCCACGGCTTCTGCGATTCGGGATCTTTCAAACGTTCTTTTATCTCTTCTATGTTCCTTCCAACCAATGTGGTGTTCAGGAATTTCTCAATTTTTGCAAGGCTATCTTCTGTGATTTTTTCAAAAAATGTCTGTGCATCAACCATTCCCGTATCCGTTAAAAGCACCACTGTGATATAATCTTCGGAGGTTTTGTGTAAACGTATTGCACGTATTTTCAAAGTATCCATACGCGGTTTCGTGATAATCGTTGCTACCGATAATGTACGAGAAAGTAAAGTGGCTGTGCGTGTTATAATTTGATCAACGTTCAGTTGAGGATATTCGGGAAAAGATTCCACATTTTTGGATATATCTACTTTTTCCATTAAACTCATGACCGATTCAACGTAAAAACGATAGCCTTTATCGGAAGGAACCCTTCCCGATGACGTGTGAACTGGATGGACATATTTAAGGTATTCTAATTTTTTCAGATCGTTTCTAACAGTCGCACTGCTGTATTCTATGTTTGTGTTCTCAAGAACTTTTGAAGAGCTTACAGGTTTTCTGTTTTTTATGTATTCATTGACAACACAAAACAACACTTTTTTTTGTCTTTTATTCAGCATTTTTATCACCTTTTAGCACTCTAAGGGTTAGAGTGCTAACAATATAGTACTACATTCAATCGTATTTTGTCAAGAGGGGGAAGTGATAGATTTGAAGTGGAAATTCAGGAACTATTTGCTCATCTTCATTATTCTATTCGGAGTTGGCATTTTTCTTGGTTTTGTTGAAAAAGAGGGATGGATGTACCAATTGAACATGTCCATGGTAAAGGGGGCATCTTCAATGAGAAATGGCGTAATGACATCGTATTTTGAAATGGTCGCAAAATACACCGGAACGGTTTACGACATAGCTGTAGGGCTCGTTATTGTGGTGATTTGGGCACTTTTAAAAAAGTGGAAAGAGCCCTTAGCGCTTTTCCTTTCCTTGCTATTTGCAGGATTGTCAATTGAGATTATGAAAACACTTTACAAGATAGCCCGTCCATCCTTTTCACAATTGACTCCGGAGAGTTCCTACGCATTTCCAAGTGGGCATTCTGCTGGAGCATTTGCGCTTTACGGATTGATAATTTACATGATCATCAAATCCAAGCTGCCAAAAACACTTTCCTGGGTTTTAACAGTCATCTTATCGTTTTTCATAGCCTCTATACTTTATAGCAGACTTTATCTTGGTGTACATTGGGGAATCGATGTGATCGGCGGTTCGATCATAGGAATAGCATGCGCAATTCTGGCTGTTGGTATAGCAAGAGTGTACTCGAAACCAGCAGATAAGGAAGAAATCGGTGGAAATAAATAGTGGCATTCTATTTCAAGAAAGTATCAGCAGATCGCGATAACGAAAGACTTGACAAATTCTTAAGAAGGATTTATCCTGAGATACGTTTGTCTGTGATCCAAAAATTCATAAGATCAAAAAAAGTTACAGTTGATGATAAAAGGATAAAAGACAAATCTTATCGTTTGGAGAAAGGTCAAATCGTGCTTGTTAAAATTCCAGGTGATCGTGGGCAAATAATGGAAAGATATGGTCGGGAAATAGGAAAAGATGGTGCCATCGACATATCCGCTCATGTTCCTTTCGCCTTGAACTTAAAAGTACTCTACGAAGATGAGGACATGGTGGCTTTGAACAAGCCAACCGGAATTCCCACACAACCTGGGACGAAGACATCTAACAGGACAATTTACAATGCACTGTTAATCTACAATACCGAATTTCATCTTGTACACAGACTGGATAAGTACACATCTGGTGTTTTGATCGTTGCAAAGAATTACGAGTTTGCAAGAACCATGTCCGATCTCTTTTACAGTCACAAGGTTGAAAAGCATTACCTTGCTCTGGTGTACGGTTTAGCAAAAAACTCGAAGGAGATCAGTGACCCTATCGATGAAAAGCGTGCCGTTACTGTAATAGAACCAAGAGAGTTTTTCAACGGATATACCCTGCTCGAAGTGGAGATTCTTACTGGGCGAAAACATCAAATAAGACGTCATTTAGCTTCACAAAATATGCCCCTCGTGGGAGACGACGTTTATGGAGATGTGGCACGAAACGAGGAATTTCGAAAGCGTTACAAACTCAAAGGCTATTTTTTGCATTGTCACGAAATTTCCTTTTTTCACCCTCAAAAACAAAAAAAGATCACCTTGAAGGCGCCTTTGAGCGAAGAGCGAGCCAATATATTGAAATCACTCAGAATTCGATAGCAAAAGAATCTCTCTCCATATTTTCACCATGGATACAACGGAATAGAATATCACAACAGTACATTCAACACAGCGGATTACGTTTCAGATAGAGTCTCTCATCATTACATATGTTTTGAGCATGAATATTTATAGACTGTCCAACGTTTTTAGCTTGAAATTTTTAGATGGTTATTGAAAAGAATAAAAGTGTTGTAATCTCAATCCAGTATTTTTTTATTACAAAGAAGCTGTCTACACTCTTTAGCCTATGTATAAAACAGTCAAGGATTTTTTATTTCGCTCGCGGCTAACGCCTTGGTCGTAGAAGCGGAAAAGATAGTGCTAAAGAGCACTTCCGCTCCTCGAAGTCTTCATCAAGACATATGAGCTCGCCATC
>CAJXLN010000023.1 GCA_913056255.1 uncultured Thermotogae bacterium | reverse complement strand
AAGTCGAGAACGGTAATACTTGAGAGTTAAAGATATCGTGATTATTTAAGGATAGCTTCTAAATCCAGAACGATGAAATACCCTCCACTTACTTCGTCGAAGTGGGGGGCTTTTGCTAATTATGTTAAAATAACAAGATAAAGTGATAAAATAAAGTTAAACACGACCAGTCAAATGGAGGTGAGTATGATGCCTTATTGTAGTGTACAAACTAATGCAAAAGTCAACGAGAAATCTTCTTTGATTAAGAAACTATCTTCTTTAGTTTCAAAGGAACTTGGAAAACCTGAAAGGTACGTTATGGTATCTTTGGAAGAGAAGAAAATGCTCTTTGGAGGTAGTGAGGATTTGTGCGCATTTGTTGACTTGAGAAGTATTGGACTTCCGGAATCGGAGACAAAAAGACTTTCAAAGGCGATTGGCGATTTTCTCGGAGAACATCTTAAGCTGAAAGCAGACAGAATATACATGAACTTCGTGAACGTAAAGGGTTCGATGTGGGGGTGGAACGGAACGACATTTTAGTTGAATAATTCGTGGCTGTGGCCAATGATTCGTGGCATGTAGCTCTAAGTTATATGCTGAAGCCAGTCTTAAAAGATTTGACATGAATAATCCGATCTTAATCAACGTTTGTGGAGATATGAGAGCTCGGTAGAGGGTCAGTCCAAGAACCCTATTACAGTGGTACAGAGGAAAAAAGTAAATTCTGATTTGTTCGAAATGAAAGCTGAAGATTTAGCTGGTGAAGAAAGTGACGAATTTTGTTCATCTTCATCTTCATACGGAGTACAGTCTGACGGACTCGATCTTGAAGATCGATCCGCTGATGAAATCAGTCAAAGAAATGGGTATGAACGCCGTGGCTATAACAGATCATGGTACGCTTGCTGGTGCGGAAAAATTTCATTTAGCTGCAACTAAAAATAAAGTGAAGCCGATAATTGGATGTGAAGTCTACCTGGCTGGAGAGGCGCGAAAACGTTATCATCTCACGATCCTTTCCAAAAACCGCAATGGATATCTTTCAATTGTAAAAGCCTTGAATTCGCTTGCTGGTGAAAGAAGAAGAGGATTCACAGATGAAGAAATTCTGTCTCTTGAAGATGTTGTGGTACTCTCAGGATGTGTGGGTGGAAAGATTCCCTCTTTGATTCTCAACAACAATATTTCTGAAGCGAAAGAATTGGTGGAGATTTACAAATCTCGCTTTGGAGATGATTTCTATTTGGAGCTCATGGATACAGGGCTTCCTAAGCAGAAAGAATTAAACGAAGTACTCATTGAGCTGTCAAACAAATACAAGGTAAAGCTTGTGGCTACAAACGATGTTCATTTTTTGAGAAGAGAAGATGCAAAAGCTCATGGGTTGTTCGTGTCGATCGGCAGAAATATGCGATGGGATGGAAATTATGCCTACGGAAGTGATCAGTACTACCTTAAGTCTCCAAAAGAGATGGAAGAGCTCTTCGGTCACGTAAAAACTGCTCTTGAAAATACTCTTGAAATTGCTCAAAAATGTGAAGAATACGATCTTAAACCGAATTTAGATCTTCCGAAGATGACAGATGACGATCGTTTGGCTCTGAGAAAGATGATAGGCTTTGAAAACCTTAAAGGAGATCGCAGATCGAGAGCGGAAAGGGAACTGAATGTGATAGAATCGAAGAACTTCTCCAGGTATTTTCTCGTTGTTTCGGATATCGTACAAACGGCAGAAAAACTTGGCGTGATCGTTGGACCAGGCAGAGGCTCTTCGGTTTCATCACTCGTTGCGTACTTACTTGGTATCACCACGATAGATCCTTTGAAGTACGATCTACTCTTTGAAAGATTTTTAAATGAATACAGAGCCGGAGATCCTGATATAGACATAGATGTGGAGGACACAGAGCGCAACCGTTTGATAAATGGAATCATGGAAAAATTCGGTAATACCCGTGTTGTACAAGTTGGTGCTTACGGGACACTCGGCACGAGAGCCGTCGTTCGTGCCGTAGGAAAAGCCCTGAATTTAAACGATCGAGTCATAAACGATTTGGCGTGGAGAGTCTCCGGCTATGATTCCGTGAAAGATGCAATCGCTAAAAATCCTGATCTTGCACGCATTTCGCGCGATCTGACAATAGGCGAGGCTTTGAATTACTCACAAATGTTAGAAGGTCTTGTGCATCACAGAACTGTACACGCTGCTGGAATATTGCTATCAGATACACCCATAACGGAAAAGTTGCCGCTATTTTTTAACGACGGAACGTGGGTTACGGAATTCGATATGGAATCACTTGCTTCTCTCGAAGTGACGAAAATAGACATTCTGGGGTTAAGAACGCTGACAAATATCAAGGAAACTCTTGGAAAAGGCATTGATAGGAAAAAGATGAATGAATTGCCCATCGATGACCCGAACATATTCAATTTACTGAAACGTGGAGAAACTCTTGGTGTTTTTCAACTTGAAAGTATGTCTGCCACGGCTTTAGCGAAGAAGATGGCGCCTCAACATTTTGAAGACATTGTCGCTCTTTTAAGCTTGAACCGCCCTGGTCCTATGTACTCCGGCATGGCTGATGAATACGTAAAGAGAATGCATGGACTTTCGGTGAGCAAAGACGATCTCGGTCTTAACGAGTTGCTGAAAGACACCTATGGCATGATAGTTTATCAAGAGCAGATAATGAAAATCGCGATGCAAGTTGCGGGATTTCCACCCGCTCGAGCTGATTTGTTTCGTAAAGCGGTGTCTAAAAAGAAAACAAACCTCATGAGTGAACTTGAGGATGAATTCATTCATGGATGTGTGGAGAGAGGATATGAGAAGAAAAAAGCTGAGAAACTTTTTGACCTCATAAGTTCCTTTGCATCTTACGGTTTCAACAAATCACACAGTGTGGCGTACGCTTATATAACCGCGTGGACCGCTTATTTAAAAGCGACAAAACCCGCTCAATATCTCACTTCACTGATGAACTCTAACATATCCAATCCTGCAAAACTTTCAGTTTATGCCAACGAAGCTAGACGTCTTGGGTTAGAACTCTTACCGCCAGATGTCAATGAGTCTGGGGCCTTTTTTAAATTAGAAGATACCGGAAGGCATGCTGGTTCCCACTCTTTGGGAATTCCAGAAAAAGGTATACGCATTGGCTTAGCTGCCATCAAAGGCGTAGGTTTGGCCTTTGGCGAAGATGTGGAAGAGGCACGAAAAAGCGCAAAATATGAGAGCATTCAGGATTTTCTGGTTCGTCTTAAGAAAAGACGTCCAAGCAAAAGATTGATGGAAATACTGATACTCGCCGGAGCACTGGATTCTATTTGCCACAATCGGAAATATGCAATTGATAACCTTGAAGAGATAATGGATATGGCCGAAGGTGGATTAAAAGCCCTTCAGCAACAACTTTTCGGAGGAGAAAAGAAGTCAGCTCTTCCCCCAATTGACAGATATCCTGACTACGATTTGGCAGAACGAATTCGTCTTCAAAGGCAATATCTTGCTATCACGGTCGACAATCAAAGCGAGATGGGATTTTCAAAGGTTATGGAAAATGGTCATGGCAAAGCAACGTTTTACATTTTTGAAAACGGAAAAAACACGCTTGCTACAGATGGAGAAATCGAAGTGGAAATATCATTTCCCTTTCCATTACCAGAAGGGGGCCCTTACGAAGGTGAATTCATTTACAAAGGCGATACGATAAGGATCGAAAGACTTTTGAAAACTCCTACATCCTATTTTTTCTACGTTGAAGATGCAAGTGAAATGGAAAAGGTAGCATCTGAGTTGGTAGATGCCGAAGGGAAAAAGGTGGTCATAAAATTCAATGGAATTTCTCTGGTCGTAGAAGATAAAATGCCGAAAGAGGAGGAAAATCACGGTGAATGACGATGAATTAAATGAAAAGTACAAGGAATGGAATAGAAAAACAAAAGAAATCATTAAGAAGTATCCAGAAAGAGGGGAATTTAAAACCACATGGGGCGAAAAAACGAAAAGACTTTACACCCCACTTGACGTTAAGGATTATTCCAGGATCGGATTTCCAGGAGAGTATCCCTTCACCCGTGGTGTTCAGCCAACCATGTACAGGGGGAAGTTATGGACGATGAGACAATACGCGGGATTTGGCAATGCATTGGAATCCAACAAAAGATACAAATATTTATTAGAACAGGGGCAAAGTGGTCTTTCCGTTGCCTTTGATCTCCCAACGCAAATAGGCTATGATTCGGATGATCCCCATTCCCTTGGAGAGATTGGAAAAGTAGGAGTAGCGATCGATTCTCTTTCTGATATGGAAATTTTGTTTGACGGAATTCCACTCGATAAAGTTAGCACTTCAATGACCATAAATTCCACTGCCTCTATACTTCTTGCCATGTACATGGTCGTTGGTGAAAAGCAGGGAGTAAGCAGAGAAAAACTTCGAGGAACCATTCAGAATGATATATTGAAGGAATACATAGCACGAGGCACGTACATATATCCCCCTCGACCTTCGATGAGAATAATAACGAACATATTCGAGTTTTGCTCAAAAGAGATGCCACTTTGGAATACTATAAGTATAAGTGGATATCACATAAGAGAAGCGGGCGCCGATGCAGTTCAAGAAGTCGCTTTTACGCTTGCAGATGGCATAGAATACGTGAAAGCCGCTGTAGAAGCGGGATTGAATCCAAATACCTTCGGCAAAAGATTGTCTTTCTTCTTTGCCTCTCATAATGATTTTTTTGAAGAGATAGCAAAATTCCGTGCTGCTCGAAGAATGTGGGCAAAGATAATGAAAGAGCAATTCGGTGTCACCGTTCCTTCGGCAATGAGACTTAAATTTCATACACAAACGTCGGGTTCTACCTTAACTGCTCAACAACCGGACAACAACATAACACGCGTTACCCTTCAGGCACTCGCGGCAGTACTCGGAGGGACTCAGTCATTACATACCAATTCGCGCGATGAGGCCCTTGCCCTTCCAACTGAAGAATCTGTTAGAATAGCCCTTCGTACTCAACAGATAATAGCATATGAGTCAGGGGTTTCTAAAACAGTCGATCCGCTGGCCGGTTCTTATTATGTAGAGTCGCTTACCGATTCAATAGAAAAACGAGCTTTCGATTACATAGACAAGATTGAAAAAATGGGTGGCATGGTGAAGGCCATTGAAGCAGGTTACGTACAGCAGGAAATAAGTAACAGAGCTTACGATTATCAAAAAGCCATCGAATCAAAAAAACAGATCGTAGTAGGTGTCAACAAGTTCACATCAGAAGAAGAAGCACCAAAATCGACATTGAAAATCGGCGATACTGCGGAAAAAGAGCAAATCAAAAAATTACGAATCTTGAAAAAGACTCGAGACAACGAAAAGGTTACAAATGCTTTGAAGAGGTTAGAAGAATCCGCAAAATCAGATGAGAATATCATGTATCCAATCGTTGATGCTGTAAAAGTCTATGCTACAGTTGGCGAAATATCAAACGTTATGAGAAAAGTTTTCGGTGAATACAAAGAGTCCATCATGTTGTGAGGAGGAGACTGAATGATAAAAGTTATGATTGCAAAACCCGGCCTCGATGGTCACGACAGAGGTGCAAAGGTTGTCGCTAGAGCTTTGAGGGATGCTGGAATGGAAGTGATATACACGGGGATCAGGCAAACTCCAGAACAGATAGTACAATCAGCTGTCGATGAAGATGTTGACATTCTTGGGATATCCATACTTTCTGGCGCACACATGAAATTGATTCCAAGAATCCTTGATCTTCTTAAATCAAAAGGAAGTAACATGCCAGTCTTTGTGGGAGGAATAATCCCAAAAGAAGATGCTGAAAAGTTGAAAGCACTTGGAGTTGCGGAAGTCTACGGTCCCGGAGCTCCCACTTCGGAAATTGCAGAGCAGGTGAAGAGATTTGTCGAACACTCGAGTACGTGAAGATGAAATTTTGGAAGGAATGAAATCTCACGATAGACGCTCACTCGCAAAGATGCTTTCACTTTGCGAGAAAGCTCCTGATATGGCCAATGAGATTCTCGACAAACTGAGTAAGAAGACTTCCCACGTAATCGGTATCACTGGTAGTCCGGGAGTTGGTAAATCGACGCTTATAAGTACCATTCTTGACAAAATGAACGGGAAGAAGATTGGAATTGTCGTTGTGGATCCTTCAAGTCCATTCACCGGTGGTGCTCTTCTTGGAGATCGTGTCAGGATGCAGTCACATGCCACTGATAAGAATTTCTTCATACGAAGTTTTGCGAATAAAGGGGCCCTTGGCGGACTTTCTCCTTCGATATACGAGGCGTGCGATGCTTTCGAAGCCTTTGGTATGGATGACGTGATAATTGAAACAGTTGGTGTGGGACAATCTGAAGTTGATGTGGCCAACATAGCGGATACGGTCGTTGTGGTTTTGTCACCGGACAATGGTGATGAAGTTCAAATGCTGAAAGCTGGCCTTATGGAAATTGCAGATCTTTTCGTTATAAATAAGTCTGATAATCCACGTTCGCAGATTTTGTTATCAAGGCTTCGCGCAGTGACATCTGGAAACAAAGAAGTTCCTATATATCTTACCAATGCCGTAACGGGTGAAGGTGTAGAAAGATTGCTCGATGATCTTGATGATAGATTTTTTCAAATCTCATCAAATGGTATTTTGGTTCAAAAGAGGAAAAAAAGACTTCTTCACCATGCGCAATCGATCGTGAGAAGAGAAATAGATCACCTGATTCAAAATCTCGAAATTAACGGAAGAAATCTTAAAGAAATAAGAAATCAGCTAATTGAAGAACTGTGCAAAAAAGATGATCAGAATAATTAAAAGATCACAGAAGTTATTATGAGGAGTGTGGATAGAAACGCACCAAAAATTCCCAAGATTATATAAATCCATAGCATTTTTTTACTTTCCAAATTACTTTTAACATCATCGTAGTTTTTCAAAAGAGAAATATTCCACACGATTGAAACACCTGAGGAAATCAATACAACAAGTAATACGACTAAAATAATCTTACCTCTCTTTCTTGAAAAAGCGCGCCGTACGGCGCGCTTTCAAATTACTACTGAACCTGATCTTTAAGAACTTTGCCAGGACGGAATTTGGGCACCTTTCTTGCCGCGATCTTTATCTTTTTTCCCGTCTGCGGATTTCTACCCTCACGTGCGGCTCTTTCGGAAACCTCGAATGTTCCGAATCCAACGAGCTGAACTTTTTCTCCATTTGCAAGTGCGTCGGATATCGCGTTTAATGTTCCTTCGAGAATTTCCTTGATCTCTTTCTTGTGATATCCCGTATCTTCTGATACCTGGCTTATCAATTCTTTCTTATTCATTAAAGTTCCTCCTTCCCCTCAATGAGGTAAAATTAGAAATTTTGTGTTCTCCAAATACTTGTACGAATTTCATTTCTGAATATTACTTTCAAATATGATACTACATTACGCCACGTTATTCAAGGGTTTTCGGCTTCTCCGCTTCATTACAACAAAGAATATACACTAAAACTGAAATCATTCAAAGTGCCGTGGTTATAGCAAAAATAGCAATTAACATAGAAAATCAAAGAAAAACTTAGATTTTTACCTTTAATCGCATGTATATGGAATTAAACAGCTAAAACTGTCTATTTTAGCCTATTTTAGAGTTTGACTTTTGTAAAAAAATCAAAATGGTCCTTGCGCTGATGTGATCTTAGATTGAAAGTATCATATGAAGTGACTTAAAAGTTAATCCAATGTGTGATATGATAATCACAAGCGATGTTGGTGTCAAAGTGATAAAACATCCCAGGGTGCTTTCCAAATACAAGAAAAATTCGGCAAGACGTCAGAAAAGAAGTTTCGAAAAACAGAAAGGAAGCTTTAATGGAAAATTTGAAATTTAAGTCAATGAATTTGTTAGATGAAACACAAAGGGCCATATCGGATATGGGATTCGAGAAAGCTACTCCTATTCAGTCCCTGGCAATTTTTCCTTTGTTAGAAGGTAAAGATGTCATAGGTCAAGCACAAACCGGAACTGGTAAGACATTAGCATATGCAGTACCAGCTGTTGAGACACTCGAAGAGAAAAATCCAAATCCTCAAGTTTTGATACTCTGTCCTACAAGAGAACTTGCAATTCAGGTATCAAATATATTGAAAATTCTGCTCAAATATAGGCGAAAAGCCAGTGCCGTTGCGATTTATGGTGGTCAACGAATAGATTTGCAAATAAGGGCTATAAGAAAAGGCGCGCAAGTGATTGTTGGAACTCCTGGAAGAATCATGGATCATATGAGAAGGAAGACTTTGAAATTCGATAACGTTAAAATGGTTATCGTTGATGAAGCAGACGAAATGCTCAACATGGGCTTCATCGATGATATCAAGACGATATTGGGTGAAGTTCCAATTGAAAGACAAATCGCGTTATTTTCTGCAACGATGCCGAAAGCCATCCTTGGACTCAGCAAGAAATTTCAGAAAAATCGGAAATTTCTGAAGGTTTCTCATGAAAAATTGATGGTGGAAAACGTAGAGCAACTCTACTTCATAATTCGCGAAAGTGATAAGACTATTCTTCTTTCGCGTCTTTTGAGTATGTACAACCCTGAAAGCTCCATCGTTTTCTGTAACACCAAAAAGAAAGTCGATGAACTCATAAGTGCTTTGAAATCCTTGGGGTACCAAGCAGATGCGATTCACGGAGACATCAGACAGGCATCGAGAGACAGAGTTATGGAGAGTTTCAGAAGCAGAAATACTAAAATACTCGTTGCAACAGATGTTGCGGCAAGAGGAATTGATGTGAAAAACGTTGAAATTATTTTCAATTACGATCTGCCGCAGTACCATGAGTATTACATCCACAGAGTTGGTAGAACGGGACGAATGGGAAAAAGTGGAAAAGCATTCACATTCGTAACTGGAAGAGAAGTTAACAAGTTGAAAAACATTCAAAGATACGCGAAAGCAGACGTGAAATTGGCCAAAATTCCATCTGTTAGAGACGTAGAGAGAAACAAAGCGAATATATTGGTAGAACAGGTGAAAAGAATTGCTGAAGAAAAGAGTCTGGATAGATATGCGGAAATCATAAGAAATCTCGATAGAGAGAACTATCCTTCCGTAAATGTAGCAGCTGCTCTTTTGAAAATAGTTCTGAATTCGTCTAAAACAGCTCATCCTTTTATCGAGAAAACGATAGATGAAGATTTTAGAGGATCAAAATATCGCTTTAAAAAGAACACACAAGGGAAAAAGAAAGGTAGGAATTTCAGAATAGTACATCAAGGCAGCAAAAGTGGCCGGTAATTGTGCCATGCTTATAATGGCGTATTACAGCAATTTCTTAAAAAATGGCTCGTTGGATTTGGGATTTATCATTTGTGATAATTGTAGCAATCGATAATAATTCAGTGAAGACAATAAAGACAGTTTCTCTTTATCATCTCTTTCAGGGAAGATTCGATCTTCTGTAAGATGGGGTAGTTCACTGAATATAATGAAGTCATTTTGTGATATCATAGATTTAACACTGATGTCTTTCAAAAGTAATGTGTTTGAAGAACAAATGCAAATGCAAGGGGGAATTCGATTGGATTTTACTTTTATAACTCCTGACACTGAGAAGGAACTAAAAGCACAACTCTCTGACAGAGGTTCTTTTTTGATGGCAGGAGGAACTGATCTTTTGGTTAAAGTGAGGATTGGAAAGATCAAACCGAGAAAGGTGATCAGTACCCTAAAAGTATCAACACTTCACTTTTTGGAGGATAAAACAGATGAACTTGTCATCGGCGCAACGATTACCCATTCGGAATTAATGAAATTCAAGCCACTAACAAGGGATTTCCCAATTCTTCATGACGCGATTTTCACGATAGGATCCGCCCAAATACGAAACCGTGGTACTTTAGTTGGAAACATTGTCAACGCATCGCCAGCAGGCGACGGCCTTCTTGCTCTTTACCTTTTGAATGCCAAGGTGGAATTTTCCGACGGTAGTATCATCCCAATTGAAGAATTTGTAATTGGACCTGGACAAACCACCTTACCGGCTGGAGAATATGTAAGGGCAATTCATATTCCCAAAGACAAGTGGGATATCCATTACTTTGAGAAAGTAGGACAGCGTAACTCCATGACGATATCGGTTGCCAGCGTTGGGTGGTTGATAAAGTGCAAAAACGGCGTGATGTTCTCAAGTGAAAGGGGAGGACGTACGATCGAGGAGTTCAGAATCGCTTACGGTTCAGTTGCTCCCACAGTTTTGAGGCTTAGAGATGTTGAGGAATTTGCAAAAGGAAAGCATATCGACGAGGAGTTTGTACACTCGATATCTGAAATGGTGAAGAAAGATGTTCATCCCATTGATGATGTTAGAGGCAGTGCCGAGTATCGCAAAACACTTTGTGCCAATCTCGTGTATCGTATGATCGAGGAGGAAGTGAAATGTTAAAGATAAAAGAGTACTTGAAGCCAAAAACTATTGAGGAAGCTTATGAATTCGGCAATCTTCTCAATTCACTTTACGTTAGCGGAGGTTTAATAGTCGCCCAACTTAAAGTCTCACATCTTGAACGACTTGTCGATCTCAAAACTCTTGGAATGGATGAAATTGAAGATGGAAATACCGTAAAAATCGGTGCGAATGTGAAGTTAGCATCTTTCATGAAAAATTCAATACTATCTACTCTGAATAATGGTTTTTTTAAAGAAGTGGCTAAAGAGATCGGAAGCACACAGATCAGAAACATGGCAACGATTGGGGGTTCAATAGCATTCAGGCTCGGATGGTCGGACGTGACAACGATTTTTATGACGGCAAAATCTCAAGTGGAACTCTACGATGGAATTTTTCGTAAAATGTCGTTAGAAAACTTTATAAAAGATGGGAAGCGCGATCAGATCGTAACCGCTGTTTATTTGCCAAAAAACGCCAGATTTTTAGCCTTTGAGAAGTTTGCCAAATCGACTTTTGATATAGCAACTCTTAACCTTGGAATTGCTCTATCTCTTAAGGATGATCGAATCGAAGATGTAACTGTTGTGGTTGGATCAAGGCCCATGATATCTGAAAGAGTAAGAGAAGTTGAAGAATTTTTGACGGGAAAGGATCTTTTAAGTTCCATGGATAAAGCTGCCGATTTGATGGAAAAAGTCATAAAAGTCGGAACTGATATGAGAGCGAGTAGTGAATACAGAAAAGCACTGGCGGGAGCTCTTCTTAAAAAGGCAATGAGGAGGATTTGCCATGAAAGTGGAATTCAAAGTTAATGATAGGAAACATTCGATTGAAATAAAACCGGGAGAATTACTCGTCGAAACTCTGAGAAGGCTCGGATATAAAAGTGTTAAACATGCATGTGATACGGCAAGTTGTGGGGCTTGTTCCGTACAACTCGATGGAAATCCCGTGTTGTCATGTAGAACCTTTACAGCTGCCGTTGATGGCCATGATGTCAAGACAGTTGAAGGATTTTCCAAAGAAGGTGAACTTTCAGCAGTACAAAAAGCGCTTGTAGATGAGGGAGCCGTGCAGTGCGGATTTTGTATTCCTGGTCTCGTTGTAACTGCTGAAGCACTTCTGAAGGAAAATCTCAATCCAAATGAGGAAGAGATAAAGACATATCTCAATGGTAACCTTTGTAGATGCACAGGATATGTGAGTCAGACTCATGCAATAATGAAAGCAGCCGAGATTCGTAGGAGCAGTACTTCTGTGCCTGTCGAAAAGCGTGGTGAAAGCTCATGAAAGTATCAAATGTGAAAAGTTCTGCTGTCGCTCCAACTGAATTCAAAGTTGTCGACACGTCGGTTTCTAAAGTTGATGGATACGCCCTTACTAAAGGCAAAGCGGTTTTTACGGATGATTTCAACATTCCAAATGCCCTTGTGGTGAAAATTCTGAGAAGTCGTCATGCTCACGCGATCATAAAATCCATAGATGCTTCCAAAGCACTTGCACTTGAAGGCGTTGCATGTGTGCTCACTCATGAAGATGTTCCAAGGGTTGCTTACACTCGAGCGGGTCAAGGATATCCAGAGCCTTCACCTTACGATACATTTGTTCTTGATAAAAAGGTAAGATATGTGGGAGATGCAGTTGCAATCGTGGCAGCTGAAACTGAGGAAATAGCGAATCGTGCTCTTGATCTGATAAGAGTTGAATACGAAGTGCTCCCTGCCGTCCTTGATTACGAACACGCGAGTGATCCGGAAATGCCTGTGATACATGATGAGCCAGAAATATCAGGCGCGTACGATCCTTCTCGCAACATTGCAAATCACTATGAGATGCATATAGGGGATGTTGATGAAGAACTCGCAAAATCCGATATTGTTGTGGAAGGAACCTATTACACTCCAAATCAATCTCATGCCATGATGGAAACTCATGTTGCAATTTCATATTTCGATCCAAATGGAAGACTTACGATAATCTCATCAACACAGGTTCCATACCATGTAAGAAGGATCATAAGACGCATATTTGGCGTTGAATCACGTGTTATAAAACCAAGAATTGGGGGAGGATTTGGCGGCAAACAGGCCGTTCATGTTGAGGCATACGTTACGGCTGTTACACTCAAAACCGGTAGACCTGCTCGCTGTGTTTACACGCGTGAAGAAACCATGACAGCTTCGAATACCCGCCATGCCATGCGATTCAAACTCAGAGTCGGTGCAAGCAAGGATGGAAAATTACAAGCGATCGATATGCAGGGGCTTTCAAACACAGGAGCGTACGGAGAACACGCGCTCACGACTTTCATGGTATCAGGCTCCAAAACTCTTCCATTGTACAACAAAGTGAAAGCCGTGAGATTTGGAGGAGATATCGTTTACACAAACACTGAACCCGCAGGTGCTTTTAGAGGATATGGAGCTCCTCAAAGTACCTTCGCACTTGATTCCATACTGGATGAACTTGCTTACAAACTCGGAATGGATCCTATCGATTTCAAACTCAAGAATTCCATTCGCGAAGGGGAAACATCACCAATTTTTAAAGTTATGGGAGAAGGTCGTGAAGGAGTAGAACAAATCGTTCAAAGTTGTAAGATTGAAGAATGCGCACTGATGGGTGCCAAACACTTCAACTGGTATGAGAAGAAGAAGCGGCCGAGAATCGAAAAGACGAAAGCACACGGCTACGGCGTGGCATTTGCGATGCAAGGTTCTTCAATCCCAGCAATAGATATGGGAGGTGCCACGATAAAAATGAATGACGATGGCACTTTCAACCTCATGGTTGGGGCTACAGATCTCGGTACCGGAAGTGACACGATACTCGCTCAAATCGCCGCCGAAGTTCTTCATACCACTACGGACAAAATCATCGTTTACTCGTCAGACACCGATATCACGCCATTTGACAAAGGTGCATATGCCTCTTCCACGACGTACGTTTCTGGAAACGCTACCAAACGCGCAGCCGAAAAAATGGCTTTCGAAATACTCAAGGCTGCTTCCGAAATAATGAGTGAACCTGTTGAGAAACTGCACTTGGAAAATGGAAAAGTCATTTCAGAAAGTGATCGTTCTCTTACGTATTCCGAAATACAGACAAAACTCTTCTATTCATTTAAACAACGTCAACTCGAAGTTACCGAATCATTTGTCAGCGAAGTTTCTCCACCACCTTACATGGTGTCCTTTGCTGAAGTTGAAATCGACCTCGAAACCGGAAAAGTAGATGTGTTGAACTTTTTAAGTTATGTGGATTGTGGTACCCCCATAAATCCAAAATTAGCGCGTGGACAGGTTGAAGGAGCCACGGCACAGGGTATAGGCATGGCACTTTACGAAGAACACGTATCCGATAAAAATGGACGTATTGTGACAAATGATTTTTTCACTTACAAGATTCCAGCGAGAGAAGATATTAAAAATATCAAGGTGGAATTCGCCAAGAGCTACGAACCGACTGGTCCATTTGGAGCAAAAAGTGTTTCAGAAATTGGGCTCGATACTCCAGCACCAGCTATAGCAAATGCCATTTTTGATGCGATAGGAGTAAGAATAAAAAAGCTTCCTATAAAGTCCGAGGACATGTTTTTTGCAATTAAAAACATGGTGAAGTCACTGTAAGAATCAACTCCTTCAAGCTGTGTAAATAGATTTGAGATACGAACGTATCCAAATTTTTGAAAGAGGGAGGATCACATGGAAAACACTTTGTATTTCACCTTTTTTGTGGCCATAGCAGCCGTGTTGATGGCGATCTTCATGTTACGAAACGCGTTGTCTCGTCCCGAAGGAGACAAGAAAATGAAAGCGATGGCTCACGCTATTCAAGAAGGGGCATCTGCTTTTCTAAAAGAAGAAGCGAAGCGCATAGCGCTCGTGGCGATCGTTATTGCCGTCTTCATTTCACTTATTTTTAGGATAAGATACGGTGTGGTGATGCTTGCAGGAGCCTTTGTATCTGAAATGGCAGGACTTGTTGGGATGTACGCATCTACTCACACGAACGTTCGCGTGGCTCAGTCCGCAAAGAAGGGACTTTTTGAGGCCTTCTCAACGGCATTTTCTGGTGGAAGTGTCATGGGACTTGTCGTCGCAGGATTTTCGATGATAGGTTTGACAACTGTGATGCTGATCTTCAAGAATTCCTTTGCATTCTCTGCAGTTTATTCCATCCGTACAACCGGTATGACTCACATTCACGGAATATCCGTAGTTGATGGTGTGATGATTGTGAGTGCGTACTCATTCGGGGCATCTTTAATAGCACTTTTTGATAGAGTTGGTGGCGGAATATACACTAAGGCCGCTGATATGGCAGCCGATCTTGTTGGAAAAGTTGAAGAACACATACCGGAAGATGATGCTCGTAATCCAGCCACGATAGCTGACAATGTTGGAGACAACGTTGGAGATGTGGCGGGACTCGGAGCTGATATACTTGAATCGTACGTTGCTTCCATAATATCCACGATAGCCATCGTAATGTTCATGGCAATTGCTGACAAGAACATGACATCTCCCCAGTATTATAAATTGTTATATCTTCCTATAGCAATTGCCGGCGGTGGAATAGTGGCTGCAATGCTTGGAATAGGTTTTGTGAAATTGAGGCGAACTACCAATGCTAGAGCCGCACTCTCATCTGGAAATATTTTCACGGGTGTAGCAGTGCTCGTCATATCGGCAATTATTATTTATTTTTTCAAGATAGATTATGTCTTTCAAGGCAAGTTCGTCCTCGCGAGAGGCACTGCGAACATATGGAGACCGTTTTTTTCAATAGTGTTCGGTCTTGTGGCTGGACTTATCATAAGTAAAATTAGCGAGTATTACACTTCTTACGATTATAAGCCCGTTAAACATCTGGCCGAATCATCTCAAACCGGTGTTGCCATAAACATAACAGGTGGTTTGGCTTTGGGAATGGGTTCAACGTTATGGCCTATTTTGACGATAGCCCTTGGCATTATAGGAGCGTATTTGGCGTCAGGCGTTTACGGTATAGGTATCGCGGCACTCGGGATGCTTTCATTTGTTGCTTACACTGTCAGTGTTGACACGTATGGACCAATAGCAGATAACGCTGGTGGAATAGCACAAATGGCTGGACTCGATCCAAAAGTTCGTGAAATCACAGACGGTCTTGATGCAGTTGGCAACACAACGGCTGCAATAGGAAAGGGTTTTGCAATAGGCAGCGCGGCATTTGCCGCATTGTCTCTGATCGTTTCATTTATATGGTCAAGTGCACAAAGAACGGGACAGATAAGTTTGAACCCGGTGATAAACATGATCGGTCCTTACACGATTGTTGGTCTTGTAATAGGTGCTATGTTGCCCTACTTCTTTTCAGCGTTACTCATCAATGGTGTGAGTGAAAACGCCTTCTTAATGGTCAAAGAAGTGAGGAGGCAGTTCAAAAGCGATCCTAAAATACTCAAAGGGGAATCTCTTCCAGATTACAATCGATGCATCTCAATAACCGCAACAGGCGCGATCTCCAAAATGTTTTTGCCGGGTGTCATAGCGATCATTATGCCATTCGCCGCGGGATACCTTTTGGGAAAGAGTGCACTTGCAGGAGTTTTGCTCGGTGGACTTTTATCCGCTATAATGATCGCGATATTCACTGCCAATTCAGGTGGTGCAATGGACAACGCCAAAAAATACGTAGAAATGGGTAATCTTGGAGGACGAGGGACTCCTCTTCACGATGCAACAATAGTTGGTGACACTGTTGGAGATCCACTGAAAGATACCGTTGGTCCATCGATGGATATACTCATAAAATTAATGGCTGTGCTTTCACTTTTCTTTGGATCTCTATTTCCGGTTTTGCCTTTTTTTATGAAATGATTTGAATACGGGCCTCGATGAAGATGTGAAAATTCGAGGCATTTTTGATGTACAAATGCAATTCACAAAGATATCTGGGGGAGAGGGGTTCGTGAGAAAGATTCTATCGTTATTTGCAGTTATTTTATTGGGACTTACCTTATTCGGCTCAAACATCAAAATGTTAAAAATCGTCATGGATAAAAATTATCCTCCATATTCTTTTATCGACGGTAATGGAAATCCAGCAGGAATAGCTGTGGATCTTTGGAGAGAGTGGGAAAAGATCACGAATGTGAAAGTCGAATTCTTGATGGTTGATTGGAAAAATGCCATTCCCATGATACTATCTGGTAAGGCCGATGTCGTTGACGATATTTTTTACTCCGACGAAAGGGCAAAAATTCTTGACTACACAAAGCCCTTTGACAAAATCGAAACCGTGATCTTTTTCGACAAAAAACTCTCCGGAATCGCGAATTTGAAATCTTTAAAAGGCTTCAAAGTAGGTGTTAAATCCGGGGATTACGACGCAGCTTACGCTTTTCAACATGGTGTTGAAAATCTTGTTTTCTATGACTCTTGCGATTCATTGGTGAAAGCGGCAAAAGACAGGTATATTCATATTTTCATTGCGGATAAAAGTCCTGCCATTTATTACCTCACAAAATACAATTTGATGAATCAATTCAAGTACTCATCTCCGCTTTACACCTCAAATTTATATCGTGCGGTGAAAAAGGGAAGAGAGGCACTTGTCAAAACCATAAACGATGGATTTGCAAAGATTCCAGAATCCACTGTAAAAGATATCATGAAAAAGTGGAAGGGAACAAGCGTATCTTATAATTTGACAACTTTTCTTCCATACCTAATACTCATGATCGCGATCATTGGTGGAACCCTTATCACTTTATTTGCGTGGAATCAGACTTTGAAGTTCAAAGTAAAACGTGAGGTCAGAGAACTCGAGAAAACGATCAAGGAGAAGGAAGAAATAAAGAAAAAGATGGTCGAACTTTCAGACAAACTCTCTCAAGTTAACGTTCATCTGTTGAAAATGAACGAAAAATTCATGGAGATGGTAGATCTCATATCTAACTTTTCGCCTTTACTTGATGAAAGAGAATTTTTCGAAGGTCTACTAGATATAGCAATAAGTCTCGTTCCCGAAGCAACTGCTGGAAGCATATCTTTAATAAAGGGTGAAAAATGGAAATACATCGCAGTCCGTGGCCACGATGAGAAAAAATTGAAAAGTCTTGATTTGAAGGCAGAATGGATGTTCAAGATAAAAAAAGTTGAGGTTATCGAAGAAGTGGTGAATGAAGATTTTACGATCATGCCCAAAGATATCGCTGAAAAGATAAAGAGTGCAAGTGGTGGTCATTTGTACAGAAATTTGGCTGTTCCAATAGAAATGAATGGTGAGTACATCGGAAATATTTTCCTTGATGCGTTAGAAGATGTACAATTTTCTGAAGAGTCGAAATATCTTATGGGCGCATTTGGCAAGTTGGCTTCTTCTTTTGTCACGTTGAAAGAAATCAATAAAATCGGTGTTGAGAATAATAAAAACCTCTTGAGAACGCTAACTCATTTTATGGAAATGAAAAGTCCTTACCTTCGTGGACATTCAGAAAGAGTTGCTGGCATATCGACAATGATAGGAAAGCAGATGAATCTTTCAACAGATCAGATTGAAGATCTGAGATGGACTGCCCTTCTTCACGATATGGGAAAGTTGGGAATTCCGGATGCGATCGTTTTTAAATTTGAAAAATTAACGAATGGAGAGTACGAGATACTTAAAACGTATCCCGTAATAAGTGAACAAATCGTTTCCAGTTTTGGACTTCCTAAAAGATTCAAAAAAATAGTTCTACACCATCGTGAATATTTCAACGGAAAGGGATATCCCGATGGAATCAGGGATAGTGAGATACCACTTCTTTCAAGAATAATATTGATAGCAGATGATTTCGACACGATGATCAACGTTCTAAAAATGGATGCGGAGGATGTGATAAAAGATATTCTGAAAAATAGCGGGACGAAGTACGATCCCGAAATTGTGGAATTTTCGGTAGACATTCTCAGAAAATACGCAAAAAAATTGAGAAGGTAATGGCATCAAGATCTCCGATTTTTTTCCTCTTTTTAGCCGCGATCGTCGGTTCATTCTTATCGTCATTTTTTCCGGGCTGGATTGGTTTGATCTTCTGCATTTTGGCAATTATTTGCTTTTTTTCAAAATTGACTCTGAATTCTGTTTTGATCTTATTCCTCTTCTTCGTAGGGTTTTCATGGATTCTCGCTCCAGCGGCACCGCCCTATGGAGAATCATTTGTGATTGGAAAAGTGAGTCGTTCGAGCTCAAATGTGGTTAAGCTATCTAATGTACAATTTCACACACCTTCCGGTTGGAAAAGAGGAAGATCGATTATCGTCTTTTTGCCGAGGTGGATCCATGCCGCTCCCATACCTGCTGATGAATTCATGGCAAGAGTTGACAAAAAAGGTGGAAAGGTAGAGATGCTGGATGGTTTTTGGCTGGATATGTCTTCCTCTTTGACAGATCGATTCATCAGATGGGGAATAGGTATCTCCGATTATTTGTACTCTCAAATGAAAGGTTACATATTTGGAGAAGCGGATACAATTGCATCTGTATTTCTCGGAAGAAGAGAGGTCTCATTCAATCTGAAAAGAATGTATCGAAATGGTGGATATGCCCAGATATTTTCCGTTTCAGGCATGCATGTTGGCATCATTTCCATGATCACCTTACTCATCCTTTCCGAATTCGTCCCCTGGAATATCGTTAAATATCCCATAGCGCTTGTAATAGTCACAATGTACGGTGCAATTACTGGATTTTCAATTCCGACGTTTCGTGCAATATTTATCTTCGCACTCTTTGCACTTTTTAAGATCATCGATAGGCCTCAGAGTTTTCTAAACCTTCTTGGAATTGTGGGACTGTTTGAAGTTATACACGATGGATCGATAATATTTGATGCGTCATTTCAACTTTCTTATTCAGCCGTTATAATGATGGCAATACTCGGCCCTCAACTTCCGATATTCAAGCCAAAGTGGATATCAGAAGCTTTGAATTTCACGTTTGCAGCGAATGTAGGGGTGATTCCATTTCTCATTTTGAACTTTGGACGAATTTACGTTGCATCTTTTCTCTTCAATGCCATCGTAGTTCCAATTCTCATGGTGTTCATTTTGGAAGGCGCAATGTTCTTTTCATTTTTCGCCTTGATGGGAGTAGGAACTATGGAGAGGATTCTTGGTGCGGGGGTTTTACCCTTTGCCAGATCACTTGATTGGTTGGTAAAATTCACAAATGAACTGCCACTTTCAGTTGTGAGAATTCATCCAAAAGTGACAGTGTTCTGGATCACCTTTTCGATTTCTGCGTTTGTGATTCTTTGGATTCTTCTTCATGACGAGCCTGGCATTTTGGACATAGACCGTAGAAATTCAGTTGATGATCTGTGATCTTGAAACCGGTGCGCTTCTCGATTATCTTTTCGATATCGTCAAGAAGATCTTCTTCCAGTGCGTACACTTGTCCACATTCAGTACAAATCAAATGATGATGTTGGTGACCATGTTCATCTTTGAGTTCGTAGCGCTCTAATCCATCACCGAAGTTTATTTTAGATAAGAAGCCCATTTCTTCAAGAAGTTCTACAGAGCGATAAATCGTCGCCTTGCTTATGTACGAATTTTTCTGTGCTAACCTTTCATACACCTCGTCTGGAGTGAAATGTTGTCCGCTGTTCTCAACGAATACGGAAAGCACCGCCTCTCTTTGTGAGGTGATTCTCAAATTTCTTTTCTTAATTTCACTTCTTAATCTCTCATAAATTCGCATACATCATCACCTCGTTTCTCTAAATTGGAATAACTTCTTAATTGTACTTATTTAGTTTTACAAATAATTTGTAAATTTTGGGATTTTTGTTTTCGCTTTGAGTCTAAAAGCATTGCCATCGCAAAAATATTATCGCTTTTGAAAAGAAAAAGAGGGGGAATAAGGGAAAAACAATATGAACCCACCTAAGAACGATAAAATCTGACTTCTCGAAAATAACGAAATGAAAAACACTGACGATCGTGTTCAAGATCTTTGATATCTCAACCCAAATCGTCTAATCGTTCGCTTATGCTTCAGTATAACTTGCACACATTCAAAAGCATCGCGCACACAGCCGCACACCTGGCTTAAAAAGTGTGTGCGGCTGCACTCTTGATACTTTTTGGCTGTTAGAAGAACACAATTTTTTCCTTAAATCGTTTAAACTTTTGAGCTCTTTCTTTCAGATTTGTACGCTCTTATTCCCAGGCCAAGTATTTGGCATGCCTCTCTGAGTTCTTTTTCTTTTAGAACGTAAGCAATCCTTATTTCATCTTTTCCCGAATTTGGCGTTACGTAAAATCCTGATAAGGGAGCTACCATCGTAGTCTTAGCATTCACTGAAAAATCGGTGAGCATCCATTTTACGAATTCTTCTGCATTGTCAACAGGAATCTTCGCCGCGAAGTAAAAAGCACCTTGTGGTTTTGATATCACAATTTCAGGGATCCTCGATAACTCCTCGTAAACGATATCACGCCGTTTCTGGTATTCCTTGACCATTGTTTTGTAGTACGAGTCGTTTAACTCAAAAAAACCTATGGCACCGTATTGAGATAAACGATTTGGAGAAAGGCGCATCATGGCCATTTTCAAGACGTTCTTGAAGATAGTTTCGTTTTTGGTGGCAAACGCACCTATTCTCGCTCCACACGCGTTGAAGCGTTTGGATAGGCTATCGATAACTATGAGGTTATCGTAATGACCGAATTCCATTATGGAATGTGCTTTAAGCCCATCGAATGTTATTTCTCTGTAGACTTCATCAGAAATCACGTACAGTTCGTGTCTGGCGGCAAAGTTCACAATTTCACTCAATCTTTCAGGTGAATAGACAGTTCCTGTGGGATTTCCAGGATTGGGAAAAAGTATCGCCTTTGTTTTAGAGGTTAAAACTCTTTCGAAATCGGATATTGGTGGCATATCGTATCCATTTTCGGCATGAGATGTAACCGGTACAAGTTTTACATTCAAGATGGCGGCGAATGCTTTGTAGTTAGCATAGAAAGGTTCTATGACTATTATTTCATCTCCGGGATCTGCAACGGTGGCAATGGCAAATAGAGCTGATTCACTTCCACCTTCAGTTACTATAATTTCATCTCTTTCAAAGGGAATTCCCCATTTTTTATAGTATTCAGCGAACTTTTCCCTCAGTTCCATGAGCCCGGCGGAGTTCGTGTAAGCATCTACACCACTAAAAGATCTAATTCTGTTGAAGTAGATCTCTGGTGTTTCTAAATCCGGCTGACCAATGTTGAGATGATAAACGTGTATTCCTTTGTTTTCCGCCTCATCCGAGTATGGGATGAGTTTTCTTATCGGAGATGCTGGCAGCATTTGAGATCTTTTAGAAATCATCAAATCACCCATTTCCCTTCTCCTGTATTTTTCGAAGAAGCCACTTCGTTCTTAGTTCTCTTCGTATACTATATCGTCGTACAAAAATTGAAGTTTGTTTTTATGCTTTAACTCTTCTATTGAAAGATACTCGAGAATCTTGCGAAGATCATCATTCTTGGCACCTTTCAACAAATTTTGGTAGAATTGATGGGTCAAATCTTCGCGCTTCATGGCTGTTATAAGAATATCTTGATAGTTCGCTTTTGAATCTATATGAGACGGCATGAGGTAATCACTGAGTTTCATATCCTGAATTCGTTCTATAACTATACTTTTAGCGACCACTTCGGGACCTTTTTCTATTAAATCTTCTATTTTTTTCCTGTGATCTATTTCCATCTCTGCAAGTTCTTTGAGTTGATCCTTGAGATAAGGCAAAGACACGATTTTTTGAGCATTCATGTAAAAATTGTAAGAACTTTCTTCTACTCTCTTAGCAGTTTCCAAAATCTCATCAACATTTTTAATCATAAAAATCACCTCATTTACAAAACTCACCCAAAATTGCGAATTTTGATGGTAGCCTTTCTTCTACCGCTTAAATGATCGAAGTTTAAGCATCTCCAATTAGTTATCAGAGATGACTTTCCTCAATGCTTTTCACCTTCATGACAGAGATCGGCGCAATCTTCTTTAAAAATTGCACTTCACACTGAATCGCTGTGAACGAAGCTGTATTATCTCTTAATTTTCTCCATAAAGACCAAAGGATTTTTTTATTTATTCCACTTCCTCGGGTCGCAGCTATCGCTTCTCGGCTGCCCCTTAAAAAAGAGCACCTCCGTCGCGGCTACCGCCTTAGTCGTAGACGCCGAAGTAACGAGTGCTAAAAAGCACTCTCGGCTCCTCGAAGTCTTCATCAAGACATATGAGCTCGCCATCTGGAAGTTCACAAAA
>CAJXLN010000022.1 GCA_913056255.1 uncultured Thermotogae bacterium | reverse complement strand
CATCGATGATGTTAAGGTTTTCGACGATGATTCAGAAGAAGTTATGAAGAGATTTGGGAAAAATGAGAATTCAGGAGTTTGATATCCTCAAAGGCTTTGCGATATCTGTGGTGGTTTTCGCTCATGCCACATTTTTCAACTTCGAAAAATTTCCCGTGGTTTCCCAAAATCTGTTGATGATCTTAGCAACACTTTTTGCACCGGCAATAGCGATTTTCTTTTTTATTTCAGGATTCCTAGGGTATAAAAGCTATGTGAAACGAAAAAGCTTCGGAAAATTTGAAGGGCCAAAGTTTAAAATCATTCTGCCGCCGTATTTGGCATGGTCAACTGTTTATCTGATACTTCAAGTGTTGTTTGGTCAGATCATTGGAATGCCTTATCATTTTGAACTGATGAGCGTTACGGAAAAATACTTGTTCGGTGAGGCTTTTCTGCCATTTTACTACATTGTTTTGTTGTTGCTATTTTACATGTTGACACCCTGGTTTTCAAATTTTGAAGAGAAAACGATGAAAAAACTCTTACCAATATTGTTTGTCGTTGGACTTTTCTTCATGGGAATGTATTTTGTTCCCCACTATTTCGGAAAAGAATACATTCATCCCTTGGTAGCGTACAGGAATCCATTTGCATGGATCTTTTTTTACACGTGGGGAATGTACATGTCTAAATCCGGAAATATTTTTTGGAGAAAACGGCCATCTTCATGGCTGATTGTTGGTTTTTTTGCAGCTTACTCACTTTCGACATTTGAAATGGTAACCGTTCCAAAATTAAATCAAGATTGGGAATCTTACTTAATATTAGGACCAGGTGTGTATGTGTTTTACTTCTTCGCAATAAAAATCTTCTTGTGGGTGAGTTACAAAATCTCTACAAGATTGAAGCTGACCTCGAAAATTTTTTCAGCACTCGGAAAAAATTCCTTTGGGATATACTTGAGTCACGGTGTGATACTGATGAGCATTCTCGCGATCGTCTTGTTATTCAAGAAGAATTTCTTTAATGAGGGCTATCTCAGCTTGAATTTTTTAGGCGGATTGATTGGCATCACAGCATGTTACGCGTTTTCGGAGATCGTGCACAAATTACCGAAGTCAGTAGAAAAAATATTGATGTGAGGTGTTGATATGCTACGTATTGGGCTGATAGGTGCTGAAAACTTGGATTCTAAACTAAACACGTGGGAATAGCGTGCATCAACTAACAACTTTTGGTACAACAAGGTCTTTAATCACACTTGGGCTCGTTATTTCAATAACCCTTTATTTATGAAGATTTAGATTTCATCTCGTCAAGTGCACTATAACAAAAACTATTATGGTGTCCAACAACTCGGAACCATAAAGTAACAGTATTCAAGGCATATACGACTATATGGAATCCCGCTTTATTGTAACTGACAAAAATCATTCTCATCACATATTCGAACAATTGAGCATTTCAAAAGACAACGTTATCTTTGAGCCGATGACCAAAAACACTGCGGCAGCGATTGCTCTGGGAATATCAAAATTAAATGATGACGATCTGGTAATTGTTCTTCCATCCGATTTTGAATGGAGCGATGTTGTAAGTTGAGACGCTGTTTTCGAACTTTTCCAGAAAGACGAAAATGGAAATTATTCGTCTTCAAAAAGAGCTCTTTTCAGAGACAGCAAAAACTGTGCCGTGTTTGCCGATGAAAAAGCAGTCGCAATTGCACATCTTGACGATATCATAGTCGTGGTTAACGATGAGAAAATCCCCGTCATAAAACGTGGAACGACACAAGATGTGAAAAAAATATCTGAAGAGTTTTGACGAAAAAGGGAAAATACTTGCCACAAGGAAAATTCTTTTTGAAGAAGGAACTTACGATTTTTCAAGAAAGGTACTATAATCAGGAGGGAAGCTTACAAATGATTACAAGTGGCGTTAGTGGTGAACATAACGTGAACCCGTCTTCTATTGCTCAATTGAAAGAACAGGAAAGAATGCGTGAAAAATACGGCCATAGTGAAATATCGAGTGATGTATCCCGAGCTTCTAATGGATTAAAGGCTGCCGGAGGGGCCATAGGAAATATAGCGACCAGTTTTGTCGGGAATACTGGGGAGGCTTTGAATGCTGCAGGACATTATATAGAAAAAAACGCAAATATGATAGGAGATGCTGCAAAAATTGGTAATTTTGTTTACAAATCATTTACTGACGGTCTGGGAAGAGCTATACTTGAGGATGGCTAAGAAGCTGGAGAAGCTGTGATAGGACTTATCTCTGATATATATTTTTAAAAAATTTTGGACTATCTCATGTACTATCAATTTAGTACATGAGATAGTTTAGACAAACTAAAAGGAGAAAAATATGGATATCCAAGATACTAAAAAATTTTCAAAAAGAGATCTCGTCTACTTCGTCTATTTTGGAATTTTGTTGTTTTTTCAAGGATTGTTTTCGGTTCTCACTTATTTCAATCACACCTCCAAGATTTTTTGGTCAACGCATTGGGTTTTCATTTTGTATGCCGCTCTCGATCTGATTGCGGTACTTTTCTTTATGTTTGTCCTTGAATCCAATAGACGAGCAAAACTTCTTTCCTTCCTGAAGATGGAAAGAACACATAAAATTAAGTACGCTAAGGAAATATTTGAAGACATAGGGTTCAAAAAAGGTATGATTTTGAAGCAAGGGCCGTTTTTTATTGCGACCTTTTTTGTAATTATTAGTTTTGGAATTCTGATGTCTGAACCTAAGTTCAATTTGCAAATGTTTTTTTCTATTGTTTCTGTTAAGGCTTTTTTATACTATGCAATGTCTTCTCTTACATTAAGCGTTCTTCTAATGTACGGATTATATTCTCACTTCGAAAATATATACGGTTCAAAAACCTTAACATATATATATTCTGTTGCAGTATATACTTTTTTTGATTTGTTAATAGGTTATTTAGTTCGAGATCTTGTGTTATCAAACGAAAATAAAATAATTATGGTGATTATTGAACTTGTTTTTTTGTTTGTATTAATGATTTTAATGTATGAGTATTCTGATTTTTCAATATATTATGCTTGGATAGTGTTGACATTTTTTCTTTACTTCCAACAGTTAATAATTTTTTATAAGTAGATAAATTGGCAATTCATGCAAAAATCAGGAATCAAAAAATATAATCGAATCCCGGAAGTGACGCTAAATTGAACGCCAAAAAATTTGGAAGGGAATTTTCATATTTTCTGTTTTTGATTCTATACAACTATGTCTTCGTAATTACTTCACCGTCAATGGTGAAAAATGGAGTTTTGAAAAGCGTCTACATCTTTTCTTCGGTGAACGGAAAAGATTTTTTCAGAGCTTACTTCGCAGTGTTTTTAACGATAATATTTATCGCTTTCATTGGCATTTACTATTCAGGAAGATACGAAAAAAATGAGGTAACTTCAGAACTGAAAAAAAGCTTCCGGAATGAATTAAGGAGATTCGGCTTTAAAGGATTCACGCTTCCGAAAGGACCTGCCGTGGTTATGATAATTGTCACGGCATCTTATTCACTTTTGGTCTTGTCAAATTTTGACTTAAACAAAAACATATCCTTTTCTTCGTATTTAGGTGTTTTTTTCTTGTTGACCCCAATGGCCCTTGGAGAAGAGATCATTTTCAGGTACGGTATATTCAGATATCTGAAAGAAAAAAGGATTAACGGATTTCTTGTCTACGTAATAGGAGCGGCAGTTTTTGCGGGTTTTCACTATTACAAAAACATCAGCGGATTGCCGGTGCAATCCGTGATTAATGCTTTCGTATTAGGCATGTTTCTTCAATGGATCTATGAAAAGAGCGAATGGTCGATATATCCCGGATGGTTCATCCATACGCTCAACAACTTTGCCGTTACAACTTTACTGACTCACAAATAATGAGACGTCTCATCTTTCGAACCTTCCGAGAACCTCAATCAATCGGGTCATCTCGGAAGAATTTTCGAGAGCGTAGTACGCGAGCGTGGCGGCGGCCTTTTTGAAATGGAAGAACTCCACGTATCCTTTCATCGATTCCGGAACTTTAAGCCGGGTTTCCCATTTTCTGTCGTACCGTACGTAATCGCGCGCGAACCTGTTCATGACGGTTCTTTCTTATGTTTCCATCTTCATGTAAACGTCTGTGAACATCCCGCTTATCCTTTTCGGCATCCTTGCCAGGAAAGCCCTTTCGAGATCCCTTCTCGCCTCGACGTACGGATCGAGACTTTTCGGCATTCCGGTTATCACAGAATCGATCCCGTCGGAAAGGTTCATTTTCATTTTGGAGATCTCCGCTATGAAAGGGGACGGAAGATTCTCAACATCCGACAGGTTTTCCGGACCTATGGAATTCATCATCCTCCTGACGGTATCTCCCTTTATTTTTTTAATTTCCCTTTTCAGGATATTTTGGATCTGGACATCTGAGATCCCGAGAAAATAATTGTTTTTTTCAATTTTCTCAAAAATCTCGTTATCTTTCCATCGATCGCGTATTCAGATATACTCAGGAAATTCTTAACGTTTGACAAGGTGTTTTTGTATTTTTTTCTGACCTCCGGAGAAAGGGTTTCGTAGATCGAGAAAAGATCCTTTGAAACCTCGTAGACGAATGCATTTTCTGCTTTTTTCATCACATCGAACGCCGTGTCGAAGATGTAGAACTGCGGAGATTCGTAGTATTTTCCCATGATGTACAGAGCTTCTTCCGAGTAATCGGATGCATCCCGGATGTCGTAATTCTGTCCGTACCACGCCAGGGCATTCAAAGACGTTATCATTCCGGCCGGATGTGGAATTTCCAAGGCAAGATCGAAGGCCGTTTTGAAGTGAGCCAGTCCGCCGGCATCTCCGTTCCTTGCAAGGTTTCTTCCCATGTTTATTTCGAGGAGGTGAAGAACATGTTTTACAGTACATCTTAAGTGGGAAAATACTTGCAACGAGGAAAATTCGTTTTGAAGAAGGAACTTACGATTTTTCAAGAAAGGTACTATAATCTTAAGGAGTAATGAAAATGATTACAAGTGGGCCTATGATGAATTATGCAAATGGTGAGGTAAGAGAAGTTAACATATCCGGAGATAGTGCAAATATGCAAAGGCTTAGAAAACAATCTCAAGAAGCTAACAAATGGCGACGAATCCACAATGAAGAAATTCGTACTTCAGGACGTAATACTGTTAGTGAAACTAGAGATGGTGCAATAGGCGGAGCCATAGGTGGAGCAATTTACGGAGCAGTTACTCAAGTATGGTAATTGCAGATGAGGCGGTTACCGCCTCATCTTGAATTTTAAAAATTAAAAGGTGGGACATATATGAAAAAAAACATTTTGATAGTTTTGGCAATCACCGGTCTCGTTATTTTGTTTAAGTTTTGGCATTGGCCTAAATTCAGTGTAATTGATATAATCATACTGATAACTTTGTTGTCGGCACAAGTTATATATGTAAACTATTTTTTAGGGAAAATGGCTAAGCCTCTTAAAATACTGATCGTTCCTCTTTTTATAACTTTCATTCTGATTGTTTATTTCTATGTTTATTACAAAATGTATTTAGAGGATTTTATAGTTTTGGAAATAGGATCATACGGTTCTCTTATATATCCCTTGAAAAAAATGAAAAGAAAATCAAACAATCAGGAATAATTCAGATGAAAACAAATCCTTTTATCGGTAGCTATTGAGGAGGTTTTGAAATGGAAACTGAAATGCCAGCAGTCACATCAAGGGGAATCGCGAAATACTTTTTCTTACTCATCGTTTTCGTGATTGTTTATCCAAATATTTTAAATATCCTGAATTGGATATGGTGGATGGGTGGAAATACTTCAAGCGTTTTCGCTTCTGTTGGAATTCCTGCGTATGTGATCTTCCTCGGTTTGGACCTTTTATACGTTTTTGTGGTTTTCGAAAGCATGATCCATATCGAATCGATATTCAGAGGCCAACACACGGAATACATGATAATGGAAAGACGAGAGAAAAAGGTATACATGAGAGAAGTTATAAAAAGCATCGGGTTTTTCAGAAATAAAGAAACGAAGCCCATTGTCATAGGAATCGTTTGGCTTGCCGGAGTAAGTGTAGTTCTTATTGTGAGTCTCGGCTTTGAACGCTTTCTTTTGAGCTTTCTCACATTCTGGGTTCCATGGAGAGTTTTGATATTCTCTCTCTCATCTCTTGCGGAAGAGATCATGTTCAGATATGGATTGTTCAGACACTTAAGGATTTTGATGAAAGGTCGCTTTTGGCCTTATGTTATATCGAGTGCCGTTTTTGCAGCAATGCATTTTTACTCCTTTGGCTTAACATCATCTGTCGAGCACGTCATTGGAACATTCTTTTTGGGGTTGATCCTGGCGTGGATTTACGAATCTGCGGATTATTCCATATATCCGTCTTGGATAGTTCACATGATAGGAGATGTCATAGCTTTTTCGATAACATAAGAAGAAGAATTATAAGCAGTTTCAAGTACACGTAAAGTCATTCACTACACTACATTATTAGAGCGTTCAACAATTTATGGGCATAAAGTAACAGTATCCAAGTTTCTGTTATTTTTTGTAATCCAGCAGCCCCCGTCCTTTCCGCTTTTACACCGGAGACGGCAGCTGCGACCGAGAAGTAGAATAAAAAAATTTTTGATTTGACGGCAGCCAGGAAACGGTAACCGTTAAATCGAGAACGATAATAGTTGAGGGTTAAAGATATCATGATTATTTAAGGATAGATTCTTAGTCAAAATAAGCACTCTTTCTTATCCTTACAACACTGCGAAAAAAATGGAGAGGGTCTTGTTACAAGGATTCAGACTCCTTTCGTGTTACAGTCTTCATTTTTTCCGTTGAGAAATTCACAGGAAAGCCTATGGGCCTATTTTCAAGTGAAGATTGGTATATCCCAAGAATTATCTCAAGTGCTTTCATCCCTTCCCTTCCAGTGATGTAGGGCGCCTTATTTTCAATAATGGATTTTGCGAAATTCTCATAAAGCGGGACATGGCCCTCACCGTAAACCGTTTCCGGATCTGGAAGATCCATGAAGGGATGTGAATCTTCATTCTCAAACCTCCAGGTTAGTATCTTATTCACTGCAAGTCCGCCTATAACAACAGTTCCCTTTTCTCCAAATATGGCCAGAGTTTCTTCGAGATTTTTTGGATAAACGTTGGACGTTCCTTCGATTATTCCAACGGAGCCATTTTCGAACTTCACAACGCCAATTCCCAGATCCTCCGCTTCGATGTACGGATGGTTGAGATTCGCTATGTGGCCGTAAATCTCTCTCACATTTCCACCGAGCATCCATTGAAGGAGATCTATCGCATGAGTTGATTGATTCGAAAGCACTCCGCCGTCCATTGACCACTTACCACGCCATGAAGCTTGATCGTAGTAAGATTTATTTCTATTCCATCTAACGGCAACGTGCGCGTGGAAAATTTTTCCAAATGCCCCCAATTCCACCTTTTTTCTCAATTCTTGTATTGGTGGATTGAACCTGTTTTGAAAACACACACAGAGTTTCAAGTTTTTTTCTTCGGCAACGGAACACATCTCATCTGCATCCTTTGTGGAAAGCGCCATAGGTTTTTCGACGAGAACGTGCTTTCCAGCATTCAAAGCATCCAGTGTTACATCGTGGTGTTTTCCCGATTCCGTCGCTATCGCCACAAAATCGAGAGGTTCTTCAAGTAAAATCCTGTGATCCGTGAAAACTTTTGGCTTTTTCAATCCGGACTTTTCTATTATATTCGCGGCATTTTCAGCCTTTTCCTTCACAACATCGCACACGGCAGTGAGTTCTAACAAATCAGAATTTTTTATCACAGCTTCCAAATGCTTTTTAGTGCCTATTCGCCCACATCCTATGAGCCCTGCTTTGAGTTTCAACAAAATCACTCCTCACAAAACGTACACATTTTGGAATTTCGAATCTTTCATCGCGTTTTTAGCATCGAAGATAAACGGCACATTTTCAGCCACAAATCCGTAATCCACGCCCTTTTTGTGGTATGTCGTGATAATGACGCCATCGATACTCTTCAAAAATCCCCTCGTGAGTTCAACACGCTCGTAATCTTTTCCGTTGTGTGTGAATTGTGGAATGTAAGGATCGAAGTACAAGATGTTCGCGTGTTTCTTTTCAAGATGCTCTATTACCTTCAAAGCGGGAGATTCCCTCATATCTTCGACATCTCCTTTGTAAGCAACTCCAAGGAGCAAAACGTTGGCGTTGTTAAGACATTTCTTTCTTTCGTTTAAAAGATCCGAGAATCTTTGAACAACGTATTCGGACATGTAATCGTTTATTTCTCCGGCCATTTCGATCAATCTCGTATGGTAATCGTATTCACGCGCTTTGTAGGTTAGATAAAACGGATCTATCGGTATGCAGTGACCGCCAACTCCGGGACCAGGATAAAATGGCATGAATCCAAAGGGTTTGGTTGCGGCGGCATCGATAACTTCCCAATAATTTATTCCCATCTTGTTGGCAACTAATGCCATTTCGTTTGCGAGCGCGATGTTCACTATTCTGAACGTGTTTTCCAATATCTTAGTCATTTCGGCTTCTCTTGGACTTGAAACCGCAAAAATAGGAGCGTTGAGTATGGCCTCGTACATCGCTTTTGCATGTTTTGTGCATTCGGCAGTCACACCACCGACGACCTTTGGGGTATTCTTCGTTTTGTAGATCAGATTTCCCGGATCAACTCTTTCGGGACTGAACGCGAGGTAAAAATCTTTTCCAACTTTCAATCCGGTCTTTTCCAAAATCGGCAAAACCACTTCGTTGGTCGTGCCTGGGTAAGTTGTCGATTCAAGCGTTACGAGCATGCCCTTGTGAAGTCTTTTAGCCACTTCTTTGGTGCTGTTGATGATGTACGTGAGATCTGGCTGTTTGAATTTATCAAGTGGCGTTGGAACGCAGATCGTTACGACATCGCACTTTGAGATTTCGTCGAAATCTGTAGTTGCCCTGATTTTGCCATTTTCAACGAGACTTTTCAGAACGCTATCCACCACATCTCCTATGTAGTTATGTCCTTCGTTGACCATGTCCACTCGTTTTTGCTGTATATCAAATCCTATAACCTCAAAGCCTGCATTCGCCTTCTCAACTGCCAGGGGAAGCCCGACGTAACCCAATCCAAGAACCCCAACTTTTGCATTCTTGCCTTTGATCTTATCTATGAGCTTCATATTAACTCCCCTTTCTCAAGATTTATTGTAGAACTCCTTTATTTTCTCCACAACATACGCTTGTTCTTCCACAGTTATCTCTGGAAAGATTGGAAGTGCAAGCGTTTCTTTGGACAACTCTTCAGCTGTTGGAAAATCTCCCATCTTATATCCAAGATATGAAAAGCATTTTTGCAGATGAAGTGGTATGGGATAGTATATAGACGTTCCAATATGGTTAGAAGTCAGATATTCTCTCAATTCATCCCTTTTTTTGACCCTGATAACGTATTGATGAAAGACGTAACTCCTATCTTGAGGAACTTCTGGATACACAACATCCACTTCGTACTTTTCAAACAAAGATGCGTAATTTTTAGCCACACTTATGCGCTTGCTTATCCACTTATCAAGGTTAGGAAATTTGACATTCAGGATCGCTGCCTGGATTTCATCCATTCTCGAGTTGTATCCAACTTCATCATGAACGTATTTTTTGCGCGACCCATGAACTCTCAACATTCTCACCTTTTCGTTTATTTCATCTGAATTCGTCAAAACCATACCTGCATCTCCGTAAGCACCAAGATTTTTCGTTGGAAAGAATGACAATATTCCAGCTTCACCAACTGATCCGGTTCTAACTTTCTTTCCATCCACGACACATTCCGATCCTACTGATTGCGCCGCATCTTCCAGGATCTTAACGCCATACGGATCACATATCCCTTTCAAACTCTGCATATCAACACTTCTACCAAATAGATGAACGGGAATAATGGCCTTTATTCTCTCATCTTCTTTCAAGGCTCTTTTCACGTCATTCAACGACAGGTTAAAGTTTTTTTCATCCACATCTACGAAAATCGGTCTTGCATCGAGACGTGTTATAGCACTCACCGTCGCAAAAAAAGTGTAAGGAGTTGTAATGACACGATCTCCAGCTTTTACACCCATTGCACGAAGAGCAAGAAGCAAAGCATCGCTTCCACTCGCAACGCCTATCGCGTGCTTTACACCTATGTATTTTGCGATGTTTCTTTCTATCTCTTCCACGTTTTTTCCAAGTATCACACGACCACTTGAAATCACTTCGTCTATCCTGTTCATCATCTCAACACGCATTTTTTTATATTGACGTGTAAGATCAAAAAGAGGAACTTTCACAACTCACACCTCCTATCTCATTATTTTAAACGCTCTGGGAATTCCTTGTCATTTCAACCACCGAGATGGCATCTCTACTCACATTTTTTTAATGACACATTTCCAAAATTGGATATCTCAAAAACCATTATGTTTTTCATTCCAACTTTAACAGCCTTTGAAACCATTTCTTGGGCATGCTTAAAGGAAGAAATTATCAGTGCGTCGTAATCCATTCCTTTCGCTTCCTGAATCGAATATACATTCAAATCGTGAAAAACGCCACCTTGTTTGGCTTTGGAATCATCGATGAACCCAACTGGTTCCATTCCTTCCGTTCTCAAAACGTCCACAACTATGCTGCCTATTATTCCTGCACCGTAAAGCATCGTTTTTTTGCATCCTTCTGCTAAAAGGCCGTCAAGGAGCTTTCCGAAAGTTTCTCTAGATTGAGAATAAAGATTGGCCACTTCCCTTAAATACGATATGATCAAGAATTGAAGACGAAATTTACCTTTTTGCAAGAGCACGTACTTCATCGTTCTCCTGTTTTCACCCTCTTTTTTTATGTATCCCTTCTCTTCAAAATCATTTATGTACCGATTGATCATACTTGGAACAACACCGGCAACTTTCGCAAGTTTTTCTTGCGATATATTTGGATTTTCACTCAATGCTTTTAAAATGTTCATTTCTCGAAAATCTGGAGAAGGGTTGAAGAAAGAAAAATCACTGAGATTCAATATCGTTCTCTCCCTTTTTTCAATCAATCACTGTGTGAATTATAACATCTTCAAAATACAAATGCAAGTGGAAGTGCTAGTGGCAATCCCACTTTTGGTTTTGCATTACTGCTTTTCCTCAATTGCCTTCTTTTTTGATGATTTGACTCCTTGATATATCAAAGCTGCGACGATCGCCAAATAGGGGAACATCAGGGTTAGATTGGAATTCAATCCGTACGTTTGGAGGGATATTCCAAGTGCATCCATAAATCCAAAGGCAACTGTTGCGATTATCGTCCATGTGAAGTTCCCGTTTCCGAAAATCACAGCGGCAACCGCGATCCAACCACGACCTGCACTCATATCCTTGTTGAATATTTTCAGATATCCTATAGAGAGGTAAGCGCCGGATATTCCGACTAACACCGCGTTTATGAGTATGCTCATGTATCTCACTTTTAATGAAGATACCCCTGCCGTATCGAGTGCACGCCAATTTTTCCCGGCTGCCTTCAAGTGGAAGCCAAACGTGGTGTGAGAATCTATATATTTGAAGAGTATCACGATTATCAAAGTTAGCCATACTATTGAAGAAAAATCGTTGAAAATACCGTTGAAAATTCCAAGATTTCCCAGATGCACGAATGGAATCTGTTGAATCTTATCGGATGTGAAAGAGCCCTTCACACCGAAGATGCTTTTGAGTAGCAGAATTGTCAAACTGGAAGCAAGAATATTCAATGCCATTCCTATAACCCATATATTCGCACGCAGGTTAACACAGAAGAAGGCATATATAAGATTGAAAACGAGAGATGCGATTATTGCGAAAAGCAAACCCATCCAAAAGGAAGAGAAAATGTAAGAGCCAAGAACGGCAAAAAAGGCAGCGACAAGCATAGAGCCTTCTTGAGAGATGTTAAGCATACCAGTTTGTAGTGTCCACATTCCTCCAAGAGCTGGGAGAAGGATCAAAACAAGCGTGTTTATCGTTGATCTGTAGATGTACACGAATCACCCCTCCTCTTGCATACGGTTGGATAGCTTATTTGATAAAGAATATCCAGCTGTCACGAACATGACAGCCAAGACGAAGATGATCTGTACGAGTTCTTGAGGAATTCCAAGAATCAGTTCCATCTTCAGACCACCAGAGATCATCACGGCGTACATGAAAGAGGTTATTATCACACCGATCGGATCGTAGTTTACCATCATGGCTAAGATCATGCCAGTCCAAGAATATCCAGGAGATATGCCGTTGAGAAATCTGTGATAATCACCCATAACGAGAAGAGTTCCGGCAAGACCGGCAAGCATACCGCTTATCACCATCGCGAGTATCATATTACGTTTAAATGACACGCCTCCATAAATCGAAAACCGTGGATTGAGGCGCATCATCTTCCACTCATAACCACGTTTTGCAAAGAGCATGAGATAAACGATCAAAGCCACAGCCACGATCGCCACGAACACACCCGTATTGAGATTTGACAAAGGGTTTATGTGCCTGAACCACATTCCCTTGTCTATCACGTTTGTTGCGCCGAGAGAACCTTGCGAAGTTCTGAAAGGTCCATTGGTCATATAAGTGGTGAAGTAGATGGCTATGGAATTGAGCATAATCGTCAACACGACCTCATTAACGTTGTATTTAACGCGGAGGTATCCTGGGAGCCATGCCCACAATCCACCCACTGCAATTCCAACGGCAACTCCGAGTAACAGATACATGGCAGTAGGTACACCGTGAAAGCTCACACCCATGGCGGCCACCACAAAAGCCGCTAAATACAACTGTCCCTGTGCTCCTATATTCCAAATTCCGGCATGGAAAGAAATGGCAACTGCAAGACCCGTGAGGATTATCGGTACCATTCGCGCAAAAGTAGAGTAGATCATGTACTTATTCCCCAAAGCGCCCAAAATCATGATTTTGTATCCATCTATTGGCGATACTTTGTAAAACAGCATGAGAAGTCCACCCACAACAAGGGCCAGAAGGAAAGATATCACCACTATGAGAAATCTACGATATTTTTCACTCATGATCTCATCCCCAACATGGCAAGTCCTATCTTTTGCACATCGGCGTTTTTCGCAGAAGTCGAATGTACAATCTGTCCCTCATACATGACTATAATTCTATCTGAAAGCTGAAGAATTTCATCTAAATCCGAAGAAATGAGCAAAACGGCTTTTCCTGATTTTTTCATAGCGAGTATTCCTTTGTGTATGAATTCAATTCCTCCCACGTCTACACCACGTGTTGGCTGTGATACTACAAGGAGATCTACATCATGTGCGAATTCTCTTGCTATAACAACTTTTTGCATGTTTCCACCGCTCAAAGTTCCAACTTGCTCGTCAATGGATTTGCAAACGATCTTGTACTCATTAACCAGTCGATTTGCAAATCGTTTGGCCCTTCTGCGTCTCATAAAATCCAATCGGGCTGAGAATTCCTTTTCATTTTGATGGCCCATAATGATATTTTCCAAAATAGAAGCAAGCGGGGCAAGACCGGTGCGTATCCTGTCCTCTGGAATATATCCCATTCCCAACTCTCGGCGTTTCCTCACAGACATTTTAGTGATATCAATTCCCTTGAATTTTATCTGTCCGCTCGTGATCTTTCTCATGCCTGCTATAGCTTCTTCGAGCTCGCTTTGACCGTTTCCAACGACGCCGGCAATTCCCAATACTTCTCCGCGACTTACATTAAGACTCAACCCTTTCACCGCTGGAATTCCCTTATCTCCCATTGCGGTCAAATTATCGATCTCTAAAATCGTTTCGCCTTTTTTTAACGAAACGGTGGTGAGATTTTTAATTTCACGCCCGGCTATCATTTTGCTAAGCTCTACTTCAGAAAGATTTTCATTTTTGAGAGTATCAAGAAGTTTTCCATTACGCATAACGGAAACCCTATCGGAGATTTCTTTTACTTCTTTGAGCTTGTGTGATATGAAAATAACCGTTTTCCCAGCGGCTTTGAACTTTCTAATCGTGTCAAATAATGCCTTGGATTCTTGATAAGTCAAGACGGCAGTTGGTTCATCGAAGATCAATATTTCTGCATTTCTGTACAAGAGTTTCAATATCTCAACCTTTTGTTGAAAACCAACTGAAAGGGAGTCAATAAAGTCGTTAACGTCGATCTCTATATTGTAAGCCTTCGCTAATTTCTCTACCTTTCTTTTTGCCTTCTCTCGATCGAAATAAATAAGATGATGCGGCTCGGATCCCAAAACCACATTTTCGTAAACGGTGAAATCATCGATCAACATGAAGTTCTGATGAACCATACCGATTTCGTTATCTATGGCATCCTTTGGAGAAGAGAAATTCACCTCTTTGCCTCTTACAAATATCTTTCCAGAATTGGGTTTGTACATTCCGTACAGAAGACGCATCAGTGTAGTCTTTCCGGCTCCATTTTCGCCTATGATGGAGTGGATCTCTCCATTTTCAATGGAGAGATCCACGGAGTTTACCGCAACGACTTTTCCGAATTTCTTGCTAACACCATTAAAGCGTATTATTTCACTCATTTTTTGTCAAAGTAAGATTTGACTTTGATCTTTCCGGTGATTATGTCAGTTCTGAGTTGTATGAGCTTTTGAATGATATCCGCAGGAACGTTGTGAAGCATTTCTTTGGAATAACTCAATCCAACACCGTTGTTTGCAATACCATATGTGTATACAACACCACGTTTGTACGTGCCGTCTATTTTCGCTTTTATCATGTCAAAGACGGCGTTTCCAACATTTTTGACCACTGAACCGATGATATGATGTGGTGCAAGGTATCCTTGTGGAGAATCCACACCTATAACCCAGAATCCCGCTTGTTGCGCGGCATTTATAACGCCTAAACCACTTCCACCGGCAACCTGGAATATCACGTCGGCTCCACGGTGAAACTGATCGAGAGCTATTTCCTTTGCCGTGGCCGGATTATCCCATCCACCAACGTATCCAGTGAGTACCTTTATTTGGGGATCGATGTAATGAACACCTTGTTTGTAACCGATGAGGAAATCTCTTATGACTGAATAGTCTTCTCCACCTACGAATCCAACGACCTTTTGAGCGTTAACCATGGGAAATCCCTTTCTTTCGGTGATCATGGCTGCAAGAGCGCCTCCCATAAAAGAGCTCTCGTTCTGTTTGAAGACGATGGAAGTAACCTGTCCGACTTTCACCACATCGTCAACGTAGATGTAGTCAACATTTGGAAATTGTGGTGCCACTTGCTTGAGTGTGTCGATCAGTTCGTATCCCACAACAACCACGAAATCAAAATTGGATGAGGCAGCTATCATTTGTGGCAGGTAGTTCGCCGGATCGGTTTTACACGGCAAAACTTTACCGTATATACCAAGCTGTTGTTCCGCACGGACTAAGCCCTGGTAAGAAGAATCGTAAAAAGACTTGTCTCCAAGCTCTCCAGCGATAACAAGTGCAACTCGAAGATGGCCTGCCGCCAGAACAGTTGGAACGATACCGATTAGCAATGCGATAATGGAAAGAAACACCACAAACTTTTTCACGAAGAACACCTCCAATTTTTTCATTGATGAAACATACATATTCCCACTCCTCTTGATTCTATCACAAAACTACGAATAAGTTCGTTACCGTTGGAATCGTCTTGGCAATCGCTGTATTTTCTGCTTTTGCTGACGGCTGGGTAGATTTGAGAGAAGAGATAACAAAAAGGAAAATTTTTCAAAAGGCTTTACTACCATTACCGATGAAAGGAAAGACTTGTAGAGAGAAAATGGTGGTATAATAAGATCGGAGTGTGGATCTTATATTTCAAAGGAGAAAGTCATAATTGTGTCAGCGAAGCCAGTCTTTTCGAATTGTAATTCAATTCTTTTTTGGCGGTAAGGGGGCCGAAAGGCCCCGTTTCTGCAATTCTTGTATCATTCAACGATCTTCAAAAGCTATTTTCTCCAAGTTTTAGATCGATTTTTCCTCCAACTTGACCGTTCACCATGGCAATTGTGAGTCCTCCGCTTGCGTTCAGATTCCATAGTTTTCCAGTTACCGATGCACTGAGAGCTGCTCCTTTTTCGTCTAATTTTGTCTCCAGTGAGTACTTCGTTTCTCCAAAATCTCTTGTGAAGTTTAGGTTTACGAATGGGGAATTTCCAATCGAAAGTGAAACTTCTCCAAGATCCGTATCAACGTTGGCGTTCAAAATTGCGGTCAATGTGGAAGATGCTGTATGAAGGTTAAAATCGGTCCAAATAGGTGTTTCTCTCCACAACCATTGATTTTTTATGTTCAAATTCGTCTCTTCTCCTCCGAAATCATCCTTTTTCCAATTAAGAGCTGTTTGAAGTGGACCGAAAGACTTTGAGATTTTCAGGCCAAATTCTTTAGAATTAAAACTCGCTTCAAGTGTTATCGGTGTGGAAATGTTCAATTTTGATTCCATCTCAAATTCTTTTCCAAAATGTTGATCGAAGTGAAATGAGATATCGCCACTCGAAAATTTTTCGATGCTTTCCACCCCGGAACTTCCCGCACTTAGGCCTAAATGAAATGTATCTGACGAGAATTTGAAAGCAAAATTCGGGTCTTTTCCCACGTAAAATTTTGTCTTCATTCTCGAAGCGTCAATGGATATCTGTAGGGCTTCTTCATTTGATTCTAATTTTACGCCTCCATACGAATTCCGTATCAGAATAGAAAGATCTCCGCCTTCGTTCATAGCAACTCCCATTGGTTTTCTGAACCCCTTAGTGTTATAACCAGCGCTTGCGACGAATTTCGTTCCACCGTTTGAAAAATTGGATTCAGCCTTCACTTTGAAAGATGGAAAGCCGTCCATATTGATGTAAGTTGAAAGTGAGAAGAAAGGCATGATCGTCGAAAGCTTGGTGAAGGTAAAGAACTGACTTGTGGGTGCCAGAAACTCCTGTGAAGCTTGACTTTTTGACATTGAAGAAAACATGGCGAAAGCCGATGTTTCAAAGATATAATCCTTGGTCCTTTCTTTAGCCCTCAATGTGGTCACGTACGAATTGGAAGGAGCTGTTGTGCTCTGATATTCCACGGTTACAACATCTCCACGAATGAGATTTGGTACGAATATTTCTCCTTTATCGTAATCGATCGTGCATTCACTCACAGGAATTGGAATTCCATTCAGATAAATCTGAAGGCTTTGATACGCTATCGGGCCAACTATAATCGGCATACTCGGGTCCACAATTTTGAAAATCGCGCGTTTAATGTAACCACGAAGCTGTCCAAAAGAGAAATTGGGAGAAGAAAATCCAACTATTGCGAGTTCATTTGTGCCATATAGAACGGTTCGTACAGTTCCAAAGCTGAGATCTTCAGGTGCGTAATGAAGCACCAGATTACCAACGGAATTACTCCCAATATCAGAAGAAATGTAGAGGCCATTTGCCACTTTTCCTTCAAGGTGTACGGAAAGACTTTGGGAAAACCACAAACCTTTTAGAGAATTCATCCATGCGAGGACTGTCGGAGAACCAAAACCATACGAGAATTCAACACCATGATCGATCTGAACGTTCAATCCGAAAACGATCGTAGAAAGTTCAAGTACCCAAAATACTCCCATTACTGATCTTACGACCGTTTTTGGCCTCATCAAAGGTTATCACCTTCTTGGATGGAAATTGGATTTTTTCGACCATGATGGCACCTTTCCCACAGGCTATCAAGGCATGAGAATGGATATTCAAGATCTCTCCAACTTTTCCATTACTTGACTTTGAAATACCTTTAAATCCAAACAACTTCACGATTGCATCACCGAGTCGTGTTCTGGCGCCGGGCGTGGAATCAAAGGCCCGTATTTTATTTCCCACTTCTTCGGCCGTTTTGTTCCAGTCTATGAATGTGTCTTCAATCGATATCTTGGGAGCTTTAGAAGATTTTCCCTCCTGCTTTTTCAAAGGTACGTTGGGATTTTCAAGAAAATCTTTAACCATTTGTGCTCCTATTTCTGAAAGCTTCTCTGAAAGTACATCGAAGCTGTCCAGGGGATCGATTTTTATCCTCTTAAAGGATGCCACCATTCCGCTATCCATGCCTTCGTTTATTTTGAACAACGTAACTCCCGTTTCGCTTTCTCCATTGAGAAGTGCATACTGTATCGGTGCCGCTCCACGATATTTCGGAAGCAGAGAGGCGTGAACGTTAAAAAATCCAAGATCTATTGTCGAAAGCAGTGAATTCTTTAAAAATTGCCCAAACGCTACCACAATTGCCACATCTGGTTTTATCTTTTTTATCTCATCTATCACTTCAGGCGAGTTCACGTTTTGCACTTCTAAAAGTTTCATTTGTCTGGATATGGCAAATTCTGCCACAGGAGTCGGTCTCAACTTTCGCTTCCTGCCTGCTGGCCGTGGAGATTGAGTTATCACGAGTGGTACGTCGTGGAATTTTGATATCGTGTCAAGCGTCTTAATGGAAAATGCCGCCGATCCTAAGAACAACACTCTCATTTCATTCCTCCAAAGAAAACCGCTCGTTTCAATTTCGAGCGGTGGATTTTATCTCTTTAAGGATTTCAGCGCTTTTTCGCTTTATCTCCTCAAGTTTTGTTTTTATCAGTCGCCTTTTTACCATGGTGAGATAGTCGATGAACAGTTTTCCATTCAGGTGATCGAATTCATGCTGAAAAACTCGAGCTTCATATCCTTCGAGCTTTTTAGTGTATTTTTCACCGTGTTGGTCGAAATATTCGACCTCTATGAAAACGGAACGCGGTACTTTATCAAATATCTCCGGAAGACTCAGACATCCCTCTTCGCCCAATTCCTTTTCATCGGATCTTTCGAGGATTTCAGGGTTTATTACAACGTTCAATTTCTCTCCGATATCGTATATAAAGAACCTTTCAGAAATTCCAATTTGTGGTGCAGCTAATCCAACTCCATCTTCAACGTACATGGTTTCGCTCATTTCACTCATGAATTCAGGAGTCAAGGAGGTAGGTTCTATCTCTTTGGCAACTTTTCTCAAAACCGGATCACCGTAAAGTCTTACTTTGAACATAAAATCACCTCTTGCAAAAATTATATCACATTGCTCAGCGCTTCGAACCACAGGCATTTGAGGTAATTCGTCTCTGGCATGGAGAGCAGATAGGGGTGATCGATTGGCAATCCAGTCCATTTAATAGGTCTGATGATCCGATTCTTATCCCTTGCACTTCTTCCCACAACTTTCAAGAGCATTTCTCGATCTATGTTGTAAGCACAGGAACATATTCCAACAATACCATCGGTGTTGAGATGATCGAAGATCTGATCCATTAATCCCTTTAGCAGATTGAATGCTTTTGACCTTTCCACGCGTTTTTTTATAAGAGATGGCGGATCTGCGACGATGAAATCGTATTTTCCCAGACCTTCGAGATCGAATGCATCCCCTTCAAAAAAATTGACATGTAGCTTGTTAAGATCGGCATTTTCTCTCGCCACTTGGAGATCCTTTTCGGATATATCCATTCCATCCACTTTCATACCCTTCGAGGCCATTAAAAGCGCAAAAGCTCCTGTATAAGTGAAAAGATCGAGACCTTTTCCCGTGGTAGAGATTTTTCTGACAAAATTTCTTGAATCGCGCTGATCGTAAAAGAAACCTGTTTTTTGGCCCTTCACCACATCAACCACGAAATTCAATCCATTCTCTTCCACAATTTGCGTTTTGGGCATGGGACCGTACAAAAGTCCCTTTTCTCTTGAAAGTCCGTTTTCTGGAATGGATTCAAAGTCGCTACGCTCGTAGATCGATGTTGGAGAATAAACCTCAACGAGGGCATCGATGATCTCATCTTTCATTTTTTCAAGTGCGAGAGCCCTTATTTGAATAACGAGAACATTTCCAAATCTGTCCACGATAAGTCCAGGTAAAAGATCACCTTCAGAATTCACCTCACGTCTGAATGATGAAAGTGATGTTCGGCGCAAAAGAGCCCTCTTGAATCTTTCGACGAAGAAGTTCTTATCTATTTTGTCGGACGATTTTGTGAGAAATTTTATCGCATTTTTCGATTTTGAGTTGTACAATCCGCGACCTACGAATTCGTCTTTGAAAAAAAGATTAGCCATCCCAACATTCTCATCGCCGTCGACTTCCACTATTTCATCCGAGAATATCCACAGATGCCCACGCTCGATCTTTTCGTACGCTCTGGCTTTGAGCTTGACGATTATCATGATTTTCTCTCTAAAATATCTTTAGCCACAGTGTAGCGATGACCACGAATCGAAACAAAACATCCACTCACATTCATCTTCTTCACAGCTTGCATAAGAATCAACGCTCCTGCTGCTATTATTCTCTCACGTCCCTTTTCCATGCCACAAGCTTTTGAAAGCTCATTGAGGTCCATTGAACACAATTTATCATACAAAATTTCAATTTCTTCGATCTTCAAAAATCTACCATGTACGCGAATGGGATCGAATTCCTTTTCATCGATGAGATCCACAAGCGTGGTGCCTGTGCCTCCAATTGCAACAAGAGATTTACCTGTGATCTCATTGAACTCTTCCTTTAGCAATTCAGCTGCTTCATCCAATTGATTCCTTATCGGATAAGATTTCACAAATCGATCGGTCAAAACCACTGCACCGACTGGTAAGCTCCGTAGTGAGAATTTCCCAGAATTGTAAGCGAATTCGACACTTCCGCCACCTATATCCACTACAACTGGATTGGATAGAGAAGAAAAATTCTCATCCTCGATTACAGACAAATAAGATAACTTCGCTTCTTCCGAACCGGAGAGTATCATAGATTCGTCGAAATTCTTTGAAAGTTCTCTGAAATACATGGGATCTACCTTTCTGAAGAGTTCCGTTCCAACCATCACACGCCTGTCAACTTCATATTCATCACATATATCGTGATACGACTTTATCACTCTCCGCGCGTGTTTTAAGATCTCATCATCTATCGAAGTCTTTTTGAGATGCCCAAGCCCCACTACGGTTGAAATGTCCTCAAGATATTCAAGATGATCACCAGATTTTTCGGCAATAAGTAACAGAAATGAATTCGTTCCAGCATCAACAACGGCAACTTTCAATTTCATCATCTCTTCATCGCTTGATTTTTTAAATTTGACTCAATGCTTCCCCATTAAGTACATTCAAATTGTGTACGGCGTATTTCTCAACTGTACCGCTATCTCCGACGGTGTTGTTGGATTTATAAAAGTCCAGGTGCCGGTTTCCACACTTGCCATCCATTTTATCTTATTTTTATCGCGTTTGGGCGGATAAAACTCTATGTGAAAATGAAAATCATCCATAGAGGGATTAACAGGCGATTGAAATATCGCCATCATGTAAGGGAATTCCTCTCTGAAAAGGGCATCGTATTTTGACGCGACAACTTTTAACACCACGGCGAGATCGAATTTTTCGCGTGTCGTCATATCCATAAAAAAAGAGAAATGCCGCTTTGGATAAATGTGAACTTCGTAAGGAAATCTTGCAAAATACGGTACAACTGCGATGAAATGATCATTCTCGTATATCACGTGCTTTTTGGATTTCAACTCCGCCTTCACGAGATCGCAAATCACACAACTCTTCCACTTTTGACGATAATCTTTCTGAGCGTTCACCATGGCACGAATCCGTTTCGGCACGAAAGGGAAAGCGTAAAGCTGACCATGTGGATGTGAAAGGGTGGCTCCAACTTCTTTTCCCCTGTTTTCGAATGGGTATATGTATTTTACGTCTTCGAATCTCATCAAATCACGTGTTCTGTCTTCCCAAACGTACACCAATTTCTCTATTTGACCTATTGGCATTCTCGACATGGCAGAGCTGTGATCAGATGTGTACATGATGACTTCGCATTTGCCAAAAGAGGGACGATTCTGAAATATCACATCATCCGTTGATTTTACCATTGGTGCATCCATTTTTAAAGAGGGAAAGCGATTATCAAAAACTGCCAAATCGTAATCACGATCGAATTCCGCACCTCCAGGACATAAAGGACACGCATTCGAGGTGGGCTGAACGGGACGTTTTTGCCTATCCGATGCGATCAAAACCCACTCATCGATTATCGGATTGTGGCGAAGCTCCATCATGTGTCATCACTTCCGTAATAATGAAAATCTCTACCGTCTTCCTTCCCTTCATCTTCTCTCGTTATCTTTCTCTTGCCTCTGTACAACACGATCAAAATCGAATGAGGATCGACATTTTGAACGTCAAATCGGTTTATCTCTCTCATCGATGGATAGGAAATGAAAAATTCCTCCTCTTTTTTACTCAACAGACTTGAAAATTCTTCGATCTTAAGATTCCACGGAGAATCGGAGAGATTAACAAATGATATCACATCTCCGTTGATCGTTTTTTGAGAAACGATCACGTACCTTTCAGGATCCACGAATTCAACATGCGATCTTCCATTTCGAAAATTCAAAGCACTCTTCAGAAAGTGGATATCGCCTTGAGAAAGCTTTGAGAGCTTATCACTTTCAATGAAATGACCGTTGAGTAAAGCGGGAACGTACACGTTCACCATTCTTTCATTTTTAAGTTCATTTTTGAGAGGACTGGCCGATAGGCTGTGGGATGTTAGTTCCGCTTTTCTCGATCTCACCATAGCGCAATCTGGATCGTTTGTCCACCATACGTCGTTCATGAAATGGCGTGTCAGGGCATTTCTAATCGAATATTTTGCACTTGGTTGTCCAACATCCATTCCATTCCAATTCAGAGCCGTATCCGCACCTATTCTCATCGAATCCACATATCCGATCGATGAAAGCAATGGGGCACCACAACCAAGAATATGAGAATCTCCAACCGCTTTTCTTATTTTTTCCATTCCCATTCTGTAGGCTTCAACAGGTGAATCATCGAGATGGCGCTTACCAGATATCATGCCGGCAAAAAGAAAATCTATCTTGAAGAAATCAAAACCATAATTTTTGAGTGTAGAAAAAACACCTTCCAACCAATTCAAGGCATTGGGATTTGTCGTATCAAGTGCGTATATTTTCTTGTTCCAGTTTTCATAGGCAACCAATGGCTTCCCGCTTTTGTCCCTTACTATCCAGTCTGGATGATCTTTAAAAAGATTAGAAGTTTCCGAAACACTGAATGGCGCTGTCCATATACCAGGGATCATTCCTAATTCTCTTATTTTTTTCGCGATGAATTCAAGTCCTTCTGGAAATTTTTCATTCGTTTCCAACCAATCTCCTATATCTGACTCATATCCATCGTCGATCTGGAAAAGCTCGTAGTTCATTTTAAGATCTCTTACTTCTTTCAACTCGTCAAGAAACGCTTTTTGTGAAATATCGAGATAATAATCGTACCAGGAAGACCAACCAAAGACAGGTTTTCCAATCCTTGGAATGTTTTGAGTTGCAACTTTTTGCGCATATTTGTCTAATACTTCTTCAAGGGAGTCGTAAGATTTAACCCACAAAGGATCTAACTCCAATTTCTCCCCCGCTTCAAGCGTCTTCCCCACATGAATTTTTATCTCGATGATCCCGTTTTTCCACAAAAAATAAGGGTGAGCGTGCCTTGATGAAAGAAATCCAGCGAACTCTTTATCCGATGCAATAAAATAATCCGAAATCAATCCTTTTTTGAATTCTTCTGGCACGGGAGACATCGCGAATCCAGCGGGAAACTTCGCTTTTTGAATGGAAGCAAAAACTTCTTTAGGCTTTACGAATGTACAAGGTCCCCAGGATTGGTAATTGTTCATGAACAGAGTATTGGAACTATCTAATTCACCGAGCTCAAACTTTCCAACAAAATTCGAATCATTTGAAAGATTTTCCAGCGAAAATTCTATTCTAAATCCATCATCCCGAATTACACTGGCGATGATTCTGATATTTCCAATATCAACGCTATCTTTTCCAAGTTCAAGATTCTTGCCAAAGATCTTCAATTCTTTTCTCCTTTCATTCGCTTTGCTCATTGCGGAGCGCAAGTGGGAAAAATGTTCGCAGCTGCCGCCTCAAACAAGGATCTTTTATTTATTTTGCTCTCTCGAAGTCTTCATCAAGACATATGAGCTCACCATCTGGAAGTTCGCAAAAGTGAGGAGTGAAGTTGCCAGAGCTGGAAGCTCTTGTAGAGCTTGTTTTTCCAGCTTC
>CAJXLN010000021.1 GCA_913056255.1 uncultured Thermotogae bacterium | reverse complement strand
GCGGGAAAGATATTGCCAAAGGGCAATCCCGCTCCTATTTTTGTTTAGGGATAAGTTCTAAGTCTTGACAAATTGTGAATTGTCTGGTATCATGTTTTTAGTTGTTAGCCGAGGTGGCGGAATTGGCAGACGCAACGGACTTAAAATCCGTTGAGGGTAATCCCTCGTGTCGGTTCGAGTCCGATCCTCGGCACCAATGAATTCTCGGTGCGGGGTGGAGCAGGCTGGTAGCTCGTTGGGCTCATAACCCAAAGGTCGGTGGTTCAAATCCATCCCCCGCTACCAGATTTTTTGTGTTTTATGGCGGCGTAGCTCAGTTGGCTAGAGCATACGGTTCATACCCGTAGTGTCCTGGGTTCGACTCCCAGCGCCGCCACCAAGGTTTTATGCGTGTTTTGTATTATTCCAGCTATCAAGTCTCAATTGGAATTCTTGACAAGAAGACACAAAATAGCGTAAAATCCAAGGTGTGTAAGAGAAAGATAGGCCTGGGGTCGTAGCGCAGTTGGGAGCGCGCTTGCATGGCATGCAAGAGGTCGTGGGTTCGACTCCCATCGACTCCACCATATTGAATTAAGCATCTCACTCGCAATAGAATCGCGGCTCTAATTGAGCCGAGGTTTTTTCTGTTTTTATTTTTGAGACCTACAGATCGAGTGACTTTGAACCGGACCCTTAATTTGTGCGTCTTTCAACTTTGAAATCTAAATCTTTTTTCGCTTTACAAGCGATGGTGTAATTTTTTTCGAAGCCTTATCAAGACCGAATCGCTTTCTGAAAATTAAATGGGGGGTCCACTATGAGAAAAATTCTGTTTTTTCTTATTTTTATCACAATAATCACCGTTGCTTTTGCTTTCCAGACGACTGAAATCACTCTACAGAACATGACTCTCTTGTACCCGGCCGAACTCGTGGCCACTTCACTTAAGAACTTCGACATTGCGATCGTTAACCGAGTAGTGGATGGAGACACTGTTTATCTTGACGGCACTTTGCTTGGTTCCAAACAAAAGATTTCGACAAGGTTTATAGGTGTATGCACTCCGGAAACCGTCGTTCCAAAAAAACCGGTCCAGTATTTCGGAAAGGAAGCCTCCGCATTCACGAAAAAGATCCTCGACAAACAAAGCGTGTATGTCACTTATGACCAGAACACAAAGGATAAGTACAACAGGCTCCTTGCTTATATCTGGCTCAAGATTGATAACAAATTCTACATGTTCAACGCAATCCTCGTTTTGAACGGATACGCTCATAATTACCCCTACTTTCCTTTTAATGAGGAGTACATGAGGATCTTTCACGATTCTGAATTGTACGCAAGAAAAAATGACCTTGGACTTTGGAAAACGAACGAGTCCCAAAGTACTCAGCAAAGCAACAAGGTTCAAAATTCGGGCAGGCTGAAGATCACTTACATAAAAGCGACTTCCAGGGACGAATACGTCGAAATCAAGAATGAATCTAAGGGATCCATCAATCTAAAGGGATGGAAAATAAAGAGCGCTCCGAATCAATGGTATTCCTTGCCGGATTTCACACTATCACCAGGGCAATCGATTCAGATTCATTCCGGCTCTTCTGCAAGCGGTCAGTTCGTATGGACGAAGAGGTACATATGGAATAATGACGGTGATACTTGCTGGCTCTACGATCCTTCTAGAAGAGAAGTGGATGTCTACAAGTATTGATGGGTAGGGGGAGCGATTTAGAAGTATAAATTTAGACTATAGACTTAGAAAAGTTAAATAAAAATACCTATTAAACAAGATTCCAATTCATTTCAAGATAAAGGGGGAGACAAGATGAGATACTTAGCTTTTATAATTCTGATTATCTGCGTGGTGGGCGTTTCGTCGGTTTTCGCAGCCCAAAATCCGGTTCAGCCCGCAACGTCAACGTTTATCGCTTCGAAGAATTCAACTATAAATCAGGCTAATCCCGTAATCGATTTTTTGGTGAATTTGCCGGCTAACACGGTGAAATACCAGATGCCGATCGAAATGGTCATTGCGGCAATTCCAGGTTACATAGGCGTAATTCCAGCCCTCATAGGCCAGGTGGCTAGAGTCACATTACTTTTTCAGGCAGGTATCCTACTCTTGCCGATTTGGTTGATTTTCAAGATATTCTGATACTCCATGGAGGTCATCTGATATGAAAAAGTTAATTGTATTCATAACTCTTGGTATTTTGATTTCCATTACGGCTTTCGGATCGTACTTTGAAATAAGCGGAAGCTCGTTCACGATGTTTGAACTAGGAACAATAATTTGTCCTATCCCAAGTGCGCTCCCTGCCTTTCTGGCCCCGCAGATGGGTTTCGTCTATGGCATTTCGACAACTAAACACCTTTCCGTAACCGCGGATTTTGAGTACTACGTAAACGGTTGTGGATTTTTTAATACGGCGTTTGCAAGTGGTGCAATCGGTGTGAGGTCCACATCCGACTCATTGAACACCTTTCTGGGACCTCTGAGGACGTTCGCTGGGATAAACGGAGGAATGGTGTTCCGGTTGGGAACCGCCGCTTGCCCTATGGTGACGGCAGACGCCGGGGTCTCTTTCAAACTGGCGGACAACTTCCGAACCTTCTGGGATCTTAAGTATTACAAAGCTTTTTCTTCTTCGAATGATATACATTTTAGTACCCCTTATTTCTCGAACATTTTTCTTTTGGGAGGGATAAGGTACACCTTTTGAAAATCAATGATACTTCGTAGCTTTTGTTTTTAATTCGGCCGGCTGAAGCCGGCTTTTTCGAAGATTTTGGAATGAGGTAAAAAAGTCATGAGGTGGAAACTTCTTAAGTATTTTTTTCTTGCAAGTGGATTGGCTGCTCTCATTTTTGATCTGATTAGTTGACAGTCCAGTTTGGTCTTCCAAACAAACACCTTCAATGATCTATTCTATGTTGCTAATGGTAGGGATAACAAAGTCAGCCTTATAAATAGTCAGACTAACTCTGTCGTCCAAACTATTCCCGTTGGGGGTGGGCCATGTGCGGTAGGAGTATTTTACTAGATTGATCAACTCAAATTGTTTTTGTGAATAGATGATACATGATTTAACATTCCCAAACTATAAAAATGGAAGTTGGAACAATGTCCGCATAAATTGACAATTGAGTTGCTTTTTTAGAAGTAATTTCTATTTGGAAGCGCGAACCACAGAGATAAACTTTAGAAAGCTTCTTTGTGAGAGAGAACCAGCCTTTCAAGCTGGTTCTCTCTCACTTTGTACCTTGCCAACTTGAGTTAAGAAATTTTGTTTCAATACACACGTCCACAACATGTCTACAGAAGGTACAGCATAACTTATAGACATTATTGACAAACTGCAGGTACTACAAGTGTCAACCTTTGGTTGATTTTAAGCCTTACCACGCTTCCATGTTAAGTCGATAGCCGAGACCAGGATGGTCTGTGTGGCAAGCCGCTCCGCTAAATCGCTAAATCAAGATAGGAATAAAAACAAGGTGGATTAAAGAAATCTCAGCTCCAGCGAGGATTAGCGTTTGATCATGTTGAAGTCAAAAGTGAAACGATCTCAAAATGGTGGGTTTGGGGAAACATGTCGATAAGTGTTACCTTTTCAATTGAATAACCATTTTTTACAAACTCTCTTACATCTCTCGCAAAGGTAGTGACATCGCAGGAAACGTAGATGATCCTTGATGGCTTCATGCTTGTGATCTTCTGAGTTACGCTTAAGTTAATGCCGGATCTTGGAGGATCTACAACAACAGTATCGAAATGTTTTTTGGGATTCCATTCTTGGACTTTTGAAAGTAAGAATTTGGTGTTGGAAATACCGTTTGTTCTTGCATTTTTACGTGCGGCTTTTATGGATATCGGGGAACTTTCCAAACCTAAGATTTTTTCACAAACGTCTGCAAGCTGAAGTGAAAGGAAGCCGACTCCACAGTACAGATCGAGAACTTTTTTCCCTCCTTTTGCATATTTCTTTACGATTTTTGCAAGCTCAGATGCACCTGAGTAATTCACTTGGAAAAAAGATTTTGCGGGGATCGTGTATTCAATACCATTTAATTCGATTTTTAGAAAAGCTTTTCCTTTATGTACAGTCTGCCGCCCCGAGATTACAACATGAGAGCGATTTTCAAGTGACACGATGTTATTCGCCTCTTCAATTTTTGGAGGCGTCAATTTTCTTTTAGATACAAATATCACCATGTTTTTTTCTGCTTCTCTCAACACAACACGATCCACGTTGGAAGAAAATTTTTTGTGATCTTTCAGGACCTTTTCAACGCCTAACTTCAAAAACCCCAAATTTCTGGATGAAATCAGACATTCTTTTATGGGAAGGAAGTCGTTTGTTCCTTTTTTGAAATATCCCAACCTTTCAGAACTGACTGCGAATTCGAGCTTGTTCCTGTAATGGTAAGGAGATGTTGGCACTATGGTGGGTGTTGGAACTTCCAATTTGGCTATGTGTTTCATCTGATCGACGAAGATCGAAGTTTTGTATTCGAGTTGTTTGTCATATCTGACATTCATCCATTCACAACCATCACAACTTTGAAAGTGTTCGCAAGGAGGAGAGATCCTGTCAGCTGACGATCTTATCACGCGTTTCGTTTTGCACAATGCGTGATCCTTTTTTTCTTTTTCGATCGATACTTCCACCACTTCTCCTGGATATGCACCCTTTACAAGGTAAATTTTTCCATCTTTTCTCGAAAGGCCAAATCCTCCTGCGACCATCTTTTCTATTAAAAGAGTTTTCTCCATTCTCTGATTTCCACCGTTCTTTCCAACGTTTTCTTGCAATACAAAGAAGTCTTTTTGCCGTATTGTGCAGCCTTCGACAAATTATACACCTCTTAGCATATCAGATTGTGTTAAATGGTTGCAGTGAAAGCTTTATGTGGTGGTGTATAATACTCGTGAAAAATCAATTGTGAGGTGATACAATGCCAAAAGCTGAGGGAAAGATCTTCCACACCGAAAGTGAAGAGGCAATCGATACGGATGTTTTGGAAACGATCGATTTTGATAATGAAGATGGCGAAGTTATCAAGTGCGAAACCGACGAGTTCTCGGCAGTGTGTCCCTTTTCAGGGCTTCCAGACTTAGGCCATGTTGTTATCGAGTACATTCCAACGGATAAGATCGTGGAATTAAAATCTTTGAAGTATTATTTCATATCTTTCAGAAATGTTGGGATTTATCAAGAAAGGGCAACACAGAGAATTTTCAATGATTTGTTTAAACTTTTAAAGCCTAAATGGATGAATATCATAGTTACTTACAAAACGAGAGGTGGAATTGATGTGACAACGACGATTGAGAAAGGAGAGAAAGGCAAGTAATGGCTCAGACGATAAAAAAGATCACCCCTCTCTATGTCGGTTTAGCTGCTGCTTTTGTCACATGTTTAATAGTGGCAAATGTTACCGCGGGAAGATTGGTCGATTTTTGGGGAGTGGTACTTCCCGGAGCAGTTTTAATATTCCCAATCTCTTATATATTCGGAGATGTTCTTACAGAAGTCTACGGATTCAAAATGTCAAGACTTATTATATGGATTGGTCTCGGTGCAAATGTTTTCATGGCACTTTTTTTCTTGCTGGTAAATGCGCTTCCGGCACCAATTTGGTGGCAAAGTCAGGCGAAGTCTTATGGATTGGTTCTGGGATTAGCCCCTCGCGCCGTTTTAGCATCTATCACGGCGTATTTCATGGGAGAGTATCTCAACTCCGTCATTATGAGTAAAATGAAAATTCTGACAAAGGGAAAGTGGCTTTGGACACGCACGATAGGTTCAACCGTAATTGGTGAAGGTGCTGATACTTTAATATTCATAACGGTGGCTTTCGCGGGTTTAATGCCGCTTCACAACCTTTTGTTCTTAATGGTTGCACAGTACATTTTCAAGGTTACCTATGAGGTGGTGGCAACGCCACTGACTTATTTAGTAGTTTTCAAGATAAAGAAAATTGAAGGTATTGATGTTTACGATCACGGTGAGCGGTACAACCCGATCGGTTTGAAAATAATGTAATGTAGGGATGTTATTTTGCGTTGAATCTTTGCGTTGATCGTTAAACGAGTGCGCTCATTCGGCACAAATTCACTCACCGATGAATCCCACAAGTATTAATCCATATCCTCCATGAACTGTTATAGTCGGTCCTGCTTCGCACACGATGATTTCCACGTTCGTGTGAGCTCGTATGTATTCCACATCACTCTCTGCGTGAATGTGAGCGATAACTATTCTGTTGTCCAGGATTTTGTGATTGTTGATGAAATTCACAATTTCTCTCAGAACTCTCTTGAATCCGAGCGTAACTTTGTAAAGTTTTATTTCTCCATCTATCCCTCTCAGCACTGGCTTTGCTCCGAACATTTTTGTCAATCTCCCGACCAAAGGACCAACTCTTCCCCCTTTTACAAGATTGTCTATGACTTTTATTCCAAAGATCGTTTCGATCTTTTTGGAAAATTCTCTGAGCTTTTCGGCACTTTCTTTAAGATTTCCAGTTTTTGATAATTCCACAGCTTTCAAAACCATAGCACCAAGTGCTGCAGATGTACTCATGGAGTTAATGACTTCGATCTTGTCGTTGAATTTTCTTGCGCTGACTACGGCACTGTTGTACGTTCCGCTTAGCTTTTGGGAGAGATGTACGGAAAGTATGCCATCATATTCTCGGAGTATTTGGGAATAAGCTTTCTCAAACTCCGAAGGTGTTACCAAAGAAGTTTTAACGGTGTTGCCGCTGTTCATCTTTTCAATGATTTCGTCCGGTGTTAAATCGGAATCTTTATCATTCAAAAAGGTGTGCAAAGGCACAACTTTTATATCGTGCTTTTTAATAAGTTCTTGTGGAAGATCACATGAGCCGTCCGTTACCACTTTGATTTTCATGCGCAGGCGCCTCCTTGAAATATGAAAACACAAAACTCACCGAGTTTTCCGCTTTCACATCCCATTATAAACGATGTGAGTGATATAATGAAATTGTAAGCTGGTTCGTGTTCACCTATTGGAGGATTTCATGAAAGAAATCTTTGATAAAGTGATTTATCAAGTAAAAAACGGAGCACTTTGGAAAATCATGGGACGTGTGGACAAGATAGTTGGGTTGACTATAGAATCTATCGGTCCAAATGCTCCTCTTGGAGAATTGTGCGAAATGGAATCCATGACGGGGAAAGTGCTCGCTGAAATAGTTGGATTCAAAGAAAACAAAGTGATTTTGATGCCTTTAAGCGATACGGAAGGCATGTCAGCTGGTGCACCTATCGTTGCAACGGGAGAAAGGCTTTCTGTACCAGTCGGTGACTCCATGCTTGGAAGAGTCATAGATGGGCTCGGCGACTCTTTGGATGGAAAACCTCTCGTTTCTTACAAAAGATACCCCCTCAACGCTCCTCCACCAAATCCCATAACCCGCAAGATGATATCAGAGCCCCTCCCCGTCGGAATACGTTCTATAGATGGCTTTTTAACACTCGGCAAAGGACAGAGAATAGGGATATTTTCAGGAAGTGGCGTTGGTAAGTCGACGTTGATGGGTATGATCGCTCGAAATGCAAAATCGGATGTGAACGTTATATGCCTGGTCGGTGAGCGTGGAAGAGAGGTCAGAGAATTCATAGAAAGAGATTTGGGGAAGGGAATAGAAAGATCGGTCGTTGTTGTTGCCACAAGTGACAAGCCTGCACTCGTAAGGGTAAAGGCCATATTCACCGCGACTGCCATAGCTGAATATTTCAGAGATCAGGGAAAAAGTGTTTTACTGATGGTTGACTCATTGACAAGATTTGCCCTTGCACAAAGAGAAGTGGGACTTGCCATAGGTGAGCCTCCAGCAACACGCGGATACCCTCCAAGTGTCTTTGCACTTTTCCCGAAGATACTTGAGCGTGCTGGCAATTCCGACAAAGGCGCGATAACGGGAATATACACGGTACTCGTCGAGGGTGATGATATCAACGAACCGATTAGCGATACGGCTCGGGGGATTTTAGACGGTCATATCATTTTGACAAGAGAACTCGCCAACGCCAATCACTATCCCGCCATAGATGTGCTCAAAAGTGTTAGCAGAGTCATGCCATCAGTGGTTGATCATGACACATTGCAGAGTGCCACATCTCTTCGAGATCTTATGGCCACTTACGCGTCTGTTAAGGATATGATAAGTGTTGGCGCGTACAAAACGGGTACGGATCCAAAAATAGATCGCGCCATAAAATTTCACGACGATATCGAAAAGTTCTTGAGACAGAGGGTAGACGAAGATGCACCATTTGAGGACACAATAGAAAAGGTCAAAGCTTTGGCAGAGGCTACGATGATCACAGAATGAGTATCCCTGGGCGTTTGTATTTTCTTCTGTTAATTTCTATTTCGAGGTAAGGCCAATCCCCGCTTTCATTTGTGCTTAAAAGCCTCATTCCGTTTTTTGTACGAACATAAGTGTCTTCTGATTTTGTGCCTGTTACTGTGGGATTCCATGCAAAACTCATGTTATCATCTATTTGAAATGGAAAATGGGGAATTGCGACGATTTCCCTGGTGTTGTATCCAGCTATTCCGCCTTGATGATGGAATTTCCATTCATCCGGATAGCCATGAGAGGTATATGATTTTTCTATCTCAAAAAAAACTTGTGATATTGACCATTTCATCAAAGTCGCATCTAAGATTTCAGAATCTATTCTCGCGTTGATCTCGTGCTGTGATTCAAATTTCTCGTCTCTTTCAAACTCAACTGTTCGTGTCGCGGATATCACAAGTCCGTACATCTTTGTGCATACCGAAACGAAGCATCTTTTTCCGATCTTCACATTCCTTGCCAAATTGTGTCTGTACAGAAGGCGACTCTCATCTCCAAATGCCAACACGAGAAGCACATCGAGTCCCTCTCTTGCAAGATGGGATTCCACTACGGACTTCACCTGAATCTCAGTCATGTCCGGAGATAAGGATTTCATCGCGTTTTCAAGGGCTTGAGCTGTTTTCTTTCCAATTTCTGCGTAGCGTTCTTGCTCGTATTCACTCAATCTAATCCTTGATCTGAGCAAAAAATTGTTAAATTCTGGATCTTCTTCGTACAATAAATGATTTCCATCAGCAACTTTTTTTACCATATCATCCAACTTGGCAAACCATGGGTATTCAATGACTGTGAAATTCTTTGGAAGTTCTTCACGTCTTAAACGTTCTTTTTCAGGATTCTTTGAAATAATGTAAGTATCGTCTTTGGTTATCAAAACGGAAGCGATGCCTACTTTGTCATCCAATGCCACGTAAGATCGGGCGCCAGAAGTTATCCATGCAAAATTATCAGTTCTTGACAGCAGAATTCCATCTGCTTCACGTTCTTCCATGTATTGCCTTACGATTTCTATCTTTTGCGAAACGTCTTCTTCTCTTGTCATTGTGAATTGTCCACCTCTTAAGTGAATGGCTTTTTATAGTTTTATTATACCCCACACTCCACAAAAACGAAACTCGTAGATATCATGTACGTTGAGCAAAATTCATTACTTTGCATCTGCCGATGGTCATTTGAATATAAAGACACTAAACACATCGTTACTAAACGATGTGTTACCTTTGAATTTCCTTATAATGATTCAATTCAACGATCGTAACGCTTGAAGTCTACGGGTGCGTACTGTTTTATACACACCCGTCCAGGTAATAGGTCATCTCACTGGAGGTTTTTTGAATGTTTCCGTTCGGTCATCGTCGTGGATCAGATGATGATATCGGTTTTTCGCATCTTCGGCAAAGCGATTGAGAATTGCAGGTAAATCACTGTTCGAAAGGGCTTCAGATACATCTCGTATTTTTGTTAGAGGTTCTTGCAGTTTGTAGAATGGAGATGAATTTGGCAACAGTTTTACGTACTCTTTGTGAGAGTCATTCACGTTGTTTGAAATTTTCGAAAGAAGGTTGATGGCAGTTCTCGAAAAGATTTCCTCAATTTCTTCCGGTCTTTTCACCAATTTAAGTTCCGATCGGTATGACTTAACAAGTTCTTTTTCCAAATGAGTGTAACTGTACATTGTCATTATAAAATCCCCCTTTCAAAAGTTTTTGCTCAAAATGTTAATTGCCGTCAAGGCCACAATCACAGCCGTTTCTGTGCGCAAGATCCTGCTTCCCATCTTGATTTTTTTAAATTCCATGGATTCAAAAGAGGTCTTCTCTTCTTCTGTGAATCCGCCTTCTGGTCCGATTGCTACAACGACTCTCTCCTTGATATGAATGATCTTACTCAGCGTTGTTTCTCCTTCTGGATCCAACATTAACTTCGTGGAATTAGGTGGAAAATCAAAATCACTAAATCTCAGAACACTTGGTATGTACAAACTCCCGCACTGTTTTATGGCATTTCTGGCGATCAAGGTAACCTTCTTTAATTTTGACTCCGTTTCCAGCCTTGTTGTTCGGTTTGTATTCATAAAGATGAGCCCGGATACCCCTAATTCCACAGATTTTTCAACCATGAAACGTGTTCTTTCCCATCGTACAGGGGCAGATATGATGTAGATTTTAGGGAGTGGCTTTTTCTGAGTTTTGATCAACTTTACAATGGTCGCAGTGTCTCTGTTTATCAGCTTACCAAGAAAGAGTTTTCCATTGCCATCTGTGAATTTTATCTCGGAACCTTTAGAATATCTCATAACTCTAAGATGATGTACTTCGTGTTCATCGAAGTGTGCCAGTCCATCTTCTAAAGTCGCGAAGAAATACTTTGACATTAAATCTCTTCTTTTCCTCCCATGTAAGGCCTTAGGACTTTTGGAACTTCTATTTTCCCGTTCTTTTTTTGATAATTTTCGAGGATGGCCACAAGTGTTCTTCCCACTGCAAGCCCTGAACCGTTCAAAGTGTGAACGAAATCAAGCGTGTTGTCGGATTTCCTGTAGCGTATGTTGGCACGTCTTGCCTGATAATCTGTGACATTACTACAAGAGGATATTTCTTTGTAGAAATTGTAGGATGGCAGCCATACTTCTATATCATACGTTCGAGATGCGACAAAGCCTAAATCTCCCGTGCAAAGTTCTATGACTCTGTATGGAAGTTCCAGATATTGAAGCACTTCTTCCGCTTCATGAGTTAAACTTTCAAGTGCCTCGTAAGAACTTTCAGGTGTGGTGTACATGACGAGTTCCACTTTGTCGAACTGATGCTGTCTGATCATACCTCTTACGTCTTTTCCATAACTACCTGCCTCCCTACGATAACAGGGTGTGTAAGCCACGTATTTAAGGGGAAGTTCTTTTTCTTTCAATATCTCATCCGTGTGCAAGGCTGAGAGTGGAACTTCAGCTGTGGGAATTAGAAAGAGATCGTCGATCTTGGTGGAATACGATTCTTCTTCGAATTTCGGCAATTTTCCAGTGTTTATCATCGTTTGGCGAGTTACAAGATGTGGGGGCATAACTTCCGTGTAACCGTGCTTCGACGTGTGGAGATCGATCATGAATGAAATGAGAGCGCGCTCCAATTGCGCGGCATCTTTGTAAAGAACGGTAAACCTCGAACCTGAAAGTTTTGAAGCTCTTTCAAAATCAAGGAGACCTCTTTTCGGGCCGAGCTCCCAATGGGCTTTAGGCTCGAAATCGAATTTCCGTGGCTCTCCCCACCTTCTTATTTCTACGTTTTCTGTTTCATCTTTTCCAACAGGAACCTTTTCATACGGAAGATTCGGTATGTCCAAAAGCATGTCTTCGACATCTTTTTTTATTTCTGAAAGTTTTGCTTCTTTGATTTTGATCTCGTTCGCGATTTCTTTTGCGTGGTTGAGTATTTCAGCAACTCCATTTTCATCTTTGGCAGCCTTGTACTTGGCAATTTCTTTGGAAATCGAATTCCTCTCGGCACGCATGGAGTTGAGCTCTGTTTTTATTTTGCGAGATTCTTCGTCAATTTCGAGTATCCTGTCAATCTTCTCCATGGAGAATTTTCGTCTTCTGAGAAGTTCCTTGATTCTATCCGTTTCGTTTCGTATGAGCTTTATGTCTAACAAATTCACCACCTCCATTTTGTAAAGTATAGCATAGTAGTTGGTGGTAAAAGCTGTAGACTCTTCAGACTTTCAAAAGATAATTTTGAATTTTTTCCAATTTCACTGTATGTCGACAAAATGTGCTATACATTTGCCAAAATCTCTTTCACTATTTTTTTCACAGAGTTGGCTTCTCTTTCCGATATTTTTAGATGTGCATAGCGGAGTTTTACGAATACTTCAGTTAATGTCCCAGATTTTTCCTTCCCAACTTTCTCTTCAAGCCATCTTTCAAATTCGTATGGAGTCAGTGAGGGATCTCCGAATCTGGCTCTAAGCACTCTATAATAGAAAAGTACAGTTTCTCTCGGGTTACCTTTGTAATCCATGCGATCCACGTTCTCAGATTCGTGTACTGACACGTGTTCATTCACTTCAGTTTTTTCTTCTTGGCCTATTGGCCTGACACTTCCTGCAAACTTGAATACCGCGTAAACTATTGCAATCGCTCCCATAACGATCAGAGCACTTAGAACTACCGGATTAAGAAGCAAAGAGATTGGGTTTTTAACGTGCAAGTTGAAGAACTTCGTGGCAGTACTCGCCAAAGCTTGTGTAGCTTTGTGTGCAATGACCGGCTGAGCAGGCTGTTGAGAAATATTAACACCGGGAGGAAAAGATCGATGACTGACTATTTTTGACAGATACATAAAGAAAAACAGCAAGAAAACAGTGGAGAACGCTGCCCATACAATAAGAATAATACTTTTCAGTCGTGCCTTTTTGTTTTTCTTATCTTTCACTAAAAAACTTCCAATTAGTACAACTACACCTATTACGGTTACGATCACCCCAAAGACGTTCAATACGATTTCGTACAACCAATCCGGTACTTCACGTAAACTTCCCGCCGGCACATAGGTGTGTCCTTTAGCTGGAACTCCTCCAACTTCAATGTGATGAGGAGATGAAACAGTTGTGGATGAAGATGTTAGAGCTTTAGATGTGAAAAGTTCTCCAAGCGGTGTGAAAGGTTTGAAAAGAGTTCCGATAGAAAAGAAGAGTGTTGCGATCAGTATTGTGATTACAATGAAACTAATCACCATTTTTGACATCTTTTTTTTGTTATATTTGGAATTCAATATCAGCGCTCCAACAAGTAGAATTGTGAATCCAAAAGCGACAAATGGGTGATCATATTGAGAAGCGATTCCGGCAATCGCACTTGTAACTACAAGTGCAAGAGATGCATTCATGGTGTGTTTTGAATTGTGAACGATGAAATAACTTACCACATACGAAATTGCAATCAACAAGGTGGCCATACCGAACGGCGAAAGAGGAGGAGTAAGCCAGAGCGATAAGGATAGCCAAAAGTCCTTGAACACAAATGTCAATGGATTTCCACCGACAAAAAACCACAGATAAAATATGGATGAAAAAGTATACGGAACCATCCAAACTATCCAGGAGCTCCCAAACTTTCCAACAGTAATGGAAAAAAACCAGACAAAGACGAATAACAACGGCAAGAAAGCCACACCGATGATTGGGATTTGCATGGCTTGAGAAACGAGAAGCACGAAGGCGATAAGCCAAAGGAAATTATAGATTTTCCAGTGGATTTCTTTCATAGCTTTTAATCACCTCGTCAACTGATTCGTTATCCATCATTACATGAACCAACACACCGTTTTTCAGGAGCAATGCACTCTGATCTCTTAATTTTTTCACTTCTTGTGGTAGTATCGCAAAAGTTCTGTATTTTTTATCGTAAGGCATGCGAAAGCCGTATGGCATAACGAAAGCAATTACCCGTGCCACACGAGAGCGCACAGTTAACAGTTTCGGAACGACTCCTTCTGTGAGATAGAGGGACAGCACGATCACAGTGGTATTCCGAGAAACGGTGTACATATCCCTGAGGAGGTGATTTTCAAGTGAAACATCCTCACCTGGATCATCAGTGCCTTTTGCTCTCGCGATTGCATCCAAATACGGAATGTAATCATGTCTTGCCATTTGGGGCGAAACTTCATATACTTTATTTGCAAGAACTTTAAGTGTTATTTGCATACCCCGCTCTGAAAGATGTTTAACAATTCCAGAGGCAGCCATTGATGCGTATTCTTCATAACCCTTGCGTATCGATGACCAGACTTTTCGCGCGTACACTTCCTTTGGAAGGTTGTAATCAACGTACATTCTGACAATTGATGATGCCGTGTATTCGTATTCTTTTACCATGAGATTGTCCAAATGTGCGCTGATCTTCCAATGAATTCTTTGAAAGGGTTCACCACTGTATTCATGCACACCAACTATGTGACTCGCATCTTCCAATATTCTGAAATCGGTTTTATCTCCCTCGGTTGGATCCACAAGCATGGTCCTAAATCTTTCGATTGGAAGTATTTTCGGGAAGACCAGAGTGCTACGTGGCGGGTTGGATGTTTTATCGATTGAAAAAAGACCAAGTGCACTTTTAAGCGTGACTTTGATGCCATGAAACTCGTGTACACCGCGGGTTCTGAAGCCCATTGCATATTCAACTTTCATTCTCTCCTTTGGATGCAGCATACCTTCAGTGTGCTTTTCTCCATCAAAAGTGTAACCTTCAGCTGCAAAATCGTTTATTTCCACGTGAGAAAGTGTGAACCTTGATCTGTTTTCAATGTACGCTTTGCATTCCACCCGTTCGTCTGTGAAGACCCTTGTGGGATACACCTCTCCGAAGATTTTTATCCCCTTCATCGCTTTAATGGCAAGGATGAAGTACAACCACATCGCGACATCCATTGATGCTATTGCTAAAGTGAAAGGGCCAAAACTTACAAAAATAATAAATGCGGAGAAAATCGTGAACGCAATGAGTGAAGAGAGATCATATTTCATTTTTTTTCATCACCGGTACTGGAACTTTTTCGATGATTTCACTTATCACATCTTCAATTTTCCTCAATCTAACTCTCGCTTCAGATGTCAATATAAGTCTATGTGAAAGGGTTTCTTTGACGATGACTTTTACATCATCAGGGACAACGTAATCACGTTCATTCAGTAAAGCGTGAGCCATTGCACCTTTCATCAAATTCAGAGATGCTCTTGGACTCGCTCCAAGGTACAGATCCTTGTTGAATCTGGTGCGTTCATTAATGGAAACGATGTACTCTTTAATCGTATCGTCTACGGTTACACCTCGTATCACGTTGCGAAGGTCTTTAGCCTCATTTGATGAAAGAACAGGCTTCACGTCAACTATGGGATGATGATCCATTTGAGATGTTAACATTTCGATTTCCATTTCGTGCTTTGGATATCCAACCTTTAGAATGAACGCGAATCTATCAAGTTGTGCTTCTGGAAGCGGGAAAGTTCCTTCATATTCGATGGGATTTTGGGTGGCCACAACGAAGAAATTGTCGCTGAGTTTATGCGTAATACCATCCACCGTCACCTGGTTTTCCGCCATGGCTTCAAGGAGAGCTGATTGTGTTTTCGGAGTGGCACGGTTTATCTCGTCTGCTAAAAGTATATCTGTGAATATAGGGCCTTCTTTGAATTCGAATTTTCCAGTTTTTTTACTGTAAACGGACAAACCTGTCAGATCAGTTGGAAGAAGATCTGGTGTGAATTGCACACGCCGAAATTTCAAACCGAGAGATGTTGCAAGTGCTCTTGCGAGCACGGTTTTTCCAGTTCCGGGAACATCTTCCATGAGGACGTGTCCCTTCATCATGAAGGCTATGATGAGTTTTTCTATAACCTCATCTTTTCCAAAGATAACATGCGATATGTTATCGATGATCTTTTTCTTCACATCTGCGATTTGCACAGCTTCCACCTCCAGCAAAAATAAAAAAGGCTCCTTTAATCCAGGAGTCATCGGCCAACCAGCTTTAGGCGAACTCCACCGCCTTGTCTATTCATATTATCCTCATTTATTGACGATAAAATAACGTTAGTTTTTCAAATTGTAAACAAATCACTTTTGAAGCCTTTTTACTCCTGATCTCATAGAGTGTCCAACAATTTAGGGACATAAAGCAACAGTATCCAATCAATATAACTTTGAAATCTAAATATTTTTTCGCTTTACAAGCGATGAGGAATTTTTTTCGAAGCCTTATCAAGACCGAATCGCTCGTTTATCCATCTTCCAGTTCACACCGCGAGTGGAAACACCTTCTTTGTAACAAAAAAATACTGGATTGAGGTTACAATACTTTTATTATTTTCAATGACCATCTAAAAATTTCAAGCTAAAAACGTTGGACAGTCTATCATCTCTTAAAGAAAACCATTTTCGTGCCGATCATTATAAGGGAGGTGGATATCATGAGAATAAATGGTTTACCTGGTGAGCCTCAACCTGTAAATGGTAAAGGAAAGCGTTCTTTCAAGGTAGAAAAATACTCTGGAGAGGTTTTTATACACACTCACAATAAGAGCGTGGACTTTAAAACCTTTATAAAGGTTGTCAAAGATTCCATGAATGTTGACGACATTCGCAAAAAGCGTGTAGAAGAGCTGGCACAGCTTGTCAAATCTGGAAGGTACAGCGTCGATACTGGAAAACTTGCCCAAAAAATGCTTGAAGCGATGGGGGCACGAAAATGAAAATCGAAGAATTGATAGACATTCTCAACGAAGAAAAAGAAAAAGTTGTCAATCTCATCGGAATATTAAGAAAAAAGAGAAAATTCTTAGAAAAAAAAGACATCGATGGTTTGAAAAAAATCTTGACTGCAGAAAAACAGAAGGTTGATGAGCTTGAATCCCTTGAGAAGAGTAGATCCGAATTTACGAGAAATTTTGCCGAAGAGCTTGGGGTAGAGCCAACTGTTTCCGCTATACTTGAAAAAACCGAAGAACCGTATCGTCACGATTTGACTCTAATTGCGGCAAGATTAACGGAGTCGCTCAATGAAGTGAGCCTTTTGAATATCGGAATACAGCAAATGATTGCGTACAGGATGGAAGAATTCGATTTGGTGATGGAAATGCTTCGTGGCAAACGTGTCACCTATGATGACTCGGAAAAAAGTATAGCTGGAACCATATTCAACGGGAGGGCATAAATGTCTGGACCTGGAATTTTTGCGACTTTGAACACGGCCGTTCTTGGAATGTACACTCAACAAACGGCCATGTCAGTAGTTTCTCACAACATAGCTAACGCAAATACTCCTGGTTATTCAAGGCAGCGAGCGGATATCGTCACAACTCCGCCCTTACCCATGCAAACTCTGACACAGCCAAATATACCAATCTCCTTTGGAACAGGATCAAAAATTCATGATGTTGAGAGAATTAGAGACAAATTTCTGGATCTTCAATACAGACAATCGAATTCCAAGTTTAGCTTTTGGAATGAAGTTAACACTCAGTTTCAGTACATTCAGCAATTGATAAACACTCCTGGAAGTAATGGATTGAGAAGCTATTACGACAATTTCTGGAAGTCAGCTCAGCAAGTTTCTACAACTCCAACAAGTGTTGGAGCTAAGTCTGAATTCGTTCAATCCGCCAAAGAATTGATCGATAAGGTTAAAAGTATTTATCACAGTTTTGAACAAATGAGAATGGACTACACACATCAAATGGAAAACGAAACGAGCAATGTTAACTCCATTTTGAAAAGCATCGCAGATCTGAATGTGAAGGTTAGAGAATCTTCCGTACTCGGAAATCACCCAAACGATCTTCTGGACAAACGCGATATCTTACTTGACAAGTTATCAAAGCTAACACCGTTCAACGTTACAACTCTTAAAGATGGAGAAATATCACTGTCAATATCTGGAAGCAACGTACTTTCTGGGCAAACTTACGTTCCACTCAAATTTCGAAAAATAAATGGCAAATCAAGTGAGGACTACATAAGTGCAAAGAACGTACCTTTGATCTTCAAAAGAGGAAAGATCGGAGCCTTGTTTCACTTGAAGAATAACGTGGTTGTGAAATACGAAAACATGCTCAACGGCTTTGTCTTGAACTTATCTGACAAAGTGAACACGATACTTAATCAATCGTACGATCAAAATGGGAATCACGGACAATCACTGTTCAAAATAGATTTGATCCCGGGACAACCTACAGCATTGTTTAGGGTAACAGCCTCCAATCCTCCAGACGGTTACGTTTACGATCCAAACCAAAAACTCAAAGACATTTTCAATAGCCTTCCTGAAAATGTAGTTCTAAAAGTGAATGGGGCACAAATAAACATCAACACATCTCAAGATTCTCTGAATTCACTTGTTGCCAAAATAAACCAAGCACATATAGGAGTAGAAGCATCACTTGCCCCGAGAGGAAATTTGGTGATAAGGGCAACCCAATCGCTTTCTTACGATCTTCTTAGATATAACGACAGCAACGAAAAGACGAGTCCCATCAACATATCGGATAACGGCAGTGGCCTCTTAAACGTGTTGGGCTTTAACACCAAAAACGGTTCTGTGGATCTTGAATCTTACGCTGACAAGAATCAGCAGACAGGTATTATCGTTCCCTCAAAAAATGCAGCGCTTCATATTAGCGTTAACCCCGCAATTATTTCGGATTCGAGGCGTGTTGCCACGGATTTTAGTCCAACATTCCTTCCCAATTCTGTTATTGGAATTGTTGGGCCAACTGGGTCTCAAGGTTCAGGAGGCATTCAGATGATCGCCGATCTTAAAACATCGGAAAGTAACGGAGTTCAATCGATGGATGCATTCTTCGGTTCTCTCGTTAGCGACATGGGAGTTGAAGGTCAAAACGCCTCCGCAATGTTCGAAAATGCAAATGCTTTGGTCAATCAGATACAACAAGACAAAAAGGAAGTTTCAAGTGTTTCGATAAACGATGAAATGGCACAAATGTTGCTTTATCAGAATGCGTATACCGCGTCTGCAAGAGTGATAACTACTGTCAATTCCATGATCGAAACACTTGTCAATATGGTGAGGTGATCTGGATGAGAGTTACACAAAATATGATGAAATCTACACTTCTAAACGATGTGGATAATGTTCTCAGAAGATTGGCAAAGCTTCATCACCAGGCAGCGACCGGTAAGAAATTCGAATTCCCTTCTGAAGATCCATCTGGAGCTTTCCTTGCTTCCAATTATGACTCGGTGTTAAGACAGGTGAACTCTTACAAATCGTCTCTCGAGCAAGTTCAAGGGATACTTAAGGGATATGATTCTACCATTTCCCAGTTAACTTCAGCAGTTCAAAGAGTTCATTCACTCGTTGTTCAGGCTTCCAACGATACGAATACCCCTGCAGATAGAAAAGCGATAGGCGATGAAGTCAGCAGAATACGTGAATTCATCGTTCAGCTTGGTAATACAAAAGTAGGAGACACTTACATTTTCAGTGGCTCAAAATCCAGGATGCCGATTTCTAAAACACTAAGTGGCAGCGCACCTTATTTCTACGTGAGTAATTCCACAACCTCTAATTCGAATGTTCTTAAAATTGGAACTTCTGATATAACCACCAATATCACTCTACCCAATGTCTTGGGCTATTCTGGCACGGTGGGAAACAGTTTGATCTCTTACAAATCTTATGGTGGAACGACAAACTCAACTCAGGTTCTAACCAACGGATCTCAAACAGTTAGTGGAGCGATAAAGCTTGATCTGAAATCGGGGAACATAACCGTCGATGGCGGCATACTGAATGGAACGATCGAAACCACAACGAATGTGACGATCAGTGGTGCAACGACAATAATGATTACCACTCCTGGAGGAACAACTGTTGCCACGGGAAGCTCAGTCCAAAGTCTTTCTGCTGGAGATTCCATATCGGTTGTGGGAGGAAATGTAGAACTTAACGCTTTGGCATCTGGTGGAGCAAGTAACGTTTTGAATATCACATCCAGCAATGTGGAAATTTCTAACGCCTCAGGTAGCACGGTAAGTCTTGTTACAAATAACAAAAAAACCGATTCTCCAATCAAACTTGGCCTTCTCGATAAAATAATAGAAGATCTCAACAACAACAACGCTGATGAGCTGAGAGGGAATGATCTTGGAGATCTCGAAAAATACGAAGACGCTCTTCAATCCGTTACGGCTGACATTGGTTCAAGAGAACAAATGGTTCAAGGTTTGATTGAAAGTACAGAGAATTTCAGTTCTTATACAACGGAGTTGCTGTCAAAAACACAGGATGCGGATATGGTAAAGGTCGTATCCGACATTTCCATGCAGCAAAATGTTTTCAAGGCGGCATTGGAATCAAGTGCAAAGGCTCTTCTTCCCACTCTCGCCGACTTTTTGAGGTGATAGTTTTGAGTATCAAAACCAGACTTGGTCTTATCGATGTTGACAAAGAAGAAATAATAAATTTCAAGGATGGAGTTCCTGGATTCGAACATCTGAAAAAATTCTCTCTCATATCTCGGCCCGACACCGAACCTGTGAAGTGGCTTGTTTCTCTTGAAGACGCGGATGTCGCACTCCCTGTGATTGATCCATGGTTAATCGTTGAAAATTTTTCATTTGATCTAAACGAAGAAGCACTTGAAAAATTAGAAAATCCAAAGAAGAATCGCGTTCTCGTACTTGCCGTTGTAGATCTCCATTCTGAAAATGTGACCGTTAATCTCCTAGCTCCTGTGGTAATAAATCTTGATAAGGCAATTGGTGTCCAGTTGATCCTCGATGATACGCGATACACTACTCGTTATCCAATCAAAACTGGGACGTGATGATGTGCTCATTTTAAGGCGCAAAGTAGGAGAAGGAATTCTCATAAATGAGAAAATAGTTGTTCGCGTTTTGTCCGTAGAGCACGGAGATGTTAAAATTGGGATAGAAGCGCCAAAAAATTTCAAAATACTCCGTGAGGAACTGTACAAAGAAGTAATCAAAGTGAACAGAGAATCAAAAGATTTTGACATAACGCGTGTCAAGGGTATTATCGGAAAGGGGAAAAAAGATGGAGATCACAAATGAGCTTATTGAGCACCTGGAAAATCTTGCAAAGATCCGATTGAAGGCAGACGAAGTCAACAGAATAAAAAAAGATATGTCAAATATCCTGGAATACATGAAGATGATAGATGAAGTAGATGTTTCTGGATATGAACCTATGCGAAGTCCCATTGAAAATCCTTTGAAATTAAGAGAAGATGTTCCGGTGAAATTCGATACCTCTGAAATTATGAAACAGATCCCCAAAATTAAAAACGGATTGATTCAAGTTTCTTCCATTCATGCCAAGTGATTCGGTTAATTACGGTCAGATTGGTGAAGAAATAGCCTGCAAATACCTCAAACGTCAAAAATACAAAATAGTTCGCCGTAATTTCAGGGTGAGGCGTGGAGAAATCGATATAATCGCAAAAGATAAAAAACAGCTTGTCTTTGTAGAAGTGAAGTACGGCTCTCCGGAAGCGTACTTGCGTGTCAACAGAAAAAAATTCAAAAATATAGCAATTACCGCGCAGATTTTCTTGCGCGATTTTGGAGATCTTGGAACAAAATCATACAGAGTGGACGTTATATCCGTCACAAGAAATGGGGAAATAAACCATTTTAAAGATGTGGCAATAGATTTTGGGAGGTAAAGAACGGTGCATTTCACAAAACCTGACGTGGCAATCGTAAAAATTTTGAAATCATTTGAGAAAAATGGAAAGCATTTCGTTGAAATTTCTCCGAATCCTTTTTATCCAGATGGTTTTGGAGGACAGATAGGAGACAGGGGAATTATTGGAAAAGCTACGGTTCTTTCAGTCAATTCGGAGTTTGTCGAAGTGGATCGTGATCTTGAAGTTGGACTCAAAGTTGAAGCCAAAGCAGATCTTGAAAGAAGAAAAGAAATAGCACGTCAGCATACAGCCCAACATATACTCTCCGCTATCGTTGAAAAATCGTATGGAGCAAAAACACGTGGATTTCACATGTCTGAAGAAACCACCACTGTGGATCTGGATTCGGATTTTTCAATAAAAGAGGTAGAAAATCTTGCCAATGAGATCGTTATGTCGGACATCGAAGTTGAGGAAAAGATTATCACTCCTGAAGAAGCACAAAATTATTCTTTGAGAAAAGCACTTTCTCAAAAGGCACTTGAATCCGGTAAAATACGTTTGATAAAGATCGGAGATTTAGATCTGAACGCTTGCGGTGGATTCCATGTTTCACGAACCGGAGAGATTGGAATGATCAAAATCACTCATTCTGAAAAAGTAAAAGGCAACTTGACACGAATTTGGTTTCTGGCCGGAAAGCGTGCTTTCAAGGATTATTCTCTAAAAGAAGAAATTCTCTTAAAGGCATCCAAAATTTTCGATGCTTCCTGGAAAGATCTCGAAGTTCGTGTTGAAAAATGTTTTGAAGAATCTAAGATGAAATCTTCCAAAATAAAAAAACTCTCCGAATCTCTCGCAAAATACATATCACAAGAGATAAAACACGGAGACATCATAGAACTCGATGAAAGTGTGGCCTCATTCGTTACGAGATTCCGGCAAGACGTGGCCTACAGCATAAAATACTCTTCTTCTACTAACGTTGTAATTTGCGCACCAAAAATACCAAAAGCAGAAGTGATCAAGTGGGCAAAATCTTCAGGGGGAAAAGGTGGAGGGAAAGGCCCAATCTACCATTTTTCATTCGAAGATTTTGAAAAATTCAGAGATGATTTCGAAAAGTTTGTTAACTCCTAATTGCTTAAAGATAGGTTCTAAGTACGGAAAGTAATATTCAAACAAAGTCCAATTGTACGGAAAAATGGACGAGCTGAGCCCGTCCATATACGTTCTCGTGCAAAATCCACTAAAAGGCCCAATTGATGCCTGCTGTTAGTTCGTTAAGTGAAACAAACACGTTTGTTGTGTTGTACGATGGTTGTCCTATATTAACTCTCGGCCATCTCATTGCGCCCTTTATGTAAAACATTTGGAACTGTACTCCACCGTTAAATCCAAACACTGGATACATGTTCGATCCACTTGTAAAATTGGTTAATATACCTCCATCTGCCCCAACAAAGAGCTTCATGTTTTTCATATCAAAGGTGTACCTACCTCCACCAAGTGCCATGAATGAGGGATTAGATCCTGATGTTAGTGGAAACAATGCATCGAATTGTCCTGTGAGTGAAAAATTTCCAGCAATTGGTACGTTTACACCCGCAGCAACAGTTGGAAAATTTAAGAATATCATCATATTGTTTACTCCCGCTCCGAGTTCTATGCCGAATCCAAAAATGAACGCACTCATCATCAAAATGAGAGCTGAGACCACTATGAACTTTCTCACAACATCCACCTCCCTAAAAGATTGATGTTCTCAACACATGTTACTTTTAAGTCAAAAACTTATTATATCATTAAATTATCAAAACTCCTAATGAGCATGAAAGTAACGGAATTAACATGATTGAAAAGCACGGTTATTGAAAAAGGTATAAACATTATGATGTTGACACGAGACAACTTAAAGTTGTATCATATATATACAATTAGCATGGAGGTGCCAATTATGAAAGTAATGATCACGGCAAATGATTCTTCTATCGACAGTATGGTATCTGATAGATTCGCGAGAGCACCGTATTTCATCGTGTACGATATCGAAAGTCAAAAATCCGAGGTTTTGGAAAATGAGTTTTTAAAAAATTCACACGGTGTCGGTCCAAAAGCCGTTCAGATAGCCGTGGACAACGGTGTAGCTGCTTTGATTTCTGCAGTGCCTGGCGGGAATTCAATGGAAGCTTTGAAGAAGGCCGAAATAGATGTTTACGATGGCAGAGGCCTGAAAGTCTCTGAAGCTATTAGTAAAATGAAAAGTGGAGAACTCAATAAAATACTATGAAAATAGCGGTTCTTTCTGGCAAAGGTGGAACTGGAAAAACCACAATTGCGACGAATTTGGCTTACTCTTTGAACCTTTCTGGAAAAGAAATTCAACTTTTAGATGCTGACGCGGAAGAGCCAAATTCGCACATTTTTTTTGACGTGACTTACACTGAGGAGGAAGCTGTGAACCTTTTGCTACCTGTGATCGATACAAATGCTTGCACTCATTGTGGTAAATGTGCGAAGGCTTGTCAATTCTCGGCGATCAGTGTCTCTTCAAAGTATATAATGCTCTTTGAATATTTATGTCATGGTTGCGGTGTTTGTTCGATGGTTTGCCCAGTTAAGGCCATATCGGAAAAGCCAAAGGAAATCGGTAAACTGAAATTTGGCCACACTTACGAAGGTATTTCCTTTGGAGAAGGCATATTGAATGTAGGTGAACCAACACCCGTTAAAGTCATAAGGCAACTCAAGAAACATATGATCTCAGATGTAGATGTTGTCATTTTGGATTCACCTCCCGGCACATCATGTCCTGTGGTCGAAACTCTTCAAGGAATTGATTTCGCACTTCTCGTCACTGAACCAACACCATTTGGACTACACGATCTGAAATTGACAATCGACTTGATCAGAGAAATGAACATCAAGATGGGTGTACTCATCAACAGGTACGATGGCACTTACAAAGAGGTAGAAAAATATCTGAAGGAAGAAAATATTCCTTTGATGATGACCGTTGCCTACGATGAAGCCATCGCACGAAGTTATTCAAGTGGTCAGCTTTTTTCCAAAGTCCGTGAAGAGTACGTCGAAGAATTCGTTGAACTCTTTCAAAAGATCGAGGCGATGGTTGCGTGCTAAGACAAATCGCGATAGTAAGTGGCAAAGGCGGAACTGGAAAAACAACCCTTTCAGCATCGTTTGCTTATCTTGCAAAACACCCGGTAATGGCTGATTGTGATGTTGACGCTCCGAATCTGCACATAATATTAAAACCTGAAATCAAAGAGACCCACGAATATATCGGTTCCAAAAAAGCTGCTTTAAATCAGTCAAAATGTGTAAAGTGTGGAATATGTCAGCAGGTTTGCCGATTCGACGCGGTGGGTTTTGATGAAGGGCGTTATTTTATAAGAGAATACGCATGCGAAGGCTGTAACGCATGTGTGATGAAATGCCCTGCAGGTGCTTTAGAACTCGTGGACTCGTTGAGTGGGAAATACTTCTCATCTAAAACGGAAAACGGACCGCTGATTCATGCACTTTTAGGACTGGGTGAAGAAACGAGTGGAGGACTCATCGCTGAGGTGAGAAAGATGGCCGTTAAAGTGGCTCGAGAGCAAGAAATACCTGTTGTGATAATAGACGGTGCTCCCGGAATTGGATGTCCTGCAACCTCCTCGATCAGTTCTACAAGCTATGTTATCGTGGTTTCTGAGCCTACGATGAGCGGATTGCACGATCTCAAACGCATAGTTCAGACGGTCAAACACTTCAGAATACCGATGGGAATAGTCATAAACAAATACGATATAAACGAATTTCAAACGGATGAAATTGTGAAGTACTGCGAAGATGAATCGTTGGAGATATTGGGAAAGATACCGTATGATAAGATGGTCAAAACGGCAACGGAACAGGCAAAACCCGTTGTAGCTTACGACAGTTTGGCTTCTGATGAGATACGAAAAATATGGAATAAGGTTGAAAATATAGCAATGAAGAGGTGATAATCGTGCCATGGGTTAGAGAAGAAGAATGTAAAGGATGTGCGGTTTGTGTTAATGCTTGCCCAGTTGAAGGCGCGATAAAGATGGTTAACGGCAAGGCAAGAATAAACAACGCCATCTGCACTCGATGTGGAAAATGTATGGAAGCGTGTCCGACTAATGCCATAAGGCCGAATTCGGAAAATCCATCGCTTCGTGGATTTGGAAGATCAAATGGTGGGGTTGGAATGAATTACGGCAGAGGGCAAGGGCGTGGTATGGCTCGTGGCCGCGGCCGCGGTTACGGAATGAGAGATCGTTAATGGTCTACAAGTACGTTTACGGCCCAGTTCCTTCAAGAAGACTCGGCAGGTCTTTGGGGGTAAGTCTCATACCTTCTAAGACCTGCAATTATTCTTGTGTTTACTGTCAGCTTGGAAGAACAGATCACATGACAAATACGAGGCAAGATTTCTTCGATCCGAAGGAGATTCTGAGTGAGATAACGAATGCTGTGAAAGAAAATCCTGACGGTATCGACTACATAACCTTTGTCGGAGAAGGAGAACCCACGCTTTGTAAGTCTATGGGATATCTCATAAGGGAAACAAAATCAAGAACTAACTTGCCTGTTGCCGTTATAACGAACGGTTCTTTGCTCTACGAATCATCTGTAAGAGACGCTCTCGTTAATGCGGATATCGTACTTCCATCTTTAGATGCGGGTGATGAGGAAACATTCTTAAAAATCAACAGACCACACAAAAAGCTGAATTTTTGGGCAGTGGTAAATGGGCTGAAGGAATTTTCTAAGATGAGATCCGGAAAGCTTTGGGTTGAAGTCATGCTTGTAAAAGGTCTTAACGATTCAGAAGGAGAGCTTGAAAAGATAGCTAAGATACTCGAAGATGTAAAACCTGATCGTGTTTATGTGAATGTTCCAATTCGTCCACCAGCTGAAAGCTGGGTCATGATCCCAGACGAGGACGCAATAGTCAAAGCTCATGAGATCTTGCATGGTTATATCATAGCAGAATATGAAGAGGGAGATTTTCATATAGAGAACTCTTCCCAACTTTACGATGAGATCTTGAAAATATGCGAACGTCATCCGATGAGAGAGGAACAAATAAGAAATCTCGCTAAGAAATTAAATGTGAACGCTGACGAGATCGTTGTGAAGATCAAGAACGATTCCGATGTGAAAATCATTCAGTACAGAGGAAAGAGTTTTTTTGTGGTGAAGCCCAAGAGAGTGTGAAAGGTATTTCATTTTTTTGCGCTTGCTAAGATAGATGAACCTTTACCATATTCTTGCTGAAGAGCTTCTGTGCTTTTTAGTTCTCTATTCCCAAAATGCTTTTCGTTTCGTATCTCAAGGTATCACAACCACTATCAAGAAATTATTCTAAAAACTTATCCCTAAACAAAAATAGATGCCGAAGTAACGAGTGCCGCTGGCTTCTCCGTTCTCCCAGCATAGTCGTAGAAGCGGAAAAGATAGTGCTAAAGGGTCTCGACTACCGTCTCGGGCATAAAAGTGGAAAAGATGGTGCCAAAGGGCACCTCCACTCGGCTGCCGCCTTGGTCGCAAAAGCGGGAAAGATATTGCCAAAGGGCAATCCCGCTCTCTCGACACCTCCGCTCACACTGTGCAATCCCACTCAAACAAGGATTTTTTATTTATTCCAATCCCTCGGGTCGCAGCTACCGCTTTGGTCGTAAAATTTGGTCGTAAAAGTGGAAGTAATGGTGCCAAAGGGTCGCGGCTATCGCCTTGGTCGTAGACGCCGAAATAACGAGTGCTAAAAAGCACTCTCGGCTCCTCCATTCCTCCACTCCTCGAAGTCTTCATCAAGACATATGAGCTCGCCATCTGGAAGTTCACAAAAG
>CAJXLN010000020.1 GCA_913056255.1 uncultured Thermotogae bacterium | reverse complement strand
GAACGGTAATACTTGAGAGTTAAAGATATCGTGATTATTTAAGGATAGGTTCTTAATATAATCCATCCTTATAAATTATGGTAAAATCTCATTGGAGGTGTAACTTTTGAGAATAGGTGTAATAGGTTACTCGGGTGATATCGATAAGCCACCGGTAAAACCGTTAGTTGAGCTGTGTGAAAGCCTTGGAAAAGAGATCGCAGAGCGTGGACATGTATTGATAAATGGTGGTAGAGATGGAGTTATGGAAGCGGTTTCAAGGGGAGCAATGAAATCCGGTGGTATCGTTGTTGGAATACTTCCTAAATCAGATTCCGGAAATGATTACCTCACGGTATCTGTAGATACCGGGATGGATTTCTCCATGAGATCTGTCCTCATGATGTACAACGTTGATGCAGTGATAAGTGTGGGTGGAAAAGTCGGCACAGCTCTTGAATTGTTTGCGGCGTACGCTCATTCCAAACCAGTTGTCTTGTTAAGAGGAACTGGCGGATGGACAGACAAAATAACCAACGTCTTGTTGGATGGGAAGTACATCGACGATCGAAAATTAGCTGAGATGAAGAGTGCATGGAATGTGAAAGAAGCGTTAGAAATGGTCGAGACATTGGGGGCAACGAAATGACACTGAGAGTGAGATTTGCTCCAAGCCCCACGGGATATTTACACATTGGAGGAGCGCGCACGGCTTTATTCGATTGGTTATTTGCGAAAAAAAACGGTGGAAAGTTCATTTTGAGAATTGAAGATACCGATACTCAACGCTCTACTCGAGAATCTGAAGAATCGATAATCAAAGATCTCAAATGGTGTGGGATATCTTGGGACGAAGGTCCTGAGACTGAAGGGATTTTCGGGCCTTACAGGCAGAGTGAGCGTGTTAGCGCCGGAATTTACGAAGAATATGTGAATCAGCTTTTGAAGTCAGGAGCGGCTTACTACGCGATTTACGAATTAGAAGATGCCGAGAAAATATTGAAAAAAACGACTTCAAAAGAAGAGGCAGATGACTATCGCGAAAAAGGGCACAGCGTAACTGTGAATTTTAGAATTCCAAATGGGAAAACGGTTTTTGAGGATATGGCAAAAGGGAAAATGGAATTCGATAACTCCACATTTGATGATCTTGTGATCGTGAAATCCAATGGGTATCCAACTTACAATTTTGCCGTTGTGGTCGACGATCATCTCATGAAAATTTCTCACGTGATTCGCGGTGAAGATCATCTCACAAATACGCCGAAGCAAATAATGATCTACGATGCCTTTGGCTGGGAAAAACCAAAGTTCATGCACATACCATTGATACTCGGACCTGATAGAACACCTCTGAGCAAAAGACATGGAGGAACCTCTGTTGATTACTTCAGATCACGTGGAATTATCGATAGGGCTTTTGTTAATTACCTTGCCTTGCTCGGTTGGGGTGTTGAGGATGAAATTTTCGATCCTTTCGAAAAGGTAGAATCTTTTGATCTGTACAAACTTTCTTCAAAACCAGCGGTTTTTGATTATGCGAAGTTGGAATGGATAAATGGTCAGCATATGCGACGCATGCCAATTGAAGAACTCATCGAAAAGTTCAAGTTGTGGATGAAAGATGAATATCCAAAAGGAATGAACTGGTTTGAAGATAGCGCATATGCCGAAAAAGTGATGGAAATATGCCGTCAAAAAGTTAACAATTTGGAAGCGCTGAGGAATTTCGTAGAGCCATTTTTCGTTGAAAAGCCGGTACCTACTCAGGATGCCCAAAAGATATTAGATTCACATTACGCTAAATCCTATCTTTTGGCAGCATCTGATGCGATTGAGAAGTTGGATAAATGGAGTGTTGAAGAAGTGGAAAAAGCCATAAGATCCGTTGCCGCATCCGAGGATATTTCGAAAAAGAAGTTCTTTCAGCTTCTTCGCGCTGCACTGTTAGGACAAACCGTTACACCTGGTTTGTTCGAAAGCATTTACGTGCTCGGAAGAGAGAGAACCCTTGCCAGAATTCAATGTATTCTAAATCAAAGGCGCGCAAGCAGCGCGCGCGAATAAGAGTCAGCTGTACAGTACATCAGCCGTTAACGTCAAAATGTAGATTCGAGGTTAAATGCGTGAAAAAGGCCGAAAAAGCTTACGAGATATCTTACACACCAAAAGATTCAAGTGATCTTTTGAAAGAGCTTGATAGTGAGCAACGTGCTGCTGTTCTTGAAGAAAGTGGTACTTCTCTTGTTATTGCAGGACCAGGTTCAGGCAAAACCAAAACGATAACTTACAAGATAGCGTATCTCGTGTCAAAAAATGTAAAACCTTACGAGATACTGCTTGTAACTTTCACGCGTGCTGCTGCCCGTGAGATGATCCATAGAGCGCAGCAAGTTTCGCACAGCAAACTTGATGGTATGCTTGCAGGTACTTTTCACCATGTGTGTAACTACTTGCTTCGAAAGCATGCGCACGTTCTAAAACTTGACCCGAATTTTTCAATACTCGACGAGGAAGATACGAAAACCTTGGTAAAACATGCAAGAGGTGCGGTGGTATCCAAAGAAGAGAAATTCCCATCACCTTCTCTGATACGAAAAATGATTTCCTTGAGTGCTAATTTGGACAAGTCTATGGAAGATATCGTCGAAGATAATTTCGCGTATTTGTATTCGGTTGTGGATAAGCTCAAAGAAGTGAAGAAAAAATATGAAGATCTGAAAGTCGAACAATCGGCCCTGGATTATGACGATCTTTTGAACTACACGAACGATCTTCTTGATGTGGAAGAAGTGAGAACAGAAGAAGCGTCGCGCTTCAAATGGGTACTTGTCGATGAGTTTCAGGATACCAACAAGATCCAGAGCGATATCGTGAAAAAGCTTTCATCCGTGCATCACAACTTAATGGTGGTGGGAGATGACGCGCAGAGTATTTACTCTTTCAGAGGTGCAAGGTACGAGAACATCATTGACATTTCGAATGAAAAAGACGTGAAAGTCCACAAAATCCAGACGAATTACCGCAGTTCTCCAGAGATCGTTTCACTGATAAACAGCGTGATACCGAACAATCTTTTCAAAAAGAAATTAAAGGCTGTAAGGCCTTCTTCGCTAAGGCCGATTGTTGTAAGCACGTGGGATTCTTTTGAAGAAGCGGAATTCGTATCAAGCAGAATTACAGAGATCGTTAACGAAGGAACTCCCGAAGAAGAGATTGCCGTGTTGTACAGAGCACATGCTCATTCTATGGATCTTCAATTGGAACTCTCTAAATCGAATATTCCATTCATTGTCAAGTCAGGAGTGAAATTCACAGAGTCGAGACACGTGAAAGATCTGCTCGCTTTTTTAAGGGTTTTAAACAATCCTCGAGACACTTTGTCCTGGATTCGTCTTCTTCAACTTTTCACCGGTATAGGTCGAAAAGGTGCCGATGTAGTGGTCAATGCGCTCCAAAGGGAAGCAGATCCCGTATCCTTCATAAAAGATATTTCGAAGTTTGGAAGGAAGTATGAAGTTGTCGAAGATGTATTCAAGGAACTGTCTGAAGAGCAATCTCCTTCGGAAATTTTAGAAAAAGTGTACGAATACTTTTACTCGGATTATCTCGCCATGACCTTCAATGATTTTCACGATAGGCAATTAGACGTGGAAAGATTGATCGAGATAGCGGGAAGATACGAAAACCAGATTGATTTTTTGTCTGATCTGGCTGTAACGGCAGATGTGGATTTAAAAAGAGAAGAGTATCAAAAAGAGGGAAACGTGACACTTACAACTGTTCATCAAGCAAAAGGGTTAGAATGGGATGTTGTGTTCGTTTTGGCTGTTAATCCAGGGGATTTCCCGTCATTCATGTCCTTAAGAAGTGGAAACTTCGAAGAAGAGCAGCGTGTTTTCTACGTTGCCATAACAAGGGCGCGAAAGCAACTTTACCTGTGCAGGCAAATGGGAGGATCGAGAAATTTTGTTTACGGTAACAAAATGGCTATAAATGGAAGTGAATACGATCTGATAGACATGATCCCTCCTTCCCTGTACGAACATTGGAGTGTGAAATGATTAGAGGGGGATAGAATGTCGATCGTTATATTTGAAGACTCGTCAAAGGAAAAAGAGATGCTACAGAAGCTCCAATTTTGCACATGTCTTCCAAGAATAAAGGGCTTCGAACCAAAGAGGAATAAATTAAAAATCGTATTTTCAGATGCAAAGGTTCATGATCCTCACATGGACGAGCAGGAATTCATCGATCTTGTGAAAGGGGTATACAACTGTGCTTTGAATGGTGTATATTTGGGACCAGTATCAAAAAAATCCGTTCTTTTAGAAAAGAACAAAACGGTTATACTTCCCAATTTCAACGCACGCCCATGGATTGTAAGCGGGCGAATTGTGAATCCGCGTTCATTCTTTACAACTATTCAAACGCTAGCGGACACCTTCAAGAATTCTGGTGGAATTATCTCAAAAATCTCACATGAAAAAATGCCAGCTATTCTTGGATTGATGGACGAATTAGATCTCAAAGTCCAGTCAACCCCCCTTTTTTTGCCATCTTTGGGTATCTGGCGTCATTTTAAAGTAGTGGAAGAGATAAAGGGCCTTGCGGGGCAAGCCTATTTGCCAATTCGACGTGCCAAAGCGTTTTTACCATTTCTTTCAAAAGCAGGCAAGATTTTTTCTTCTATGGAGGATGTAACAAGAGAGGTACTTAAAGGTGAAAAATGGCGCATCATTTTCTCTGAGGCCAAGAGTTTGTCTGATATAGATCCAACAGCCATCGCGTTTTTAATGACATTAAATGATAGGGATCTTTACATTTTTAACTCTGGAGAATCTGTAGAAATGCACACCATGGTGGGTGCACTTGCAAAATTCAATCCATATTCCAAAATCTTGGAAATTCACGATCCGATTTTCAAGCCAGGACCTGGCAAAAAAATCGAACCACCAAAGATCTCTTCAGAAGAAATAGATTGGCTTCTTAGAACTATTTTTGGGGCTCCTTGCGTATTTGAAAGCGATAAACGTTCTTTGATCAACTGCACCGGTGGAGAACTCTTTGCCATCTCGGATCTTATTTCTCGTGGAAAGTGGTGGGTTAAAGATGGGATATGGCATGTCGAATCCGGAAAATGCGAGAAGCCAAATGCCGCTAAGATTTTAATTCGTGCACACAAATTAGCGGAAAACGGGGAGAAACCTAATTTAGGAATTGAACTTGTGGATTTGGCTCAAAAGATCAAAGGAAAGGATCTCGAATCATTTGAATCACTACGTGCTTTTTTCCATAAAGTGCTTGGCGATTACGACGAGATGAAAAACGATCTTGAAAAAGCTTCCAAATTTGGAAATAGAACATTTAGAAATGCGTATTTTTCTGTTGTTTTATCCATGAATGGCATGGAATATTCGCTTCTTGCAAATAAAGCATCCAAGTTGGTCGAAGTAACTAGAACTTATGCCAAACTCGTGTCAAAGAACGCGAGTGTATCGACCGTATATAAAGAAGTTATCACTCCTCTTGAGAAGTTAAAAGATCGAATAGCGCGCAGGATAGAAGCGATGGCACGCAATTACATTGGGATAAAACTCGTAAATTCCGGAGAAAATGAGGAAGCACTGAACGAGTTTGAAACTGCGCTTTCCATCGCCAAGGAATACGATTTTCGCGATCTATCACCGCTAATAGGGTCAAATATTTGGTATGCCGTATTCCCCAAACCCTCGTATTCTTTACACAACAGAATTCTTCGTGCGCTAAGAGAATCCGTTGTAGAAGGCTTATGGAAAGCTGCCGGTTTAGCGCAATTACTCTTAGCCTCCGATCTCATCGAGATGGGAGAATTTCAACGAGCAAAGCTTTTTTTAAGAAATTCTAAAAAAGCCTGTCCTCAACTTGAACCGCAAATTGATGCCCAATTTGTAAGAATGAAAGTGGAGAATATGGAATTTGAGGGAATCGATCGTGTCAAAGATTCTGAAGAGCGGAATCGCTTAAAACCCATGGCCGCTTTGTACAAAGATGACGAAAAACAAGCCCTTGAAATATTGAAATCCCTGAAGACACCTGAAAGTGAAGAACTACTTTCAATGGCTTCCGGCGATCTGGATTTCGATAAAGTTGAATCGTCGAATTATCTCGCTACTTATTTTGTGGCAAAGGAAGTCTCAAACCGTCCCATGAAAACTTTAAAACGTATGGGGAGGTATTTCTACATGAATGCCATCAACATTGGAAAAGTCTTTTATAAAGAACAACTCTCCAAAGCTTATCAACGCATGGGTTTTCTAAAAGTGGCAACTTATCACATGAGGCTTGCCATTTCGGCAGCAAAACAGTTCGGTCTAAAAAGAAGAGCTGAATGGCTTTCGCGAAAGATAAAAGAAGCGGACTTGATCGATAATTCATACGAATTGACAGGACCCGCTTTGTTATTCCAGACTTTTAAAAGATCTGAGGAAATTTTAAAATCTCTTGGAGTAACCGTTTCTAAAAGACTTAACAGAGATGTGATTTGTGAACTCAACGGGGTAGAAAAAATAAGAATTCGTGCTAAAACTAACGGCATAGCTTTCATCACTGATGAGAATGTTGATCTTGATTTTGCATGGGCTTTCGGACAAAAACATTTTGTTTATTCTTTTCCAATCGATGGTGGAGTAATTCACTTGAGCTTTGACACAACAGATCTGTCTATGGATGACGCGTTGCTCTTATTGGATCAGATCATCCCAATCTACGCGCTTCACATCGAGAAAAGCATAGCTGCTAAAAATTCAAATTTCGATTCTCTTACCGGCCTTTACTCAAGAAGATATATATTGGAAAGACTCGATGAAGAGGTAGAAAGATCCAAAAGGTACGGTGAAATTTTAAGTGTAGCCATGATAGATGTAGATGACTTTAAAAAGATAAATGATGAATATGGGCATGATGTGGGAGATGAAGTTCTTAGGCATGTATCGAAAGGAATGTCTGAGTCAGTTAGAAGTATAGATATGATTGGAAGGTATGGTGGAGAAGAATTTCTGATTATTTTTCCACATACTCCTGCTTATCGAGCGGTGGACAGTTGTGAAAGAGTAAGAAGATCTGTTGAAGCTATAAGGCTAATATCTTCGAAATTGACGATTTCGATTGGATTGGCTGATTCTTTGGAATGTGACTCGAATGCTAAAAGCCTTATAAAATGTGCTGATATCGCATTGTACATCGCAAAAGAACGAGGGAAAAATCAAGTGACCGAATATTCTAAATTGGAGGTAAAAAAATGAGTCACTTCGTGATTGAACATCCATTAATTTTACACAAACTCACCTTGTTGAGAGATAATTCTACAGGTCCGAAGGAATTCAGAGAACTCGTACGGGAGATCACAATGCTCATGACTTACGAGGCAACACGACATATAAAAACACACCGCAAGATGGTTGAAACTCCCCTTGAGAAATGTTCTGGCTATGAGATAAACGACAAGAATATAGTAGTTGTTCCGATATTACGGGCAGGTTTAGGAATGCTGGAAGGCTTCCTTCAACTTCTGCCCAACGCTTCAGTTGGATATATTGGTTTATACCGTGATGAAAATACGAAAAAGCCAGTTGAATACTACGCGAAATTTCCGAAGTTCTTCGATAACACGGAGATCTTCGTGCTCGATCCAATGCTGGCCACAGGTGAATCCGCTTCCAAGGCTGTTGGAATGGTGGAGAAACTTGGTGGAAAACACATAACCATGCTGTCCATAATAGCCGCTCCAGAAGGAATGAACCTTCTGGAATCAGCACATTCCGCTCTTAATATATACACATGTTCTATGGATAGGCAATTGAATGATGACGCTTACATACTTCCCGGTCTTGGAGATGCTGGAGACAGATTGTACAGAACGAAATAGTAGGGGCACGGCCGCCGTGCCCCTACTAAACCAATTCGGCTATTTTCGCCGGAATATCATACAAATCCAGAACATAATCGGCAAGTCCCTCTTTGACTACGGACTTAGGCATTCCATACACAATGGCTGTGTTTTGTGATTCTGCTATGATCGTGACTTTTTTTCGGTTGAAAGCTTTCAGCCCTTTCGTTCCATCTTTTCCCATTCCTGTGAGGATCACACTTAACACGCTAAGATCGGATTTTGCCGCACTTATAAGCGTGTAATCGACAGCAGGTTTCACGCTGTTCATTTTAGGCCCGCCCACAGGTCTTAAAATGATAGAGCCGTTCTCTTTTTCCACCTCTAAATGTTTATCACCCATAGCCACGTAAGCATTTTTTGGATGCGCTTCTGTCCTTTCGGTAACTTCAGTAACCTTTATATTCGATTCTTCATTGAGTCTTTTGGCAAGTGTGGTGGTGAACTTTGGTGGCATGTGTTGGACGATGATCACCGGCAACGGGAACTGTGCTGGGAGACGTGGGATAATGCTATCCAAAGCTTTTGGCCCTCCTGTGGATGAACCTACGATCACAAGATCGTATCTTGTTTCACGTTTAACAGATGAAATAATAGGTATAGGTTTTGAGGGTTTTTTCAAGATAGATTTGTGTGAAGTGGCGAGAATGATTTTTTCTGCCAATTCGTCTGTGACAACGTTGAAATTCACTGAGATCGCGCCGCCTGGTTTTGCTACAAAATCAAATGCGCCAAGTGAAAGTGCCTCTAAAGTGATCTTCGCGTCTTTTTCGGTCAAACTACTAACCATGATAACAGGCATGGGAGCGATTTTCATGATCTTTTTCAACGCTTCAAGGCCGTCCATGATTGGCATTTGCACGTCAAGTGTCATAACATCAGCGAGTTCTTTAGACGCAATTGAAACCGCATCTTTTCCATTTCTTCCTATGGCCACTACATCGAATCCACGTTCTTCGAGCGAATCACGTATAACTTTTCTCATAAAAGCTGAATCGTCAACGATCGCTACTTTTATCTTTTTCATTACCACTTTTTTCACCGCCTAAAATCGACATCAACACTATCAATCCGAGATATAGGAAAAACACGATATCGACTAATGTGGATTGATCCGTTCCTGTTTTTCTTCCAAAAACTATCAGAGCGACGATCACCGCAAAAATCGTAGCCGTGAGAACTCCTCCAGCTGCGATATCTTTCATGTGTTTTACAGATACATTGTATTGGGGACTTATAAAATTTAAAAGTTCTTCGAAGAATGTATTCATAGCTTCAGTTATCATAACAAGTGCGATCGCTAAAAATATCCAGAGCATATCATTCATACCAATATTCAATATCATTGAAAGAATAACAATTGCTATCGCAGCGGAAAAGTGTATCTTCATGTTGCGCTCTTTTTTGAAAATGTGAGCCATTCCAGAGAACGCACATGCAAAACTTTGCAAAATGTTGTGGTTTTTCATTCGAAAGCTGTGCTTGTTCCTTTTGAATAAGGTATTTCCATTTTTTCTCTCAAGCTGTAAACTTTTTTAGAAAGTTGGTATCCTTCTTCGAGTGCTTTCAAGTCTTGCTCGGCATACTTTTTGGGAACTTGTTCTAAAACTGCTTCTTTCAAGTTATCGTAACTCACGATCTTCGTCGTAGATGCTATAAGTCCCAGGCTGATCACATTTGCGAAAACTTTGCTGTTGAAAATTTCTTCAGATCTTTGACTGAAAGGTAAAGCGATCAGCTTTTTAGTTACACTTTGAATGAATCGTGGTATTTTCCCGCACATGGATGTATCAACGAAAAGTATGCCGTTATTTTTTAAATATTTGGCGTGTGTTTTCAGTCCAAGATCATGCATGGCAAAGATCATATCGAATGTTTTCGCCTTCGGGAAGTCAATCGGCTCGTCAGAAAACAGCACATCACAAAGTGTGAGTCCTCCTCTAACCTGTGCACCATAAGATTGAGTTTGTATCACCCATTTTCCACCTTTGACAAGTGCATTGGCCAAAACCGTGCCCATAAATACGTTACCTTGTCCTCCAAGACCGGTGATACGTATGCTAAAAGGAGTGACCGTGGATAAAGATGAATAAACATCAGTTTGCATGATTGATTACCTCTAATCTCTTTTGAAGTTTTGCGTATTCCTCAACATATCCTGGCCTTTCCACTTCCAAAAACTCTCCAATCACTATCTTTCCCTCAAGTTCTTCTGGATTCATAGTTTTGGCTTTGGAAAGTGGTACGGAATTCTCTTTGAAGAATTGAAGCATTCCTGGACCACTGTCAACTTTGTTGTACCTGCCATAATACGTTGGACATTGAGTGACCGCATCAACTACGGACATTCCCTCGTGTTCCAACGCTTTTTGTATGTATTTTACGAGCAACTTGTAGTGAAAGGTTGTGGCTCTTGCAATGTAGGTAGCCCCGGAGGCTTTAGAGAGTTCAACAACGTCGAATGGTTTTTCTAAGCTGCCGTATATCGATGTCGTAGAATAAGAACCGTGAGGGGTAAGTGGGGAATATTGTCCTCCTGTCATTCCGTAGATGTTGTTGTTGTAAAGAATCACGGTGAGATCCATGTTTCTACGGCACGCGTGAATGAAATGATTTCCTCCTATCGCAGTGGCATCACCATCACCTGTCATAACTATGACTTTGAGATCGGGCCTTGCGAGTTTGACGCCAGTTGCGAAAGCAATAGCTCTTCCGTGTAAAGTGTGCATCGTGTTGAAATCCAAGTATCCAGTCGCGCGTGAAGAACAACCTATTCCAGAAACAACTGCAATATCATCTTTATTGTAGTTGAGATTCTTTATCGCTTCAATCGATGCTTTGAGAACGATTCCATTTCCACATCCCGGACACCAGACGGTTGGCATGTGGTTTTCTCTGAGATACTGCGATACTTCACTCCTGTTCACCGAAATTCACCTCTATTCTTTTTCAGTCAAATATTCACGTACTGTCACATCCAGCGCTTTTAAACCCTCTCTTGTAGCGGATGAAACGGGAAAAAATTCGTCAGCATCGCCAAAAGCTTTTTTCATGCTGGCCAATTTTCTTGATAATTCAGATTTTTTGAGCTTATCTATCTTGGTTGCCACTATCGCAACCCTTTCACCCATGGAGATCAACCATTTAAATGCGTTCAAATCGGAGGACTGTATGGGAATACGTGAATCTACAAGCAAAAAGATCGCCCGTCTTGGTCTCTTCAAGTTGAAGTAATCGTTTATCAAAATTCCCCATTTATTCCTTTCGTCTTTCGAGCTTTTGGCATAACCATAGCCGGGAAAATCCACGAAATGATAAAGATCATTCACCTTGAAAAAAATCAAAGATCGTGTCTTTCCTGGAGTTGAGCTCGTTTTAGCGATTTTTCTACCCAAGAGGGCATTCAAAAGAGAAGACTTTCCAACATTTGATCTCCCTATGAATCCAACTTCGCCTTTCAGAACTTCAGGAAAAGCTTTCTTCGTGTGAACATCAACGTCAAACTCAACTTTTTTTACGAACATCGTCAACTCCCATTGCGATCTTCAAAACCTCTTCAACCTTTGAAACATAATCGATTTTCATGTCAGAAATCACATCATCTTTCATTTTTCGTATCATCGGTTCGTTCGATTTTGGGACTATTATTTCTCTTATACCCATTCTTTTCGCAGCGAGTATCTTTTCTCTGAGTCCACCTATGGCAAGCACGTTGCCGTTGAGCGTAATTTCTCCTGTCATGGCGATATCATTTCTAACAGGTTTATTCAGAACTACAGAGCAAAGAGAGGTGAAAATGGTTACACCTGCCGAAGGTCCATCTTTTGGCACAGCACCCTCCGGAACGTGAATGTGAAAATCATGTTTTTCGAAAAAATTGCTCTTAGATGGGCCACATATCCGTTTGCAAAGTGTCATGGCAATCGTTGCGGATTCTTTCATCACATCTCCTAAATGCCCGGTGAGTATCATTTTTGAGCTTCCAGATGTGGATAGTGCCTCAACGATCAACACTTCTCCGCCAACAGGCGTCCATGCGAGTCCTATCGTTATTCCGACCGTTGGAATTTCCGGAAGCTGCGGTCTTACCAACACTGGAGCTCCAATGAATTTTTCAATATTCGATGCCTTTATCCGTATGTTATTTTTACCTTTCAGGGTTTCTCTTGCCACTTTTCTCAAGATCTTTGCAAGTGTTCTGTTGAGATTTCTCACACCGGATTCAAAAGTGTAATTTTCGACGATTTCTTGCATGGCTTTTTTTGATATTGAAAACTTCAGTTCATTGAATCCGTACTCTTTTTTGATTTTAGGCAAAAGATACCTTCTGGCGATTTTAACCTTTTCTTGCGAACTGTAGCTTGGCATCTCGAGTACTTCCATCCTATCTAACAAGGCTGGTGGAATGGAGTACGTTGTATTCGCAGTTGTCACGAAAACGACGTCAGAAAGATCAAACGGCACTTCCAAGTAATAATCGACAAAGTGTGAATTCTGCTCCGGATCTAAAACTTCAAGCAGTGCGGCTGCCGGATCTCCTCGGAAAGTGTTTCCCATTTTATCGACTTCATCAAGCAATATAACAGGATTGTTGACTCCAAGCTTGCGAATCGTCTGTATTATTCTACCCGGAAGAGCTCCAACATACGTTCTTCTGTGTCCTCTGATTTCAGCTTCATCTCTCATGCCGCCAAGTGAAATTTGACCGAATTTTCTGTTAAGAGCACGCGTTAGTGACTTTCCAATGGAAGTCTTCCCTACGCCAGGAGGTCCTACAAGACAGAGCACGGGTGACTTTGCGGTTCCACTGAATTTCTTTGCAGCGATGTAATCAAGGATCCTATCTTTGACTTCTTCAAGTCCGTAATGATCCGAATTCAGGATCTTTTCCGCTTTTTTTATATCAAATGTTTCTTCGGTTTTTTCCATCCATGGAAGACTTAAAAGCCAGTCGATGTACGTTCTTGTTACGCTTGCCTCTGCAGAAGAAGGGTGCATTTTCTCAAAGCGATCTATTTCTCTCAAGACTGTATCGACAACTTCCTTTGGGTAATTCCCCTTTTCAACACGCTTGCGAAGTTCTTCCGCTTCGGATGTTTCAACCCCAAGTTCACTCTTTATAACCTCAAGCTTTTCACGAAGGTAGTATTCTTTTTGACTTTTATCTATATGAGCTTTTACTTTTTTCTCTATTTTTTTCTCGATCTCAAGTAAACCCATCTCGGAGTTAACGTACTTGAGAAATTCCAACATTCGCTCTTTGGAATCGACAATTTCAAGAAATCGCTGCTTCGTCTTGAGATCTGCCGAAACGAACGAGACAATGGTATCGATCAACTTATCCGGATCTTCGAAGAGTGTTATCTCACGCACCGCTTCTTTGGGAAGCCTCTTTGTCATTTCGAAGTACCTTATGGCGGTTTTTTTGACCAAGCGTATCAACGCAGCCATGGATTTAGTGCGTCTCTTCTTCTTTTCGAGTACTTCGAATTTGCAAACAAAAAATGGATCCTTTTGAACGAATTCCGTGATCTTTGCCCTTGCTATACCTTCGGCAAGAGCTTTGAAGCCTCCATCTGGTAATTTCGCAAGCTGGATGAGTCGTGCCACAGTACCCACTTCGTACAAATCATCAACGTCAGGATTTTCAACGTTTTGATCGCGCTGAGAGACCAAAAACACGTATCGATCTTCCATACTTACAACTTCTTCCAAAGCTTTTATAGAAATTTCCCGCTCAACGTAGAATGGCGTTAGAGCGGTCGGAAACGCAACATCATCACCTTTTAGAGGAACGCATGGAATGGTATCGGGGAACTTGACGGCTTTCTCCTCTTTTTTTATAAATTCTTCAAGCTTCTTGAATTGTGCCAAAAATTTCACCTCTGTCTTTTAAGAGTTGTCTGCTTTTATTACCCTTCGAAGTAATTTTCACGTTTCTGTGTTTTTCATCCACGAAATCTAATTTTACCTCGAAAAAGTCATCTGGCATGTATTGACCCAGTTTTTCTGGCCATTCGACAATGCATACGCCGTCGGATTCTATGTATTCGTCTATTGGCAATTCTTCAAGTTCATTCGTTTTAAGTCTGAAAAGATCAACATGGTAAATCTTCAAGCGAGCCTTGTACTCGTTAACAATTGTAAAAGTTGGACTTGTTACACAATGTAGATCTCCACCCAAAGCGGATACCAGGTAACGTGTAAAGGTCGTTTTCCCCGCTCCCAGATCACCAAACAGCAAAACCACACTTCCGCAGAAGAGCATCGAAGCCAGTTTTGCTGCAATTTTTGAGATCGTATTCTCATCCGTATGCGTAAAAACAAACGCCGATTCTTTAAAGGTAACCATCGAAAGAATTATAACATTAAAGCTTCATTATATAAAAACAAGCAAAGACAAAAGACATTTTTGAAGAGAATTCAAGGTAGCATATAAGGCGTTCAACGTCTTTAGCTTGAAATTCTTAGATGGTCATTGAAAAGAATAAAAGCATTGTAACCTACATCCAGTGTTTTTGTTACAAAGAAGGTGTCTCCTATTCTTGTCCAATGAAGTATCATAGGGTTAGCACAAAACAGAAAAAGGTTTTTTTCTACTCTCTCCCGCTCGCGGCTACCGCTCTCGGCTTCGCCTCGGTCGTAAATGTCGAAATAACGAGTGCCCCCTGGGTCGCAGCTATCGCTTTGGTCGTGAAAGTGGAAGTAATGGTGCCGCTGGCACCTCCACTCTCCCAGCATAGTCGTAAAAGCCGAAGTAACGAGTGCCCACTGGGTCGCAGCTATCGCTTTGGTCGTAGAAGCGGGAAAGATATTGCCAAAGGGCAATCCCGCTCCTATTTTTGTTTAGGGATAAGCTCTTAGTTTTAAAAATAATTTTCCTATCCTATAGAATAGGGAGTATGAGATGTTTTTTCATTTGCCACACTCGATATTCTTATGATACAATATGATCACTTCTCAGGGCGTAGTTCAGATGGTAGAACGCCAGGTTCGGGACTTGGAGGTCGCTGGTTCAAATCCAGTCGCCCTGACCAAAAAAACGGTGGAGGTTGTTCGCCGTTTTTTTTATGCCTTACAAAGTTCACTTACCTGATGGAGCAACGGATTCTCTTTCTAAGAGAGAGGTTTTTAACACTACGTGATGAGGCAAATTTGGAACATCATTTTCTATGGCATCCAACAGAAGAGTTGCCGCAGTCATTCCTATCACATCGGTAGGTTGCACCACAGTTGTAACTGCAGGAGAACAGACCTTCATCCACTCCGCGTTATCAAATCCTATTACCGATAGCTCATCGGGCACTTTTATGTTCAAATCCTTAACGGCTCTCATAACTCCCAAAGTCGTGAAGTTGTTCATCGCTATGATCGCGCCAGGGCGATCTTTTTTACTCAAAATTTCAATGGCATGTTTGTACGATTTTTCTTCTTTGAATTCACCACTTCTTACCCAATCGTTATGACATTCAATTTTGAAATCTTTGACTGCCTCAAGAAATCCCTTCAATCTTTCGTGACCGGTGTAACTTCCTTCTATGCCGTATATTGCCCCTATCTTTTTATGTCCGAGATTATCAAGGTACTTAACAGCTTCATAAGTGGCAGATCTATTATCTACCACGACTGAATCAGCTTGAATAGAATCCACAAGTCTGTCAAACAAAACTATCTTCATGCCGTATCGTATTAATTTTCTGTAAACGGACAAATTTTGTCCCTCAGCGCTCGGTGCAGCGATAATGCCATCTACTTTTTTGGACACGAGAAGTTCCAAGTATTCACGCTCTTTGCCTGGATTTTCTCCAACGTTACATATAATGAGGTTGTATTTTTTCGCGTAAAGCACACGCTCGATTGAAGATATAACTTCACTGAAATAAGGATTCTTTATATCGGATATGAGGACCCCAACTGTGAAAGTTTTAGAAGTTTTCATGCCTCTCGCGAGGCTATTGACCACATAACCGAGTTCTTTGGCCTTTTTCAAAACCTTCATCCGCATTTCATGGCTCACACCGGGTTTGTTGTTCAAAGCTTTTGAAACAGTCGTTGTTGAGATATCAAGACTCTTGGCTATATCCTTTATGCTGGTTTTCATCAAATCGTTTCACATCCTTCATGAATTTTTCGATATCGTTGGCATGTGCGAATGAGGTGATCGCTCCAACTTTCTGGGCTGCTATTGCCGCCGTGGCGGTACCAATACGAGCGGCATTGACGAGTACGTCGTTCTCAACCGAAAAACCATGTCGAGAGAGATTGTGAATCATTCCTGCGGCGAATGCATCCCCACATCCAGTTGTATCTACAACCTTCGTTTTGTACGCTGGAACGTGAACGATGTTATCTCCATTTATCACGTAGGATCCCTTACTTCCCATCGTGAGAAAAACCGGTTTACTTTCGCCTTTCAGCAATTCGATAACATCGCTAATTGTTTTGAGATCGAACAGAATCATGGCATCTTCCAAGCTACATTTTGCGACATCGGCCAATTCCCATCCATCACGCAGTGCTTTCAAGTAATCTTTTTCGTTTTCTGCAACCCTGGGTCGATAATTCGGATCGAAAGTGATGAATTTTCCCAAATTTTTGGCTTTTTTCACGAATTCCAAAACTGCATTCGCCGCCGGTGTCGCCAACAGAATAGATCCGAAATGAATGGCGTTGAAGTTGTCAAGATTGATTTTCGAAAGTTCCTTCCATGTAATAGAACTGTCAGCTGTGCATCTATTCCATATTTCAAAAGTGGGGACTTTGTTCTCGTTCACAAATGCAAAGGCTAGGCTTGTGTGCAATTCATCATCTATCCGGCAAAGAGAGACATCTACCTTTTCTGATTTCAAGATATCCACCAACATTTTTCCAAAAAAATCCGATGAGAATTTTGTAATGTAGCTCACATCCTCTCCAAGTCGGGCAAGGCCTACTGCAATGTTCAAAGGAGATCCTCCTGGGTGCACTTCGAACTTTTCATCTATTTTGAAAAGATCTACAAGGTTTTCACCGATAACGGCTATTTTTAACATCAAATCCCTCATTTCACTTTAATTTCTTCAAGCTTCAAACTCTCATGAGCGATATTCATCCTGTTGTAAGTGAAAAAGACGTGCAATTCATCATCGTGAATCAGAATACACGGGTAAGAGTATTCACCCACGGCCTCACTTAAAAGATTGACAGGATTTGTCCACGAAAGACCGTTGTTGTATGAAAATGCTAAATCCAATCTGTTTCTCGCAACCGTGGAATGATTATAAGCCAAAATCAGAGTTTTTTTGTATTTCACGAGATCGGTTCCACTGTTTGGATTTGGAATATTCGTCGGTACCGAGGATGTCCAACTGAATCCATGGTTAAAAGAATGAGAAATGTACATTTTTCCCATTTTAGATCTGCTTAACATCATCAACGTGCCATCATCCAATTCTACAATATTCGGCTGTATAACGCCAACGGCCGTTGTGTCTCCGTGAAGATTCCAATTTGATCCACCATTTTCAGATATGAGAACCATTGGAGCCCAGAGTTTCTCATCGTAAACTGGTATTACGTAGCTTCCATTCGATAAAACAAGGGGACGCCCCTTGGTCATCAAACCTTTTTGATCGAAAATCCTGTCCATTACAGACCACGTTTTTCCCATATCTTTTGAGATCTTTCTGAAGATAACTGAACTTTTCCAATCTCTTTCGCTTAACACCACAAAAAGCAGCCAGAGATCTCCATTTGGAGCTTTCCATAACACCGGATTTCCAAGTCCAAAACCGGGAAATTCAACAACGGTTTCAGGATCGCTCCAATGCTTTCCATCATGTCGTATCAGGGAAATCACGGTATCTGTGGCTGTTTCGTATGAGGCCGAGTACCACACGGCGATCATCTTGTCCTTGACAAGCTCAACACTTACCGCATGATGCATCGGTGGAAAGATTTCTCTACTCAGTATCATTTCAGTTCGTGGCATATCTTACCCCTTTATGCCTGTCATCATGATGCCCTTCACGAAGTAACGTTGCAAAAAGAGGAATATGGCAATTGCCGGAATTGTCGCCATCAGTGCCGCAGCCATAGCCGGACCGTATTGGGGAGCGGATCCACTTACACCGCTTTGCCCACCAAAAAATTGCGCTATTCCAACTGGAAGTGTTCTTGAAGCATCTGAGCTTACAGAAATCAGAGGCCATAGAAAATTCGTCCAATTGCTCATAAAAGTTATTATTGCCACCGCGCTGATAGACGGTCTTGCCAAAGGTAACATGATGGACCACCAGATTCTAAAACTTCCAGCCCCGTCAACTATGGCGGCATCCAAAAGATCCCTGGGTACACTTCTGAAAAAGCCTGTTAATATGAAAACACCTGTAACATTTCCAGTTGTTGGTAAGATCAAAGCCGTAAGTGTGTTTAACAAATTCACATCTGCGAACATTAAATACAACGGAACAATAGTAACTTGTATTGGCACCATAAGCATGGATAAAACCACGGCGTAAATGGTTTTATTACCACGAAACTTCATTTTTGCAAATGCAAAAGCCGCAAGAGAGTCTATGAATATAACGATTATCGTGGCTATCAAAGCGGCGACAACACTGTTGAACGTCCAACGAGCGAAATTAAAATTTTTCAAGACGTAACCAAAATTTGACCAGGTAGGATGTAAAGGAACCCACTGTGGAGGATAACTCAATATTTCTCCTTCTGGTTTGAAAGCGCTAACGGTCATCCAGAGAATGGGGGCAAAAGACACGATTATACAAACTATCATCAAGATGTACAACAACAATCTTACAAGATGTTTTTTCCTCTTTTCATTCAATCCAGATCACCAGATTTCTTTAAAAGTCCTCTTTCCAGTAAAATAAGGCCTACCAAGAAAACGAAAACAATGTATGATATGGCCGAGCCGTATCCTAACCTGTAGTACTGGAATGACTGAACGTACATGTATTGGACAACTGTAAGTGTTGCCATTTCAGGACCACCACCGGTCATAACGTAAACTTGAGCGAAAACCTGGAAAGTGTTTATGAGTGTGAGCATTACGACAATGATCGTCGTTGGTCTTAGCAATGGAAGAGTTATGTTCCAGAATGTTTGCCAGCTTGATGCGCCATCAATTCGAGCGGCTTCCTTCAACTCATTTGGTATGTCTTGTAATCCTGCAAGAAATAATATCATGTTGAATCCTATCGTCCACCATATGGTAGCAATTGCAACTGCAGGCATTGCCCAGTTAACATTCGATAACCATGCAATTGGTCTTATGCCTAAAAGACCTATGTAATAATTCAGTATGCCGTATTGTGCATCGAATATCCACAACCAAATGACGCCAACAACTGTGGACATGATGACGTAAGGCATGAAAACAAATGTACGTGTGGCTGTTCTTCCTCTTAACGGTTGATCTACAAGCATTGCGATCATCAAGCCACCTATTACAAGTGCGGGCACCGTTAAAAGCATGAAATATAAAGTATTGATCAAGCTTTTAATGAAATTCGGATCTTGAAAAAGATCGATGAAATTCCGAAATCCCACAAATTTCGCTTGACCTACTATATTCCATCTCGTGAGACTCACAAAAAAGCCCGCTATAGAAGGTCCAAAACGAAAAGTGATAAATGCAAAAAGGTAAGGGAGCAAAAAGAGATATGGAACCATACGATAAGATCTTTTTTTACCATTCATGATTTCACCGACTTTTATACAAATTTAGAGCTACGGGAGAACCCGTGACTCTTGAAATTACGCAAAATCATCGATTGAAGATGGCGTTTATTTGCTCGTTCATCCATTTCATCACAGGCAATATGGTCTTGTCTCTCACAAGAATATTTTGGCCTGCAACAACGATAGGACTTACAGAAGCGGATGAAAATACTTGTGATTCTTTTGGAATCCTTGGAAGCATCGCCACGTAAGACGCTTCAGCAAGAAATCCAGCACGACCTGGCAGGGAGTAAGCGAACTTCCTTGACGAATTGTAAGCTGGAATATTTCCAGAAAGTGCCCATTTATCTGAGTGTTTTAACAACCAAGTCACGAATTCTTCAGCCGCTTTCATGTGTTCTTTATCCTGGCGAACCGGTATCGTCAAAACGTGACCACTTCCCCAAACGGCTTTGTATTTGAAAACCTGAGGAACCGGGAATGTACTCCATTTAAGACCTTTTTGTGCTTCCATCGCCGGCATTTCCCACGGTCCATCTTCCAACATGGCGGTTTTACCTATTAGAAAATCCTTAAGCGGGCTATTTGCGCCTACGGGAGCAACATGGTATTTGAAAAACAGATCTTGGAGCCAACTCCATGCTTTCTGACCAGCATTCAACGGATATCCAACTTCATTCATAGAGGAGTTGAGGAAGTTGTATCCCTGCTGCCTAAGAAGTTCGTACCATTGAAGGAATCCATGCCAATTCAGAGAGTAAAGTGCTATTCCATATTGAACTACGTTATTCGGATCGAATCCCGCTTGGTTGGGATGTTTCCCGTTCTTATCAACCGTTAACTTTATGGCCATATCGAGGAATTCTTTACCTGTTATCCATCCCTTTGGAGGAGTTATTCCTGCTTTTTCAAAAAGTTTCTGATTGTAATATATCGCGTTCATGTGCAAATCAAGTGGAAAAGCGTATTGTTTTCCCTTGTAAAAAGTTCCATTCCATGCAGCAGGAGCGAATTGAGAAGCTTCAAATCCCGCCCCTTTTATAATGTTTCCAATTGGCGTAAGAAGTCCGTAAGAAGCGAATTCTGGGACATCTGGTCCATGCATCGCAAGGATGTTCGGTGATTGTCCTCCTCTTGAGGATACCAAAAATTTCGTGAAGAGAGGAGTCCATTGCATAGTCGTCAAACTTACAACCACATTCGGATGAGTAGAGTTGTACTCACTAACCAGCTGACGCATCACGTTACCATCTGGTCCTGTCCATCCACCCCAAAAAACAAGCCGTAAAGGTTGGGCCATTGAAAAAGTGCCAAGGATCAGAATGGCAATGGCAACGAACAATACCGATTTGAATTTCATAAAAAATCCCTCCTTCTATTTTTTTGAAGAAAAGATCTTCTCGATCTCCTCTTCGTCTCTATCAATTGTTTGCCTAAAATCTTCTTTGTTCGTTTGAATGAGAGGTAGCCTCACACCTCCGTTTCCAAATCCCCTGAATTTTAAAGCTTCTTTCAGCATGGGAATGTTGTATCCTTCTCCAATGGATGAGGAGATTTCCACGAGTTTTTTCTGAATTTCAGCTGCTTCTTTTAATTTTCCTGCTTTGAAGAGTTCGTAAACCTTTACGAATGGTTCTGGGAAAACTGCTGCCGGTCCGCTTACAGTTCCATCCACTCCTGTTAGCAGAGAAGGCAAAAATGCTCTGTCGAAACCCACCGCTATTTCAAATCTATGAAAAGTTTGCTTGAGTTCCACGAATTTCGTTATAGCACCAAAATCTCCACTGCTGTCTTTCATTCCGAAAAAATTGTCGAACTTTCTTAAAAGTTCGTAAACGATCTTCACATTTACCACGTTAACTGCCAATGAGGGAATGTTGTAAATGTAAACGGGAATGTCAGAGGCAAAACTCATAACCTCAGAAAAATAGTTCAGCATCTCGTCTTCAGAAACTCTGTAATACAAAGGCGGCAAAATCGCGATTGCGTCATCTCCTGCTTTTTTAGCACTGGATATAAGTGCTTTGGTCTCTTCAATTTTTAAACTGCTGCAGTGAGCGATGATCTTCACATCATCACCAATTACGGATTTTGAGATTTTGAAAATTTCCTCTCTCTCTCTCGTTGACATCAGGAGACCTTCTGATGTAGTTCCACATACAAATACACCGTTCACGCCTTTCCGACGTAGAAAATCGAAATACCTTTCCATTTCTTTGTAATCCACATTTCCATTTTCTTTGAATAGAGTTAAATGGGCTGCTATCACACCTTCAATCATATTCACACATCTCCATTCATTCTAATCGCCAATTTCACATCACCTATTGGTGCATCGAGCGAAGTTTTCAACGTTTTCACATTCATGCCTGTGGTTTCAGATAGGATACTCATCAGCAATTTGCTTTTAGTTAGGCCTCCGACGACAAAAATATCGTTATTCAAAGGAATTTTATTTTCTTTAGCCACATCGATGTTCATCTTCAAAGAATTCGCAATGGACTCCAAAAATGCCCTGTAAATATGAGCTCTCGTGCTTGAAAGTGTCAGACCTTTTATAGCTCCTCTAAGGTTTGGATTCCAAAGTGGCGCACGTTCACCCATGAAATAGGGCTCCACGATCACGCCTTCCGATTCAGGTGGGATTTTTTTCGCTTCTTCCTCCAATTCTTCCAGAGTTTTATCCGGCGCCAACTCTCTTTTAAACCATTCTACGATCGCTCCGGCAGTCGTTGCTCCTCCGAATGAATACACGTAGCGATCGGGCTCAATGACGTAAGGCATGTTCACCATCTTTGGAGTAAGATATCTTCCGTCGTGGATCGTTCCCCAACACATAGAAGTACCTATCATTGCCACATGCTGTCCAGGTTTTTCCACACCGGCGGCATAAGTTGCAACTGCCGCATCTATTCCGCCACACACGACAGGCGTTCCTTCTTTTACGCCAATTTTCGATGCAAATTCGAACTTGATCTTTCCAACAATCGCGTTGGATGGGAGTATCTTTTGAGGGAAGATTCTTGATGGAATGCCCATTTCTTCCAGTAATTCCTCAGACCATTTTCTCTTTTTCAAATTGAAGATGCCACCGATGTTCCCAGCTGAAGAATAATCAGTCGCGATCTCTCCGGTGAGATTGTAAATCACGTAATCTTTGGGAGACAGCAAAAGAGCTGTTTTTTCCCATTGTGGAAAATGTCTTTTCATCCACAGGATCTTGGTAAATCCGAAGTAAGGATCAACGTAATTCCCCGTTATTCTGAAGAGCTTATCAATATCCACATTTTCTTTGACCCATTTGGTTTCTTCGACCGCCCGCTTGTCCATCCAGATAAGGGCTGGACCGAGTGGATTCATATGAGAATCCAACGGCACTCCAGATCCTCCGTACAGTCCGCTAATACAGAGTGCTTCTATCTTCACATCGGCGCCTTGAACGGCCTTCTCGGTCGCCTCCAAGAAGCCTTTCATCCACACATCCGCACTTTGTTGTGCCCACATTGAGTGAGGCATCGAAACTTCGTAGTTCGACACCCCTTGTGATACGATCTTCAACCTTTCGTCGGTCACGACGGCTTTTGTCGAACTCGTTCCCAAGTCAACGCCGAGAAAGTATTTCATCTACTTCCTCCCGTAAATTTTATAATCTATTCCCGCAACTTCGCAGAAATCGACCAATTCTTCAACGTAATCGCCATAAACACCGTGAATGTGATTGGAATCATAGGTGGAAAGAAATTCTTCAACACTTACCTGTAATCTGACAAATGCGTGTGGCCATTCCACTTGAGTGGCACGCGCTTTTTCTTCATTCTTCTCTTCTCCAAAATCGAGGAATTCTGCCGGAAATATTGCCATCCAATATTTGCCGTTTTTTCTGGCAAGTCTCGAAAGGGTGACATGTCCAGGCGCGGCTATGTGTCTCACGGAGGCTCCACCAGCTGGGAAATAAAAGCTTTCTGGATAAAGTTCTACGTGTTTCAAGTTTTCATCCGGATCGAAGGATTTGGCCGCGAAATACGTTGCATGTTCCCCAGAATTACAGAGATCAAAGAAATTATCCTCACTGTCGTAATGACGAACATCGGCAAAAAGTACAGGCGTTTTGGCTATGAGTTTGAATATTTGCATTGTCAACGCGCCGTCCGAATCGGCTTCTGTTGCCAAAATGAAAGGCTCATGTGGACCTTCCCAATCGTAAGGATCGTTCATAAAAGCTTCTGCAATATCCATGGTTACGAAGTTATTTGTAAGCTCAGGTTGTCCTTTTATGCCTGCAAAATCGAGTTCGTTCTCTTTCACAATACGTTGGATGGCATGATAGCTTTTGATCTGTCTTTTCAATTTTTCGGGTGTGAGTTGTTTTCCGTCGTAATGAATCTTTTTCGCATGCGATTCCAACCATTTCAATCCATTTTCTGCCCGTGATTCCGGAATTTCTTGAGAAAGTCTGATCACTTCGTACTGATCCACGTGCTCTACATCTATCCCAAAAATTGAATTCCACAGATCCACGTTGGGGACAGTCGTGTACATTCCCATCGGTCTTCCGCCTATTATTCCGTATCTTTGACCTTTCAAAGAATTGAAGGCGTAAGCTCCTCTGATAAACGTCATTACCTGTCGAAGCACTTTTTCGTCTTCTATGTTTCCCCACAATCTTTTGTGAATAACACCTGTTTGGTCCAGTGCTCCAGCTGCCGCAAGCATTCCAACCATTCCTGGATATCGAGGATTTATATTCCCGAACAAAAGAAAAGGGCCTGGTGCGAATTTAGTTGCGATAACGGAAAAATGTGGAAAGGCCCAGACGGCATAATTGAATATGGTCAATTGAGCACCCGCATCGCGTAATCTTAAAGCTTCTTTCTTTGCAACAGAAGGCTTCGATACTATTTCTTTGGCTTCTATAATTTCAACTTCACCTGTTGATTCCAATTTTTTTGAGAGTAAAGATTGAAATTTTCTATTCGTCTCCAACAAGTCGTTGTTGACTTTTGATCTCCCATCTGAAAATGTCAGTATGCCAACTTTTATTTTGTCCATAACCATTTTCCTCCTTAATAAGGCAAAATTAAAGTAAACGTTTACTATAATAATACTCAAACCTTCCTCAAAGATCAAGTCTGATTTCAGGCGTTTAAGAAGGTTTATAAGCGAAGCGAATCGATTACGCCCGATTAAAATGATTTTTCTCCAATTTACTTGACTTTTGACAAAGTCCACTTAATGAAATTAAAGTTTTTTTTAATCACGTCGATAATTCACTTGGAAAGGGTTCCGGAACCCTAAAGATCAACAGGGAAGATTACTTCACATGGAGGTGAATGTTTATGAGAATTGATCACAACATACCGGCTTTACAGGCATGGATGAGTGTGAAAAACACGAACAAAGAAATGCAGACAAGTATTCAAAGGCTGTCAACAGGTTATCGTATCAACAGTGCTGCGGATGACGCTGCGGGTTATGCCATTGTTGAAAAGATGTCGGGACAGGTTAGCGGTCTCAACACGGCAATTCAGAACTCTCAAAACGCGATATCCGCCATTAAAACAGCTTCAGGTGCTCTTGGACAAACCCAGTCGATCCTTCAAAGAATGAGGGAGTTGGCTGTCGAAGCATCCAACGATACCAACACCACGGCAGACAGACAGCAGATTCAAAAAGAAGTTAACCAGCTTATAAACCAGATCGATCAGATCAGAAACACAACTCAGTTCAACACGCAGGTACTTCTCAACGGAAACATTAACAACGTGGGTGCATCAGGCAGCGCAACACTTGTCAACCCATCGAATACGATCACGAATGCCACATTAACTGGTAATGGCACAGTTAGTGCCAACACGACGATAACTGTCAATACGATTACCACAGGAACTGCTGGTGCACCAAACGCCGTTCAAGTTTACATTGATGGCTCTCTTGCTGATAGTACTGATGCGAGTATTTCAGTATCTAGCGGAAAAGGTACCCTAACCGTAACTGCTGGAGGGGCCAACATTTCTGTTACACTTTCCGGTTTGGATACAAATGGAGTGAGTCTTTACACATCTTCATCAACTTCTGCCTACAACGTAGTGGATACCTCAGCCGTAAGACTTGATAAAAAAACAGGAGGCAACAACGACATGATCTTCCAGGTTGGTGCAAACCAATCACAAACAATACAATTGGGAATCAACGACATGGGTGCACAGGCTCTTGGACTTGAAAATACATCAGGCACAGCCGGTTCAACTGCCGATCTCGGAGGAGGATATTACTCCACAGTAGATGTTACCACGAAACAAGGGGCTCAGTCTGCGATCAGTCTTATTGATAATGCAATACAAGTTGTCTCAACTGAATCCGCAAAGCTCGGTGCTGTTCAGAACAGGCTGACACACATCACCCAGAATTTGCAGGCCGCATCTACAAACTTAACGTCTGCAAAGTCAACGATCAAAGATGTGGACATGGCCAAAGAGATGATGACATTCTCGAAACAGCAGATACTCTTGCAATCTTCGATGGCCATGCTTGCGCAGGCAAACACGAATCCACAGCAAGTTCTCAGATTGTTCAGATGATCCATTCTTACCAATTTGCGAATTTGTCATTACGCATTGAAAGGCACGCTAAAGCGTGCCTTTTTCATTTACCATGATATAATGAATTGGTTTGGAAATGATGTTGTTCCTTTCACTTTTGTAGGGAAATCATAAAAATTATAAAGATTCTGTTCATAGAATAGGAGTGAAAACGTGCATTTAAGTCTCAGAGAATATTACACCGAAGCGGATTTGAAATATTCTTTGTTTTCCATAGCTATCTTTGGAACCTTGACTTTTTTTTCTTTTGCAATCCCGAACAATGTGCTTTTGATGTACGAGATCATGCTCTTTGCTTTGGCGTTTTTGCACATAACTCTTGTAGTCGATCCGTTAGCCTGGATGCCTTTTGCCATGACCCATAGCGTGTTTGCGAACGGTTTTGCAATTCCAATTTCGATCGTTTCGGCAAGAATCGTTGCCACAGGTTCATTTGCACTTCCAAATACTTTTGTGATCGTTGTCCTTGGCGTATGGTGGATAAGTGTATTGTTTCATTTTGTAACGAGTGAATCTCCTCTTTTTTCTTATTTTGGCGGCATCGAACGACAGATGGGAATGACGTTCAGACTCACCATTCCGATCATTTTATTTGCAGGTTGGCAAGTGTTTTATCGCATGGGAGCAAACATTTTTTTCGAGATAATGTTAGCCGCCGCGATTGCTGAATCTGTGGTGTTGACGTTGCAGTTTTTGGATGAAGAGCGGTACATAAAATTTCCCTGGTCTTATCTGAAGTCAATTGGTTTCAGGCGGTACACAGGGACGATATCCAATCCCATTCCTGTTGCCAACTTTCTTGTCACAATTCTACCTTTAACCTTTGCTTTTTACAATTCAAGCGGTTTTGTCTTTTTCGTCATTTCTTATCTGGCGATAAGTTGGGGATTGTTTTTATCACACGGACGTGGTTCTTACATTGCAACTGTCTTGATCACTTCACTCGAAGTGATCTACGTGTTTTTTAATCCGGGATCGTTGTACATGATCCTTATCGCACTGATCGTTGTGGCATTGCCCCCAATTCTTTATCTTTTTACGCCTCAGGGCAAAAGCACACGCCAAAGACTCAAGACCGCACTCGATTTTGTCAAAAGAAGAAATTCAAAATCTAAAACGCCCAACGATTCGTCCGAATCTAAGCCCGCTTCCTCTTCTGTAAACAGGGCATTTATATGGAAAGAAGCACTTCGCGTTTTCAAATCTCATCCGATTCTTGGATACGGCATATCCAACATAGCCCGTGCTATGAGAAGTAGGTTTTCTCGAAGATCTTCAAGGTATTTCATGACGCAGGTTATCGACCGATGCCACAATTATTATTTGGATTTACTCCTCGAAGGTGGAATTACACATCTTGCCGTTTATCTCTTACTTCTCGGCACTTCGATGTATTTTTCGATCGTTAATGGGATGCCCTGGATAGCCATAGCACTCGTTGGTTATTCGGTGGATTTGCTCTTTTCTTTCCCACTTCAGATAAATTATCTCACGCTCATGTTGATCGTATCGGTCTCGTCGGGATTTCAAATGGTTTCGTACATGCCTTTGAGTTACATTCTCTTCGCATTTGGCGGACTTTACCTTATGAATCTTTATTTTTCTTCAAAAAACAACACTGCGATGCGCTTCATCCAATTGGCTACATCCGCTCAGAATCAAGGAGATATAAAAGTCGCACTTGACTCAGCGCTTTCGGCGTTGAAAACGGCACCGTTTGAACAAAGGTACTTCACGGTATCTTCAAATCTTCTTGAGTCTCTATCATCAACGGGAAAGCTTCAATTGGAAGATCTTCACACTTTCAGGGTTTGGTTCAACGCATCTAAGAAGTTCATAGTGAAAAACTCCGAAGCCCCAGATGTTCCATTTTCTACCATGGGAATGGTCTACTCGGTTGTTTTTGCCTCGACAAAGGACAAAACTTACGGTAATGAAGCGTGGACTCTCATAAAATCGGCCTTGAAAATGAATTCAACATCTATAACGGCAAGACGTGCACTTTTCACCCTGCTTAACACTTTGGGTGATCTCAATCTTGCAAATAAAAATGCCAGGCAAGCACTTTTGAATTACAAGCAGGCAGAAGCTGCTCTTCGTGGTATTGTAGATGATTTCGTAAATTCACCGGCTCAAAACTACGATCTTGAAAATCCTTACTGGCAGGCTTACTTCGATATATTGAAAAAGCTTGAAATGTATGAAAAACTCAAGAGATATTTCAGTATGTACAAGGAAAGATTCACGGCCATTTTGTTCACCTACGACATATTCACGAAGATATCGAAAACTTTTAACACCCCTGTTGGCTGGACCATCATAAACCGCAACGGTCAAAGAATTCTTTATCCTGTCAACACAGTTATGGGTCCGTTGGTAAAAAGACTTTGGAAATTCTCACACGCTAAAGATGAGCTTTACCTGACCGTTGGTCAGAACGTTAAAATTACCGAGAATGCCATAGAGCCATTCATGCAAGAATTCATAGATCAAGAATGGCACTCCAGATATTGGAAAAGCGAAGGATTTGTTGGATGAGAATCGTGTTGAAGGTAGTCGTCTACATTTTTCATCTTTACGCAAGCGCAGTAATTCTGTGCTTCGCATTTTTGCTCAACAGATACACCATAGAAGTGAAGCATATTGAGTCATCACATCCTGGCGTTGACACATGGCTTACAACTCTGACACCGGATTCCATCGTATTTGATACGGACTCGTCTTTTGTGCATGTACATAAGATAAGCTTAAAGAAAAATGATCAAAGCTCACATTGAAAAGGGCACCTCCGCTGAAAGGGAAGATGAAATGTGGAATTTTTATTTCTTGTTGTTGCCATTTTACCTCTTTATAGACTTATAAAGGGGCCTACGGTTTGGGACCGCATTGTAGGCTTTTCATCTTCCACGACGAAATTCGCGGTGCTTCTTTCTATTCTTGGTTTTGAAGAAAATATGGAATATCTGATTTACGTTTCTTTAGTAATGGTTTTGCTCTCTTTGGGAACTGTCGTGGTTCTTTCGCATTTTTTGGAAGAATGAATGTTAATTCGTGCATCCGGGTATGAAAAGTAGGAACTTTATAAATGAGGTATTAGTATGAATTCAATTCAAAATATCCTGATTTATTTTTCAATTTCTTTGATGATCGTTGGAACGATCGCGGGGACATTTTTGAAAAATTACTACGTCAGACTCCACTTCATCGGAATATCCGATACGATCGGCGCTGCAACTTTGTTGATAACCTTTTCAATATTTTCCAATCACCATTTAGAATATCTATTCCTGTTCTTTCTTGTGATTTTTCAAGGGCCTGCCGTTACACATATTTTGGCGCGCGGTGCTGTGAGAGCGAAGATCAACGTGGAGGAAGAAAGATGGCACTCGTCGAAACGCTGATATTAACGATTGTGACACTTTCTGTGTCAATTCTGTTCATTAGAGACCGAATGACTATTGTTTTGGTGTACGCTGCCATTTCCACCGTGGCAGTTGTGACATTTACCATCTATTCTGCGCCAGATGTGGCACTTGCAGAGGCATCCATAGGATTGGTGTTCACGGTTTTTCTGTACATGGTTACGCTTCAACATAAGGGAAAATTGTGGGTAGCCTTTGCGAAAGTTTCGCCTCCTGTAGATGAACTTGAAATTGAGCTCTTGCATTCTTATTGCGAGGCCCATGAACTGGAACTGAAAATCGTAGAGTTGGATTTGAAAGAAGCAATGAAAATGCTTGAAGAAGGACGTGTTGAAGTTGTGGCTGGAGCACTTGTGAATGTGAAGAATGATGTCGATATGAACATGACAAAGGGCTTTCTTGAGACGAAGCTTCTTTACTTTGGAAATCGTAAAGACTCAAAATTTCTTGGAGGTTTTGACTCTTTTTCACGGGCGTCAAGAGCGTTTAAAGAAGGAAAAATCAACGGTTTTTACGTCGATCTTTTCAGATATTTGCACTCTGCATTTAAAAATCACACCGATCTTGTCCCAAAACACGAGGAGAAAGATCTTTTTTATTCCTTTGCCACGATTGGTGATGAACCTGAATTACTTCATTCGCTCAACGAGTATTTGAATGTCATCGAGAAAGAAGGAAAGCTTAAAGAGATCGTGGAGAGACATGTAAGATGAAAAAAATCCCTTTGTTCACTACGATCATATCGGTTGTGGTGGTTTTAGTGTTAAGCGCATTCGTTGTGATCGTCCCTCACAATGCCAATCATTATCCACTCGTTACAGAACTTTACGACGGAAGTGCGAACATCGTGAGTGCGATTTATCTCGATTTCAGACTCTACGATACACTTTTTGAAGTACTGATCTTTTCGATAGCAATAGTGGGTGTTTCCATGTATGCCAGCAGGGTAAAGGAAAGTGGAAAGATCCTTGCCGATAATTCTTCGCTGATAAATTTCGATTTGTTGTTTTTAAGTGTTGTCATAATCCTTTTTGGATTGTACACAGTTCTTACAGGGCATCTTCAACCCGGCGGTGCATTCAGCGGTGGTGCCATAACAGCGAGTGGAATAGTGGTGTTGACTATGGCGCTGGGATCAGAGAAGATCCACAAAGTTGTAGAACGGTCCAAACTTGAATGGTTCGAAAATGGTGTGATCATGATCATCTTATCGTACGTGATGTTTGCCGATATTCCGGGAGGATTCTTTTCTCCAGGATTTTCGATTGGTAATGTTGGTGATTTTCTGAGTGGACGAGGCGCTTTGCTTCTCAACGGCACAATCGGGTTCAAAGTTTTTGTTGGCGGATGGTTGATCTTTTACGAATTTTCTAAAAGGAAGGAGAGTTTATGATGGAACCCAATTTATTTTTGTCCATGATCGTATTCGGCATCGGGATCGTGATCATGGTTTTGAAAAGAGACCTGGTGATCAAGCTCATCGGACTTGGAATCGTTGAAACGGCAGTGACACTCTCTTTCGTAGTCGTGAGCCACAACGGCCCCTTGCCACCCATTCTTACCCTTCCAATAGATAGAGTAGATCCACTCCCACAGGCAATGATCATAACTTCCATAGTCGTTGGATTTGCGGTGTTAGCTCTTTCGCTTGTGTTCGTGGTTTACCTTTCAATCGTTTATCACACGACAGATTCTTACAAATTGCAAAAAAGGATAAAAAGAGATGAGCAATGATCTTGTTCTCTTTCCAATTCTTATAGCCGTAACACTTGGAACACTAAGGCTTTTCATTAAAAAACGTTGGATGAACTGGATTGAGCTCTTATCGATAATTTCTTTCACTCTGTGTGTACTTGTTTTTCAGAGATCGACGACTTTCGTTGTGGGAGGATGGAGCTCCGCCATCGGCGTGGAACTCAGGTACGATTCCATATCTTTTTGGTTTATATTATCGCTTTTGCTGGTTTGGACTTCAGTAAAAATGCGTTTCGAAAGATGGAATTATTCCATCGAATCCATGATGGACTATCTATTTGCTTCTATGTATGCACTTTTCATATCCAACGATCTTTTCAACATCTACGTGACGATTGAACTTACATCTTTGATCGCGTTTTTATTGGTTGGTTATGGAAAAAAACCTTCAAGGGTATGGGCTGCACTCAAGTACATGTTTCTCAGTGCGGTGACACTGAATATATATCTTTTTGGAACTTTGCTGATCTATTACGGGACGGGAGTGTTGGCACTTGGAGCTCTAAAATCTATGAACGTTCCCAAACTCGGTCTCGCTTTCATCTTGACTGCCTTGCTCGTTAAATCTGGAATTCTCTGGATGAGCGCATGGCTTGTAGACGCGTATTCGAAATCGGAAACGGCTGTTTCGATGATCCTCTCCGGAGTAGTCACTAACGCCGGAATGTTCGGAATAATACGCATTTATGGAATTTTGCCATACGATCTGAAAACACTTGTTTTCGTGGTTGGAATCATTTCCACATTCGCTGGCGCTGTTTACGCCTTTGGAGAAAAGAAGGCCAAACGCATTTTGGCGTTTTCAACGACATCACAGATGGGAGTTTCACTTGTCGCTCTTTCAATATCACCGATCGCGGCTGCTATTTACGCTTTTTTTCATTCGAGTACCAAAGCACTTCTCTTTTCAAGAAATGGAAAAATATCCACAATTATTGGCGGTCTTTCTCTCGCGGGGTTACCTCCTCTTGCCGGATATTTTGCCAAGATCATCATTGGAAAATCATTTCCGATCATATCCGTTTTGATAACTTTTGTCACATCCGTTTACGTTGTGAAGTTGTTCACTCCGGATCTGAAATGGAAACTTTCTCCATTTGAAATTCCACTCGAATTTGCCATCCTTTTTTTCGTATTTATTATTCCTTTTGGAGGGATCATGTACACTCTGGAAATTTCAGTGGCAGTCGCGATTGGAATGGTTGTGGGAAGAAAAGTTTCGTTTCCAAGTCTTGGAGATCCATTCGGACTTGAAGAAGGGATCGCATATCAAATGGTTTTTCTCGCTATCGCAACTCTTGCTGTGGTAAAATGGTAAGGTGTGGTCATTAACTTAGAGCTTATCCCTAAAAAATAGGAGCGGGATTGCCCTTTGGCAATATCTTTCCCGCTTTTACGACCAAGTCGGTAGACGCGAGCGGGAATATCGAGCGATTTTTAACTACGTCCATAGTTTGTGCATCAACTTTATAGATTTGAGATCTAAATCTTTTTCGCTTTTCAAGCGAACAGGAATTTTTTTCGAAGCCTTATCAAGACCGAAT
>CAJXLN010000019.1 GCA_913056255.1 uncultured Thermotogae bacterium | reverse complement strand
TTATCGCTTGCAAAGCGAAAAAAGATTTAGATTTCAAAGTTATAAAGTTGACACACAAATTAAGGACATAGTTCAAAATCACTCGACTGTCGGGTCGCGGCTATCGCCTTAAACAAGGATTTTTTTATTTATTCCGCTCCCTCGGGTCTCGCGCTGCCGCTCTCGGCTCCTCGCTGTGTGAACCGGAAGATGGATAGAAGATGGATAAACGAGCGATTCGATCTTGATAAGGTTTCGAAAAAAATTCCCTTATCGCTTGCAAAGCGAAAAAGATTTAGACTTCAAAGTGTAAAGTCGACACACAAATTCAGTTAAAATATTTGGTTATGATTTTGTGTATATGTTATAATGATTCTACAGTATTTTACATATCCTTGTAAAGGAAGTGATTTTTTAATGAAAAAGAATTTGGTTGTTCTTGCGATCATTGCGATCGTAGTGGGAAGTATGGGATTTGGAGTCATGATCGGGGTCACCTATGACTATGACACGATCGGAGGGGGAACGATATCTCTTGGAACAGAAATTGGAAACAATGCATTCATGTACGGGGGCATTTCATTTCCATTTGGATTAACGGCCGGTGGGGGCATGAAGCTTGGAAATATATATGCCACAGATTTAGGAACAACAACAGAAAACAAAAAAATAGGGAAATTAGATATAGGATACGGTGCCGTGGCTTCTGCAGGTGTTGAATTTTCATACTCCTCTATTTTTGGAGCTTTTGCAGGACCGGCTCTATTCGTAAACTTTGAAAGTCAGTTACCAGGCCTTAAGGGAAAGATAATGGAGTACACAGCTTTGGGCCCATCTTTCAAATTTGGAGAATATTATTTCCCAATTAGTTTTGACTTTACGTCGGGGCTTTTCTACTATTTTTGAGAAATCACGATAATCGATAACACAACCGCCTCCCGTGCTAAAGGAAGGCGGTTTTTTAGATGTACTTGCTTGCGCATTTTATCTTGATTTGTTCAATCAAAGTATTTGCCGAGATCTATTGCGGCAATTGCTCCATCTGCTGCTGCAGTTACCACTTGCCTTAATACGGTTTTTCTCACATCACCAACAGCGTAAACACCCTTAACGTTTGTTTCCATGCGTTCATTCGTCAAAATAAAACCGTGCTCATCCGTTTTCACGATGTCTTTAACAAGTTCTGAATTTGGTACCAGTCCAATGTATATGAAAACACCAGATGTTGGGTGTTTCGTCAATTCACCACTTTTCACATTCTTAATCGTAACGTATTCTACAGAATTATTTCCACCTATTTCGGTTACGATCGAGTTCCAGACGAATTTCATGTTGGGAATCTTAAAGGCTCTCTCTTGAACGATTTTTTGAGCTCTCAATTTGTCTCTTCTGTGTACAATGGTGACTTCTGAAGCGATCTTTGAGAGATAGATCGCTTCTTCGACTGCACTGTCTCCACCTCCAACGACAACAAGTCGCTTATCTTTAAAAAATGAACCATCACATACCGCGCAGTAAGAAACGCCTCTATTTGCGAACTCGTCTTCACCCGGAACACCTAATTTTCTCGGATTGCTTCCTGTCGCCATTATCACAACTTTGGATGTGTACTCGTTACCAAGATCTGTTTTTATCTTTTTCACTTCTCCTGTCAAATCCATTTCTACAACTTCTTCGTTGGCAAAGTTCGTACCAAACTTACGTGCGTGTTCGGTGAATTTATCAGCCAATTCTTGGCCGGTGATCAAATCGAATCCGGGATAATCTTCGACAACGTTGGTCAACGTTATTTGCCCACCTTCAGTTGCCCTTTCCAAAATGAGAGTTTTCAAACGCGCTCGTGCCGCGTAAAGTGCCGCGGATAACCCTCCCGGTCCCGCTCCAACGATTACGACATCGTAAGCACTTTGCGTTGGTTTAGACATGCTGGAAAGGTTAAACATTGCCATATTTTTAGATTCCTCCTCCTTCTTTTACAACGTTCATTATCTGCTCAACAAACGCATCTTCCGGAAGAGCACCTACAAATTCACCTTCACCTTCGTTGATTATTATGTGAGGAACAGATGAAACGTTATATTTCATGGAGAGCTCTGGAAATTCATTGGCTTCCACCATTTCGCCCTGAATAAAAGAAGATTTCATGGCAAGTTTCTGAGCTGTTAATACTGCCTTTGGACAGTACGGGCAAGTAGGCGTAACGAAAACCTGAAGTTTTATGGGCCTGTCGAGATCCTCAAGAGCTTCGAGTGTGGCTGAAGACAATTCCACTTCTCCACCTTTAGAAGTGGCTATAACATCCTCTATGAGAGTAGAAAATTCATATCCAGAGGGTACACCATAAAATCTGATTCGCATATCGTTATCTTTAGAATCAAGCATCACAATTGCTGGTATCATCTCGAGTTTGTACTTTTCAGCGAGCTCTTTTTCTGCATTGAAATCATGGATCTCAACATTTATCTTCTCATTCAATTCTGAGAGTTCTCCAAGTATTTGTTGAGTTACATCGCAGTATTGACACTCGTCTTTGTTATCACTTTTGAAAAAAAGAATTTTAATCTCAGATTTTAATTCTTTTTGGAACAGTTCTGTTAAATACTTTCTATCTTCTTCTGAAAGAAGAACTGCCATTTTTTTCACCTCCACAATATACCCTTATCGGGTATATAAATAATACCATATTTGTCAAGTATAAAAGTTTACGCGAGTTTAACTCTATGTGATCTTATAATATCCAAAATATTTTGAGCAATGGAAGATTTTTTGTTTCGTCCTATATGGATCACATTGTTGTTTCCACAAATGATCGTCACTTCGTTGTAGTCCGAATCAAATCCAATGTTCGAATGCGAAATGTCGTTGGCAACTATCATGTCGAGCTTCTTTGATTCTAACTTGTATCGAGCGTTTTCCAAAAGATTTTCCGTCTCGGCCGCAAAACCTACAACGAATTGATTGGGTTTTCGCATTTTCGAAACTTCCTCCAAAATATCCCCAGTCTTCACCAAATGTAGGTTCATTTCATCGGCACGTTTTTTTATCTTTTGGTTTGAAAATACTGAAGGCTTGTAATCCGCAACCGCAGCGGCCATCACTATAATATCCGCCCATTCCATTCGATCCAGGATGGCATTTTTCATTTCGTTGGCAGTTTGAACACTTTTTCTCTCAATACCATAAGGCGCGGGAAGTGCTACCGGGCCAGAAACCAAAAACACGTTGGCGCCACGAATTTTCGCAGCTTTGGCGATTTCGTATCCCATTTTTCCTGAAGATCTGTTGGTTATGTACCTTACCGGATCGATTGGTTCACGAGTTGGACCAGCAGTAACGAGGACGTTTATATCTTTGTAATCAGCTGGCCCAAGCGCTTTTTCGATCTCGAAGAGAATTTGGCTGTTATCAGGATACCTTCCCTTTCCGTATTCACCATCAGCAAGATGGCCCGTTGCCGGTTCTAAAATATGCCAACCTATTTTGGAAAGTTTCGAGAGATTTTGAGTGGTGATTGGATTCTCGTACATTCTGACATTCATCGAAGGAACTCCTATTTTGGGTCCATTAAATGCCAGCACAGTCATGGCAACAATATTGTCAGCGATACCGTTAGCTATTTTAGCCGCCGTGTTGGCAGTCATAGGAGCTACAACTAAAATGTCACCCCATAAAGAAAGCGTGGTATGTAAAATCCGACCATCACTTACCTCGAAAGCATCCGTGTACACGGGAAAATTTCCCACGGATGAAAAGCTTACAGGTGAAACAAAGCGAGTGGCAGATTCCGTCATCAAAATGCGAACTTCGTCGCCACGTTTTCTCATGGAACTAACAAGATCTATTGCTTTGTAAGCGGCAACTCCACCCGTAACGCAAAGAAGAATTTTAGGCATTTTCTTCTTCTGTGTACTTGGAATACTTCACATTTGCAGAGAGTAACTTGAGCATTTCAGAATTCTTTATTTCAACGTAATTCTGTGCCATCTCTTCAAATGCGATCGAAATGAGATTGACTTCATTCGTTTTTATCAATGGCTTAGAAAGTTCATTGAGACTTTCGGCTCTTTTCGCGGCTGCCATTGTGATCGCGAATTTATTACCATATTTGTTCATTAAAGTTTCGTACACATTTCTTTTCAAAGTCATACCTCCTTGTAAAATTTGTATTTCCCAACGAATTCACTTCTCCTTGAAACTTTAAGCTGTTCAGCTATGATCGTGGATTCCAGCTGTTTTATAGACGTTTGAACATCATGATTGACGATAAGGTAGTCAAATTTTGATATCTGTGATAACTCGTAACGCGCATCTTCCAGTCTCTTTCTGAAGTTTTTTGGGTCTTCAGTGTGGCGCTTTATAAGTCTTTCTTTCAGATCTTGAAAAGAAGGTGGGGCAATGAAAATGAGCACTGAATCGTTTATTTGGCTTTTGACACTTTTTGCACCTTTTACGTCTATATCGAGAAGGACGTTTACTCCTTTGTTCATTTGAGAATTCACATAACTCTTCGATGTACCGTAATGGTGACCGTGCACTTCTTGCCATTCTAAAAAGTCTTTTTTATCTATCATGTTCCTGAAAGCAGATTTGTCGATAAAGAAATAATCTTTTCCTTCTTCTTCTCCTTCACGTTTTGGGCGCGTCGTGTAAGAAACGGAAAACGCCACATCTTCTAAATTCTCCAGAACTCCTTTAATTATAGTAGTTTTTCCGGCTCCTGAAGGGCCGCTTACAATGAAGAGAATACCTTTCATGTTCTATGATTTTTCATTTTGGATTCCACAACATGTAAAGGTTCTTCTTTTTGCATGAGATACTCTTTGAACCTTTGAGCAATTGTTTCTGGTTGTATAGCGCTGAGAATCACGTGGTTGCTGTCGGTAATGAGAATCGATCTGGTTTTTCGTCCATACGTTGCATCTATAAGTTTACCATCATCTTTTGCACCATCTTTCAACCTTTTAAGCGGTGCGGATTCTGGATTTACGATCACTATCACCCTATCACCTATGACTACGTTTCCAAATCCAATGTTGATCAGTCCATACATACCTATCCCTCCAACCCTTCATTCAGTATTTTGGACTTGCTCCCTGAGTTTCTTGATGATACTTTTGGATTTAACAACTGGGCTTAAAACTTCAGGTATTTTCGATTTGTTTGAAAGTGTGTTTATTTCACGAGTGAGCTCCTGAAAGAGAAAATCGATCTCACTTCCAACGGCCTCGTCCGCTTTCATCAATTCACGTGCGCGAGAGATGTGTCCTTCCAGACGTGAAAGCTCTTCCCCTATGTCCGATCTCTGAATCATGAGAATTACTTCTTGTTCAAGTCTTTGTTCATCTATCTTGATCTCCGAAAACTCCTTGATTCTTTCAAGTATCATCTCTCTGTAACGCTCCCGATTGGCACTTTCATAGGAGTGCATTTTTTTCACCGTTTTTTCAAGAATATCAAGATGGTATGATAGATATTCTTTGAGTTTTTCTCCTTCTATTTCACGTGAACGATTGTAAGAATCAAGAGCTTTTCTCAACACCAGTTCAAAGCCTTTCCAAATATCTTTTTCGACCTCTGGTTTTAAATACGTCTTAAAAAGTCCCTGGACTCCGATTATATCGCTAATGCTTACTCCAGAGGAGTTGAGTTTTAATTCTCTTTTTATATCGATAATTGCCTTGTAATAGGCTTTGGCAAGCGCAAGATCTGGTTGCACGAGTTCAGATTCGAAACCACCTCGAATATCCGCTTTCACAAGGATGCTTCCGCGTTTAACGTATTCACGTATCACCGGCAACGATTTGATTTCAAAAGAGGAAAAAAGCGAAGGCAAAGAGAAAGAGACGTTTAAATATTTATGGTTAACACCTTTGATCTCCAAAGAGTACGTAACACCATTTACACTTTCTACAACTCTTGAATATCCCGTCATGCTTTTCAATAAAATCACCTTGCATATTGTAATATCTATTATTATGCCACAGATCGGAGAAAATTAAAAGAAACGGCCGAAAAATAAATGTGAAGGCCTTTTTCCGCTAAAATTCACCGATTTTGACGTACCATTGGCATTAATTTCACCAAAGGGATTGTTCATTGAAAATATGAGGTCTAAAATTTTCCATCAAGAGGGAAGTTATACCGCCAGGTTCGTTTTCAAACAAAACTCTATTCTCTATTCTTTTCACAGGGATTATTTCAGCACTCGTTCGTGTCAAGAAAATCTCCGAACAGTTGAATAGCTCATCCACATCGATTGTTTTTTCTTCAAGCACTATTCCAAGCGATTTTGCGAGTTCCATCACGACGTTTCTTGTGATTCCATCGAGTATTCCCGTTTCAAGAGAGGGAGTCACAACTGTTCCATTTTCCACCAAAAAAACATTACTCATGCTTCCCTCGGCAACAAATCCTTCGTGATTCAAAAAGATGATCTCGTAGAATTCTTCTTTTTCTTGTCGTGCCAGTCTTAAATGAGCCTGAGAATTAGTTTTAAGAATTGGTGGAAGGGAAATTCTTGGGATTTTGCGGTACCTTGATATTCCAACGTTCACACCATAGGTGTAAAGATCTTCGTTGGGTGATTGAAGTTCCATGATGTACACGAATAAATTTGGTTTTTCCCCATCTCCTGCTGTGAGCATTATTCTGATAGTGCAGTCTTGTTCAAGATCGTTTATTCCTTCGTAAAGGATATTGCGGAATTTTTCAAAGCTCATATGAAAGGGTAATCGCATAATTTCAGCGGATCGCTTTAAACGCTCGTAATGTTGGCGTGGAGCGAAGATCCTTTTTGTGTACGTTCTTAAACTTTCATATACACCTTCTCCGTACATAAACCCACGATCAGTGGCACTTACGCGTACATCGTCCCCATCAACCCATCGATCGTTAATGTAAACTCTCATGAATATCCCCCCTAAATCTTGCATTCCACGAAATTGCCTACTTTACCGTCGCACTCTATTGAATGACGAACGTAATACTGATCCAAGCCTTCGATTTTGCTGCCTTCCGTACGCTCCACTAATATACGTTGCGATGTACCTTCAAGTTTTTTTAAATACTTTTTTGAAAGTTCGTCAGCCAGCACTTTTAAGATTTTCACTCTTTTTCTCTTAACTTCATTTTTCACTTGATCTTTCATGGATAAAGCCAATGTGTGAGGCCGCGCAGAGAATGGGAAAATGTGCACTCTTGAAACGCGAGTCTCTTTGAGAAGATTGTAAGTTTGTTGGAAGTCGCTTTCCGTTTCGCCTGGAAAAGCAACGATCACGTCGACAGAAAATGCAAAAAGATCATCTACGCTTCGAAATCTTCTTACCACATTTAGAATATCTTGAGAAGTGTACTGACGTTTCATTCTCTTCAACACCGTGTCTGAACCACTTTGCACGGAAAGATGGAGATGATGACAGAGCCCTGGTTTTTCAAAAAGATCCAACAAACTCATCGCACTTAGAGGATCAATTGAGCTAAGTCTGATACGAAAGTCACCTTTTATCTCCAATATGCCTTTCACGAGATCGTGCAAATCCACATTCCCATCGTTGTACAAAGCGATGTTTATTCCCGTAATAACTATTTCTTTGACACCAGAGTTGATCATTTCGTATGCTTCTTTTACAACAACATCATAGGGTTTGGAGCGTATACGCGTACCTCGAAAATGAGGTATAGCACAATAAGCACACCCCCAATTGCATCCATTTTCTACATTTAAGAAGGCACGAGTGTGATTTGGTATTTCCTTTATCGTGCAATTCAAAGTGTCTTCAAGGTAATAAGTTGAATTGAAGAATGTACCGGTTTTCTCAATGAGTTTTGATATTCGAAACTTTTCACCATTTCCAAGAACCAAGTCAAATCCGTCTATCTTTCTATCGTGGACTACACATCCGGTAAATACTATTTTAGAATGCGGATTTTTTCTTTGAAAGTGCCTTGCAATCTGTAAAGATTTCCTGGTGGCTTCTCCTGTTACCGCACAACTGTTGATCACGATAACATCTGCGTCTTCTGCACTACTCCTAACATGACCCGAATGTCTCAGAATTTCATCGATCTGGGCACTTTCGTATTGATTGAATTTACATCCCAATGTGTGTATATGATATTTCACTTCAAAAGAGCCTTCAAAAGGCCAGCACGCGTTACAATTCCAACTAAGTGATTTTCTTCATCGATCACGGGTACAAATCTGTATCCATGTTTTATTATCAAAGCGGCAGCACTTAAGAGGGTATCTGTAGTTTTTAAGACATCAACTTTTCTGCTCATGAACTCGGATATGGACTTGTTTTTTATATCTTCTAAACGCTCTTTCACGATATCCGTGTCGGGAATGAATGAAGTGGAGTGAAGCATCTCCATGTAACTGGGAACGATGGCATGAATTATGTCGCTCTCTGTTATAACTCCGATAACGTACATTTCGCTGTCCACTACCGGCATACCTGCACGAAATTGACGAGCACAAGCTTGAATGAACTCCTCAACGGTCTCATCGATGAATATGGCAGTAACGTCCTTTTCCATGAAATCAATAACTTTCATAACGAAACGCGCTCCATTTCTACGAACTTTAGCCCCCTGTTCATTCCTTCTATACCGCCGATATCTTTTTCTTTTGTCATTTCGTCTGCAATCGCCGCAGCCATACCGTAGCGAGCACTTTCAAAGAGATCTTTACCTTCAAGTATGCCGTATATCAAACCCGCAATGTACGCATCTCCGACTCCTAAAAGGTTTTCGCTTTTCAATTCTGTTTTCATCTTGAAAAGGTACGCCCACTCGGAAGTTACCACAAGATCGTTTTTAATATCGAAGGAGTATATAACCATCTTCGTACCCATATTTACCATTTCTTTTGCAGACTCAACGTAATCTTTAAGGGTTTCAAGTTTTTTCCCCATAACGATTTTTGAACCTCGTATATCAGGCTTCACTATGGTGGGTTTGGCTTTTATCGCATGAGTCAAAGGTTCACCATGCACGTTAACTATTGTCATAACACCGGATTTTTCAGCTTTCTCAATCATTCCCCTGTACACATCAAGCGGAACTCCGGTTGGAACCGTTCCGCCTATTACACAAATTTTAACCCTGGAAAGTAAAGCGGTGTATTTTTTCATAAAAAGGTTTAGATGTTTCTCATCGATTTTTGGCCCTGGCAGATTGATCTCGGTTAACGTGTTTTCATTTTTGTCGGAAATGGTCATATCTTCACGTGTCTCATCTTCTACATACAAAAAACTGGTGGTAATTCCATCGTGATCTTTTTTTAATCTCATGTGGAACATTCTTCCTGTAAGACCACCAAGTATGCCAACTGCCACGGATTTGATACCTAATTGGTCTAAATACATGGAAACATTTATACCTTTCCCTCCTGGTGAAACATGAACCTTTGCAGAGTCGAAGATACGATGAATACTTCCCACCCGGAAATCGTCAACTTCCATTACCATATCAAGGGCGGGATTCAAAGTAACGGTCAGCACATCCAATTTTCACTCCTCCTCGGAAAAACCCATTATCATCTCTTTTCTGCTACCTTTAAATCGAATTTTTCCATCTCGCAAAACGACTATCCAATCTGATATCGCCAGAAAATTTGGCAACTTTCTTGTGGCAAGAATCAAAGTATACCTTTCTTTTAATGATAACACAATATTTTGTACTTTCAAAGCTGTTTCATCATCAAGATGGTCTACTATACAATCAAGCGCTATGATCTCCGGTTCCCTCAGCAAAGCCATGAACAGTAGAAATAAGACCCTGACATTCCCATGAAGTTCACCTACACGCGTGTACAAGCCTTTTTCAAGCAAGTCAATGATTCCCAATTTCTTAAGGAGATCTATCATGTAGTCGGAGTAAAGATCAACACCGTTCCCTTTTACAAGCTTTATTATTTGATTTACGGTTAAAGAAGAAAGACTTTCTATGAAGGATGTGTCTATGTAAGCGATTTTTTCTCTTAATCTCTTGCGATCTAATTCCTTGATATTCTTTCCGTGAAAGAAGATGTTTCCACTACTTCGAATGTTTTCAAAAAGTTCTTCATTCAAATGGACCATGCTTCGAAGTATGGCAGATTTTCCAGAATCTCTTGGCCCGTAAAGAAGAGTAACACTCCCCCTCTTTACTTTTAAGGAAAAATCGTCAACGAATTTCTTTCCCCCTATCCATATAGAAAAATCTTTAAACTCAAGCAACGGACTATCGGTATCCATAGTTGCAGCTCACCCTTTAGGCTTATTTTTCATTTCGTGTCCCTCAAGAGAGCGTCTGACAAACTCGACATTCGCCTCCTTCTTATTCATCCTCATCATTTTTAACAGTTCGAACTGCGACACGATCCTTGGATTATCAACAACTCTCTTGAATTTTTCCATTTAAGGCACCTACCTTTCAAACTTCAGTATACAAAGAAGATTTTTCTTTAGTTTATACTGAGCTTGAAGAGATGATTAAGATTGAGAACATAGAACAAACGAATTTGATTTTCCGATAAACAAATTATTTATCTATGAGATATGATAGATAAACTTTTTAAATTCTCCTTTCATCCATCAAGATGCTTAGATTGCTTCTTTTTGTTAAGGATAGGTCATCGAAGTCAAAGACGAAATTCTTTCCACACTTTCTTAAGTTCTCCACCGATCGACACGGCATCCACGCCACTTTCAAAAAGTTCTCTAACTTCATGAGCTGATGAAATGAGTCCGGCAGCTATGACGAACAGATCGGGATTTATACCTTTAAGTGTTGGAATAAGCTTTGGAAGTACTGCAGCGGGTAATACTTCTATCTTTTTAACGTGTAAAAGATGACGAAGTCCATTTCTTACGGCATGAGAATCAAGGGCAAAAAATCTTAAAATTGCCGGCATGCCTACACGTTCGCATTCTTTAACGAGTGAAAGCTTTGTCGTTATGATACCGTATATACCTTTGTCCTTTAAAAATTTGATAGCAGCTTTGTTTTTCTCAAGGCCATCAACGAAGTCCACATCTACCCATACTTTTTTGGTCGGAAAAAGGTGCACACGATCCCCAATGTTGGAAATCGTCGCACCCAATAAAAAGATCGTTTCACATTCATCTGGAATATCTTGAATATAAGTATCGGGCCAGACGGCCGCTATGATCTCTTTTTTTTTCATTTCGCGTACTCGATGCTTCTCTTCTCTCGAATTACCACCACTTTTAGTTGACCAGGGTATTCCATCGTTTCTTCGATCTTGCGCGCTATATCGTATGCCATCTTGTCAGCCAATTCATCGTCTATCTTATCAGGTTCAACTATGACTCTAACTTCACGTCCAGCCTGTATGGCATAAGCTTTTGTCACGTACTTATGACTTGTTGCTATCTCCTCAAGTCTTTGAAGCCTCTTTATGTAAATTTCTAAGCTTTCCCGACGCGCTCCTGGCCTTGCTGCACTTATGGCATCAGCCGCTGCAACGAGTACAGCTTCTGGACTTTGAAATGGCACCTCTTCATGATGAGCTTGAATCATGTTAACAACCATGTCTTTTTCGCGATAACGTCTTGCAAGTTCTCCGCCAATCAGAGCATGAGTTCCTTGCACCTCGTGATCCACAGCTTTTCCTATATCATGTAAGAGTGCTCCGCGTTTGACCTTTTCAACACTCAAGCCTATTTCTTCCGCCATCATGGCAGCTATTTGTGCAACCTCTATCGAGTGCATTAAGACATTTTGTCCGAAACTCGTTCTGAATTTCAATCTTCCAAGTAACTTAAGCAATTCTGGATGCATATTCGAGATACCAACGGTAAATATAGCTTTTTTCCCTTCATCACGTACGACTTTTTCTATTTCTTTTTTTGATTTTTCGTAGAATTCTTCGATCATAGCAGGGTGTATTCTACCATCGTCTATCAACTTTTCAAGAGTTATTCGCGCTATTTCGCGCCTTAATGGGTTGAAAGAGGAAAGCACCACCGTTTCGGGTGTATCGTCTATTATAAGGTCGATACCAGTGAGGTTCTCAAATGCCCGAATATTTCTCCCTTCACGTCCTATGATTCTTCCCTTCATATCATCGTTTGGAAGTTCAACAGAGGAAACAGTTATCTCATTTACATAACTACTTGCATATCGTTGAATGGCAGTTGCCATGACCCACTTAGCGTTATTCTCAGCCTCTTCTTCGTACTTGTTTTTTATCTCTGCATACATCCGCGCAAGGCTTCTTTCCATTTCATTCCTGGTTATATCCAGCACTATCTGACTTGCTTCTTCTTGACTGAGTCCTGCAATTTCATGAAGTTTCTTTTTTTGTAAATTCAAAGTTTCCTCAATTTCCGTTTTTTTCTTATTGATCACTTCTCCCAATTCTTCAAGTTTTTCTTCTTTTTTTGTCAGTACTTCTTCCCTTTTAGTCAGAATCTCCTCACGTTTGGTAATTCGATCTTCGGATTGTTTTAATTCCCATTTTTGCTTTTTCATTTCTCTGTTAAAATCGCTTCTTAAAGAGGATATATCTTGCTTTGCCTCAACTATCATTTCTTTCTTGAGTTTCTGTGCCTCTTTCTCAGCGTTTTTAATTATTTCATTAGCACTTTCTTTTGCTCTTTTCTGTTCGTTAAGTTCTTTTGCCTTGCCCATCTGGTGGCCCATTATCACTGCAAGTATGACTATGGGAACGAATATCAGTATGAGCATCAGTTCTTGATTCATTATCAAACCTCCAATCATCTAAGATCTCGAGCAGCATTTCGTGCACTGTATGTGAATCAAATCCTCTTCTTATCAGTCCTTCTGCGATCTTGTCGCGTGATTTTCCATGGTGAGATCGCACAAAGTGCGCGAATACTTTTTTTAGATCTACTTCTTCCATCACTTCATCTAAAGTTTGTGAAATCAGTTCATCGTTCAATCCAAACATTTTCAACTTGTGTTTTATGTACCACGGTCCTTTGCACTTCAATTCGATTTCATCCAACGCAAAAAGCTTTGCGAATCTTCGATCATCTAACAATCCAACCCTTTTCAGATCAGAAGCGATCTTCTCCGATACTTCTTTGGAATAACCTTTCCTCTCCATTCTTTCTACAAGTTCTCGTTCAGAACGAATTCTTGTTTTTAGAAGCCTCAGAGCATATGAACGAGCCTTTTCAAAATTATTCTTCTGATCCATTTTCGGAAATCTTCTCTTCCTTTTCCTCTTTTCCTCTCTCCAAAATTCCATATGCCGTTCTTATTCTTTTTTCAAGTTCTTCAGAGATTTCAGGATTTTCTTTCAGAAATTGCACCGCTTTGTTCTTACCTTGTCCAAGACTGATCTCTTCACCATTCGGCGCGTTATAGCTCAACCAAGAACCCCTCTTTGAAACGAAACCTTCGTCAATACCGAGTTCAATGAGCTCATTTTCCCTGACAACTCCTTTGCCGTAGATGATATCAAATCGCGCTTCACGAAAAGGTGGCGCCACTTTGTTCTTCACAACCTTGATACGAGTCTCGTTTCCAATGATCCTGTCTCCCTCTTTTATTGGACTTTTTCTTCTTATATCGAGACGTATAGTCGCGTAGAATTTCAAAGCATTACCTCCACTGGTGGTTTCTGGATTGCCGAACATGACGCCTATTTTCATTCTAATCTGATTTGTGAAGATCACGATAGTTTTGGACTTACCAACATTTGCGGTTAATTTTCTCAGAGCTTGTGACATGAGACGCGCTTGTAGACCCATTTGAGCATCTCCCATGGCCCCTTCGATCTCTGCTCGAGGCACCAAAGCAGCTACGGAATCAACGATTATCATGTCCACCGCATTTGATCTCACCAGTGTGTCAACGATCTCCAGTGCTTGTTCCCCACTGTCAGGTTGAGATATTAGAAGATGATTTATATCGACTCCCAGATTTTTCGCATAGATTGGATCGAGCGCATGCTCAACATCTATAAAAGCTGCCGTCCCTCCAATTTTTTGAACCTCCGCAATCGCGTGAAGTGTCAGAGTTGTCTTTCCACTTGACTCTGGACCGTATATCTCCACTACTCTCCCCCTGGGGTATCCACCAACACCGAGAGCCACATCGAGAGCAAGGGAACCTGTGGAGACTACGTCTAAGTTCTTCACGACTCGATCTTCCCCGAGAACCATTATGGAACCTTTTCCAAAATCCCTTTCTATCTGTTTTATGGCATTTTCAAGAGCCTTTTCTTTATCGTTGATATTCTTCTCTTTTTTCATAATTTCAAACCTCCCAATTTGCTCTTGTGAATCGTGGTGTATATTGAACCGTGTGGAGTTAGCTTGGACGAGAGCAAATTCACATAGCTGCACGTGAATTTAACCGGATCGTACTCCACTTCTGATATCTTTTTCCGCCAATTTTTAGGGACACCTTTAATTCTCCCAACCGTTATATGTGGTGTGAATTCATTTCCAAAGTTAAAACCAATTTTCTTCAGAGGGCCCTTTAAACTTTTGTACAAGTTTCGTACTCCCTCTCCTTCACAACCGAGCCATATGACTCTTGGTAAGCCTTTCGAAGGAAAAAAACTCGTACCGTGAGTTATCAATTCGAACTTTCCAGTCTTCGTTGCAACTTCATCCATGACCTCGATAATACCTTTGGTCTTCGCTTCTTCAATCTCTCCAAAAAAGAAAAGGGTTAAGTGCACATTACGAGTTACAGGCCAGCTCCCATAAAATCCGGATTTTTTCAGTTTTTCTTGCACATAACTGATTCTGTTTGAAACTTCTTGAGTGGTCTCCACTGCCATGAAAGTTCTCATTCCTCGAAAACCTCCAAATTCTTTAAAAAATAATCAAATCCGGACAATATCGTCATGGCGAATGTGATCCACATGAGCACGATATTTAAAGTCCATCCCAAAACAGGTGTTACATGATAAAGCAGAACGGCTACCACGAAGACCATTTGAGATACCGTTTTCAATTTCGCAAACCAACTTGCCGCGATCACATTGGAGTTGCTCGCTGCTATCATCCTGAGACCACTTACGGCTATATCCCTTGCAATGATGGTGATCACAAACCAGCTTGCGATTTCTCCATGCTGGAGAAAAACCAAAAGCGCTGCATCTATCAGAACCTTATCGGCAAGCTGATCGACGAATTTACCCATAGTTGTAACTTCATGCATGACTCTGGCCATTTTGCCGTCAAGATAATCTGTAAAAGATGCCACCACAAACAAAAAAAGAGCCGCACCCGCCATAAGTTTGCCATCGCTTAAAGCTGCATACATGAATGGGATCACTAAAAACACACGAACAAAAGTCAATCTTGTAGCCAAAGTGATTTTCAAAGCGCAACACCTTCAAGATCGTAAAATTCGCAATCTTCGACTTTCACTTTTATCATATCTCCGCTCTTCAGAGATTTTGAAGATGTGAAATGTACATATCCGTCTATTTCGGGAGCATCCATGTAAGTTCTCCCAAGGTAGATCCCATCTTTCCCATCTTCTACGATAACGTCCATGACTTTTCCAATACGGTTTTTGTTCTTCTCAAGACTTATCTTTTCTTGGACTTTCATAACCTGATTGTAACGTTTCCTTGCAACTGCCTTTGAAACCTTTGGTTCGATCGAGTAAGCGGCTGTACCTTCTTCATTTGAGTAAATAAAAGCCCCGAGCCTGTCGAATTCTATTTCACGCATGAATTCCACCAATTTTTTAAATTCCTCATCTGTTTCTCCGGGAAATCCAATCATCACCGTTGTACGAAGAATTGCATCTTCGATCGATCCTCTGATCTTCGAAAACATGGTTTTCAATCTTTTCACATCTGGATTACGCCGCATTTTTTCGAGTATCTTGGGAGATGCATGTTGGATGGGAATATCGAAATAGTGTAAAAAGTGACGCGAATGCTTCACGAATTCTATTAACTCGTCCGTGACACCATCGGGATAGAGATAAAGTAATCTGACCCAGAAATTTCCCTCCACATTGTCAATTGCACGTACTAAATCGACAAGATCTTTGGAACCATCGTGGTATTGAGTCAGATCTTGAGAAACGAGTACGATCTCGCGTTTCCCGTTTTTTATCAAGAATTTGATCTCGTTGAGAATATCCTCGATCGATCTGTTCTTCAAAGTTCCCTTAATGGACGGTATTGCACAAAAAGCACAATGCCGGTTGCAACCGTCTCCAACTTTCACGTAAACGTAAGGTTCATCATTGATTTTTCTTCCGGAGAATTTGTAAACGGGCTGAGGGGTTCCCACAAAGTCGTACGATTTTCTGACAGCTTCAACTACTTTTTCTGGACTCACAACACCCAACAAAGCATCCACTTCAGGTATTCCATCTCGAAGTTCGTGCATGTACCTTTGAACAAGACAACCATGGACGATCAATTTGATAGGTTTATCTTGCTTGTATTTCACCACACTGAATATCTCGTTGATGGATTCTTCTTTTGCAGCAGCTATGAAACCGCAAGTATTAACGATCGCAACATCCGCATCTTCCAGATCGTTGACGATCTCATACCCGATTTTGGTTAAAAGTTCAGCTACAACCGAAGAATCTGCCTCGTTCTTAGGGCAACCAAGTACATCGATCCAAACCTTCACGTTTTTGAATTCCTTCTTTTCTTCATGTAGAGTGCTCTGATTTTCTCAAGCTCTTCTATGTACTCCGGTGTCCTGTAATTGGGATAGGTCATTTCCCATGGATGAAAGTGGCCTCTGAGAAAAAGCAGTGTGATCTCAGCGTATATGCCGTGTTTGAGATACACTCTGTTGCCCCACTGTTTAGTGGACGCAAGCACAAATTGACTGTGGTGGATGTAACCGGCATCAATGTTAACAATCCTGTTTCCGTTTACTGCAAGTTTCATCTCCACGGAGTTCGTGAATCTCTTGGCATCTGCAAGCTCAAAAGGATGTATCAAAGATTTAAAACTCACTATTCTACTTTTGAGACCTTCACCCATTTCTTTATTATAATAGGAAGTAAAAGTAGAAAAATCCAACGGCTTCGACACGAAATCGATCTCCCCAAATTCAGGAACAAGAAGATCCAAAACGTGTTTTAACCTGTATTGTAAACCACTTCCAAATATCACACACACTAAATTTACAAAATCAGGGTGTTTTGCCTGTCCCAACTATGATCACCAATGAAATTATAACATATTCAGACTCCTGGAATCTTAACTTTTTTCTCCAGATTTGAAAATAACCACGTTACGATGAGTATGACGAAGAGATAAACCAACGCAACTCCCGAGAAAACATTCATGAATTCAAAATTTCTACTTGCCGCAAATTCCCCTTGTGCCGTGAGCTCCGGGACACCCACAAGGTAAGCCAAAGAAGTGTATTTTATCAGGTAAACGAATTCATTTGTCCAGGAGGGTATAACTTTTCTAAGAGCTTGCGGCATTATCACAAGACGAATTGATTGCCATTTCGTCATTCCAATGGAAAACGCAGCCTTCATTTGACCTTTTTCCACTGATTGAATTGCACCACGTATGTACTCGGCTTGATAGGCGCCGCTGTTTAGAGAAAAACTTATTACAGATGCCACGAATGGGGAAAGATGTATTCCAATTTGTGGAAGGGAAAAATACAAAATGAAAAGTTGAACCAAAAGCGGAGTTCCACGTATGAGTTCCACATAAGCTGTGGAAAGCGTGTAAGAAAACTTTCCGCCGTACACTCTAAAAATGCCGATAAGCATTCCAATACCCAAGCCAAATATTATGGAAATGATCGCGAGTTCCAGAGTGAATTTTAATCCATCCATGAGCAAGGGAAAAGCCTGAAAAAACACTTCGATGAAATGTGTCATTTTTCTCTCCCAAATTTGGTGAATTGAGCAAGAAATTGATGAGTGCGTTCCTTTTCAGGAGCATTGAATATCTTTTCTGGAGTACCACTTTCCACGATTTCACCCTTTTCCATGAAAATTACCCTATCGGCTATTTCTCGAACGAATCCCATCTCGTGTGTTACGATCAACATGGTCATTCCATCCAAAGCGAGTTTCCTCATGACTTCTAACACTTCAGCGATCAATTCAGGATCAAGTGCCGAAGTCGGTTCGTCAAACAATATCAAATCGGGATTCATGGCAAGAGCACGAGCAATGCCTACTCTTTGCTTTTGTCCTCCTGAAAGTTGGGAAGGGTATGACTTTGCTTCAGAAGTAAGTCCTACCTTTTTAAGGTTTTCCATCGCTAATTCCGTCGCCACATTTTTCTGAAGTTTTTTCACTTTCAGAGGTCCTATTCTAACGTTGTCCAAAACGGTCAGATGGTTGAAAAGATTGAAATCCTGAAAGACCATGCCAATACGCTGTCTGATTTTTTCGATTTTTCGGGCCTTCATCACGTCCATACCGTTAAGCAATATCTGTCCATCATCTGGTTCAACAAGTCTGTTTATACACTTCAGCATCGTTGATTTTCCCGTGCCAGATGGGCCAATTACAACAACGGTCTCCGTTTTATCCATATCAAAAGAGATGCCATTAAGAACTTCTTTACTTTTGTAACTTTTTTTTAGGTTCCTGACTTCGAGAAGTTTCAACCTCTTTCCAGCCCCCTAACCTCGTATCCAGGAATGGCGAATTCTTTTTCCATAAGAGAGACAAACTTGTTAGTTCCAAACGTCATGACAAAATATACCGCTGCACACATAGAATAAATGAGAAGAGGCTCATAACTAGTTGAAACGATGTAAGTCCCTTCTCTCAAAAGTTCAGTTACTCCCAATGCGTATGCAATTGATGTATCTTTGAGAACAATTGTGAATTCATTCGTCATTGGAGCTATGGAAAATCTCACAGCTTGCGGAAAACTTATGTGAAAGAAGGTCTGTGCCCCTGTCATTCCCAACGAACGGGCAGCCATTATCTGTCCCTTCGAAACTGAAAGCAAAGCCCCACGGAAAATTTGAGATTGATATGCGGAACTTCTCAAAGCAAGTGAAATAACTGCCGCTACAAACGGATCAAAACGAATGCCAAAACTTGGAAATCCGAAGAAGATCATGAACATTATGATCAATATTGGAATACTACGGAGTATTCTTTCATAAACAGTCGCGATAAAATTCAACCACCATTTGCCGTAAACTTGGGCAAGGGCAACGAAAACTGCTATTATTGCTCCAAAGAAAAGGGAGGCAACGGTCAAATTGACTGTTACCTCTGATCCCTTTAAAATCGTACTCATAGAACTTAAAAAGAATTCCATCTTTTAACCTTTTTACTTTCCGAAATACTTGTCTATCAATTCGGAGATCTTTTTTGAGTTTTTTACTTTCTTCAACCCGTCATTTATCTTGCTGAGAAGGCTCGAGTTTCCTTTTCTGACAGCGATTCCATACGATTCTCCGGTAACCAAAGTTGCAACTATCTTTACAGGTTTAACCTGTGCGAACCTTTCAGCCACAGGACTGTCCAAAACGACTGCGTCAATTGCACCGTTGAGTAATGCTTGAAGGGCATATATGAAACTTTGGTATCTTTTCACATTTGATTCTTTCAATATTTTGGCTTTCATCAGATTATTCGTTACCCACAGATCTCCAGTGGTCCCAGTTTGAACACCTATTGTGTGGTTTCCGAAAAGTACCGTAACGGTGTATTTAGAGTTTTTGCCAACGATCACATCTTGATTGGCAAACCAATAAGGATTGGAAAAGTCAACCACTTTTTGCCTTTCTTGAGTGATGGTCATTCCGGCAATTGCAATATCTATAACTCCTGCTTTCAATGCGGGAATAAGAGAATCAAAAGACATATCTCTGATCTGCACATTGAAGCCTTCCGCTTTCGCTATAGAGTTTATGAGTTCCATATCAAAACCGACGTATTTCCCATTTTGAACGTACTCAAATGGCGGAAAATCGGCAGATGTTCCGACCACATAGGTCGTAGCTAAAGCCGTCGAGAAAACCACAGTTAACACGATTAAGAATACTAAAATATTTCTTTTCATAACAACACCTCCCCCTTAAATTTAACGGAATTATATCACATAATAAAGCAATTTATGATGCGTTCAACTATTTATAGCCATAAAGTAACACCGTCCGATTTTCTGTTTGAAGCTCATACAACACAATATGACCTTTTTGAATAAAGGCGTTGTAGTCCATTTCAAAAGTTCTGTAGCTCAAAGTCTAGATACACGGCATCTTGTTGGAATTTTTACAGAATTCCCGATTCGATTCATTCGAATAAAGTTTTTTATCGCTGGACAATCTCTTAGGAATAGGTCCTGAATTGCTTTAAAGCCAGTTAGTACGGCCAGTTGAGTTTTACCGCACAAAAAATGATATAATATTCAAAGCTGATTTGAGAGGATGTGAGCCACTTGATCAAATTGATTTTTAACGGAAAAGAATACGAAACCTCAAGTGGGGTTCTGAAAAACATCATAAGAGAATTGGGAATTGATTCAAAAGTTGTAGGTGGAAAAATCGGGAATAAAACCCTTGTTGATCTTTTCTACGAACCGAATGATGGAGAACAAATCGAACTCATCACAATTGATTCTCCACAAGCTATGCCCCTTTACAGGCACACTATGGCACACATCATGGCACAAGCGATACAGAGACTGTATAAAGGGGTAAAATTCGCGATAGGACCAACGATAGAAAATGGATTTTATTACGATGTAGATCTTCCGAAAACTCTTAATGAAGACGATCTCAAACTCATAGAAAAGGAAATGAACAAGATAATCGAAGAAGATATATCCCTTGAGCATTTCGTTATGAAAAGAGACGAAGCCATTCAATATTTTGAGGAAAAAAATCAGCCGTACAAGGTTGAGCTGATAAAGGATCTGAACACAGAGACGTTGAGTATTTACAGGCAAGGAGATTTCACAGACCTTTGTCGTGGTCCTCATGTTCCATCAACAGGCCTTGTGAAGAACTTCAAATTGCTGAGTGTTTCTGGAGCTTATTGGAGAGGTGACGAACACAACAAGATGCTTCAGAGAATATACGGAACTGCTTTTTACAGAAAAGAGGATCTTGGAGCATATTTGAAAATGTTAGAAGAGGCTGAAAAGCGTGATCACAGGAAGATAGGGCCACAGCTTGATCTCTTTTCCTTGCATCCAGATGTGGCTCCTGGTATGATATTTTTCCATCCTAAAGGTACTATCATTCGAAGGGAACTCGAGAAATTCTGGAGAGAGGAACATACAAAGGCTGGTTATGTTGAAGTCATAACACCCATGGTGATGAATGAAACTCTGTGGAGACAGTCAGGACACTGGGATCATTACCGTGATAACATGTATTTCACAGAAAAAGAGGAACAATCGTATGCGATAAAACCAATGAACTGCCCTGGACACATAATGATATACAAGACAAAATCCCACAGTTACAGAGACTTACCTTTGAGGATGTGTGAACTTGGTACTGTTCATAGATACGAGCGCAGTGGGGTTGTACACGGGCTTTTCAGAGCGCGCGCATTTACTCAGGATGATGCCCATATTTTTTGTGCTCAAAAACAGATTGAATCTGAGATAGTGGGAATTATCGATCTTATAGACAAAACTTACAAACTCTTTGGTTTCCCTTACAAAGTTGAGCTTTCCACAAAACCCGATGATGCCATGGGTTCAGATGAGATATGGGAAGCTTCAACGACTGCCCTTAAATCCGCTTTGGAACATCTCGGAATGGAGTATCAGGTGAATGAGGGAGACGGCGCGTTCTATGGCCCAAAAATAGATTTTCACGTAAGAGATTCTATAGGCAGAACATGGCAATGTGCCACGATTCAACTTGACTTTCTCATGCCAGAAAGATTTGATCTCAATTATACCGGATCGGACAACATCGAACATAGACCTGTTATGATTCACAGAGTCATATACGGTTCGCTCGAACGATTCATAGGCATATTGATAGAACACTATGCAGGTGCTTTTCCCGCGTGGATAGCACCGGTTCAGGCGATAGTTCTTCCGATATCCGAAAAGCATGTGGAATACGCACTCAAGATCGGAAAGCAACTTGAAGATTCGGGAATACGTGTGGAGATCGATGAGAGATCCCAGAAGATTGGCTACAAGATCAGGGAAGCACAGCTGAAAAAAGTTCCATACATGTTGATAGTTGGAAATAGAGAAATGGAATCCGATTCAATCGCAGTTAGAATGAGAAGCGGTAAGGATCTTGGAAGCATGAAAGTTCACGAATTTATCGAAAAAATTTCCGAAGAGATAAAAGAGAAATATCAAAAATCCATTTTTGAGGTGAAATAATGGCTTACGAAGACTGGAATGGTTTACCATCCATACGTGTCAGGATCTCAGAATCAGATGTTCATTACGCTGGAGGCCTGGTAGATGGAGCAAAGACCTTGCAACTTTTCGGTGATGTGGCAACAGAACTTTTAATAAGAAACGATGGAGACGAAGGATTGTTTCGTGCGTACGATATGGTTGAATTCCTTTTTCCAGTACATGCAGGTGATTACATAGAAGTATATGGTAAAATCGTTGAGTCTGGTAGAACGTCTCGAAAGATGTACTTTGAAGCCTTCAAAGTCATATCTCCTGTCGAGGAAAATTCATCGGCGTGTAATGTTCTAAAGGAACCTATTCTTGTTGCGAAGGCATCTGGCATCTGTGTCGTACCAATTGCCAACCAGCGTTATTCAAGATGAGTGTCATGGAAAAACTTATCATAACTGCTGCCGTTTGCGGAGCAGAGATCACAAGAAAACAAACTCCTTATATTCCCTTGACACCTGAAGAAATATCGGATGAAGCTTGTGCTGCTCGGGAAGCCGGAGCATCCATTGTTCACATTCACGTCAGAGATGAAAACGGCAAACCAACACAAGATGTGAAAATCTTTAAGCGTACCCTTGATCTCATACGTAAAAAGTGTCCAGATGTTATAATTCAGGTCTCAACAGGTGGAGCTGTTGGCATGAGCGCAGATGAAAGACTCCAATCGATTTACGCTGAAGCCGAAATGGCCACTCTGGACGTTGGAACCACGAACTTCGGAAACGATATTTTTGTAAACGATATGCCCTTGATAAGGCACTTTGCCAAGAAAATGAATGAAGTGCACATCATGCCAGAATTCGAGTGTTTTGAGATAGGGCACATTTACAACGCTTTGAGAGTTGTTAAAGAAGGCCTCGTAAAGGGGCACCTTCACTTTGATTTCGTGTTGGGTGTTCCAGGAGCGTGTCCGGCGGATGTGAGAAATCTCATTCGTATGGTTGATAGTATTCCATCAAACGCCACATGGACTGTTTCCGGAATCGGAAAGCACGAGTTCGAAATGGCGGCACAAGCGATCGCTATGGGTGGAAATGTTAGAGTAGGACTTGAAGATAACATTTATCTTTCTAAGGGCGTTCTTGCAAAGTCCAATGCCGATCTTGTTGAGAAAGTTGTCAGGATATCAAAAGAGATAGGCCGCGAAATTGCAACACCGCGGGAAACACGAAAATTGCTTGAAATCAAAGACTGAAATTAGCAAAAAAAATTTTAAGAAGGAGGTGAACCGTCTTGCAAGACGGACATGATGTTTGAAAATTTTGTAGCATTTGCGGATGCTTCCGCACAAAAAGCAGCACCTACTACTTCAACCAGTGGAGGTGGATTGGCGTCATCTGGTACTTTTACCATGCTCATATGGATAATCGCTTTGGGGGCCATTTTCTATTTCATGCTTATCTACCCTCAGAAAAAGCGTACTAAGAGCTTCAAACAGATGATGAGTAATCTTAAAAGAGGTGACACCATTATCACAATTGGTGGAATTGTTGGTAAAGTAACAGATCTCAAAAAGAACACCGTTAAGATCAAGACCGCTGGAAATGAGCTCGAGATCACCAGACGTTCTATATCATCAATCGTGAAGGGAGAAACAATTTTAAATGATAACGTTGAGAAATCCAAAAAGGATTCAAAATCCGATATCATAAAATAACGAATCAGGGGGTGTGAAAGGGCTTTACCCTTTCTGAAAAGATGAGAGCAGACAAAGTAAGATTGATCTTCATACTTTTGGTGTTGTTTGTTTCTGTGACCTTTATGCTATATCCACCAGCGCCATCAGCAAAAGGTTTTTGGGGTCATCTGTTCGGTAATATTAGGCTTGGCCTTGATATAAAAGGTGGTTCCAGGTTAGACTATGTTATGGTTGGAAAGCAGCCAACTCCTAACCTTAGCAATCAAGTGGTCACCGTTTTGAGGCGAAGACTTGATGACGCAAATTTCACAGAAGCAATCGTTTCGGCAGTTGGAAATAATGGAATAAGAGTTGAGATCCCTGGTATAGACAACCCAAAGAAAGCAGAAAAAATCATAGGTCAAAAAGCCCAACTGTACTTCGCACAAGTCCTTGATCAAGTTAGATCATCGGTCAAACCTGCACCGAAGATAGGATTTAGTTATAGCGGTGCTGAGTGGCTTCAATCGAAAAAATCTACGGATGTTTGGTATCTTGTCAACAAACACATCAAAGTTGGTGCAGGAAGCCTTCAATTGTCCGGTAATCACGTCACTAATGCCAGAGCGTCTGTCGATACTCAAAGTGGAGGATGGAAGATAGATTTAACCTTTGATTCGAAGGGAGCAACCATCTTCTTCAATATCACCAATGCACTTGTTGGAAAACAGTTGGCAATAGTTATGGACAATTACGTTCTTAGCGCGCCCGTGGTGCGAACTGCCATACAAGGCGGCAGTGCTGAGATCACAGGCAATTTTACATACGATCAAGCTCAAGAATTGTCAGCACTTATACGAAGTGGTAACCTCCCTGTGAGTCTTAATTTGTCGGAAGAGCAAACACTCGGGCCGACACTTGGTTCTGACGTCATAAGAAGAAGTCTAATTGTAGGGCTGATAGGCGTGTTACTTGTAATAATTTACATGTTGATCTATTACATGGGTGCAATGGGAGTTGTGGCAGTTATAGCTCTCTTTTACAACGCCTTCTTTGTATTCGGCATGCTTGCTCTTACACATGGAATACTCACTCTTCCCGGAATTGCCGGTATTATACTGACTGTTGGTACAACTATCGATGGAAATGTCATAATCTTTGAGAGAGTAAAAGAAGAAATGCGCACTGGCAAAACCATGAGAGCATCCATATCCGCTGGGTTTAACAAATCCTTAGCTGTCATAATCGATGCGAACATCACGACTTTGATCACTGCATTCGTGCTTTATTACTTTGGAACAGGTTCGATCAAAGGATTTGCCGTTACCATGACAATTGGTATCCTGGGCACGATATTCACATCGTTGGTGGTCTCCAGATACATTTTGGAACTGATGGCTCCACTTATTAAGAACAAATACGCTACCATTTCAAAACAGCCAGAGAGCATTAAAGGGAGTGAGAATCGATGAAGAATATAAATTTTGTGGGACCACGATACATATTTTTAGCCATATCACTCACTATGATCGCTATTTCGATCGTTTTCTTCTTCGCGCGAGGATTCAACTTTGGTGTCGATTTCTCTGGTGGAACGACCATGAGCGTTTCTTTTAACAACACGGATATGACTCCCGCAAAGGTTAGAGAAATTTTTTCAAGTGCCGATCCAGCTTTTGAAAATATGAGTGTGTCTCAACTTCATAATCTTACCACAACAGGCACACAGATAAAGCGTTCACTTTTTAGCATAACGATCGGAAAATTTTACGATGTCAATCAGAAGGACAAACTCGTCGAAGATGTGCAGAAGATCGCAAAAGATCGTGGAATGAACATAAAATTTGAATCTTTTCAAACTGTTAGTGGATATGCCGCAGCTGGATTGAGACAATCGGCAATATGGGCATCGGTAGTGGCTGGTATAGCTCTTTTGGTATACATGGCCTTCCGATTTCAGTTCGTATTCGGTGTCGGCGCAATTGCATCTTTGATACACGATTTAGTTATCACAGCCGGGTTATTTTCGATCTTTTGGATACGCTTTGACAGCACAGTTGTTGCTTCCTTGCTAACGCTACTTGGGTACTCGTTGAATGATACCGTTGTTATTTACTCCAGAATACGTGAAAATCTCAAAAAAATGCGTGGGAAGCCAATGGCTGAAATAGTGAACGTGTCCATAAATCAAACACTTTCAAGAACTATAAATACTTCTCTTACCACATTTATAGTTGTATTTGTGCTGTTTCTATTCTCAGGTACAGTTTTACGTCCATTCGCTTTTGGTATGAGCTTTGGTGTCATAACGGGAACTTATTCTTCCATATACATTGCCAGTCCTATTTTGATAGGTTGGCTCGAAAAGAGAAAGAGGAAAGTTGCGCTAAGGAGATGAAGGTTCTACGTTTACATGGAAAAAAGCCCTGAAAAGGGCTTTTTTTGATGTGTTCGGCGTACAGATTAATTGCTGTAAACATTGGACTTTATTCATAACAATATGAATTAAACTGGAGTAATGTCAAATAGATTTGAGTCTAAATTTAAGAATCGTAGGCGAGGATAACCATTGAAAAATATTACCCACTTCGCCGTTTGACATTCAATCCTAAAGGGATTGTTCTGACAACAGAAAGGGGGAATTTGTCATTCTGCAAGACTTCTAAGGAATCGATTCAACCGATCACTTTGCCAAAATTCAAGAGAGTTTTTGATCCCCGAAGTTCGGGACGCGTTTCATTATCGCGATTATCATGGCGGGGTAAGCGAAGAGCATTATCGGGAATCCGACAAATCTCGCGGGCATCAGGACGGCGTAGGGAACCCCGAAAAGAGAATTGAGAAAGTACGGAACCATGATTATGTCCGTTATAAACTGTCCTATGCCGGTCGAAATCATAAGCGACACGAAGGTTATCTTTCTTTTGAAGGCGTATTTGTACACCATCGCGGGTATCCATCCAGTAAGTGCGGATGTAAGGGTGAACTGCGGCATGTACGCACCGCCCACCGGGCTTATGAGAAAGCCAGCGACGTCGGCCAAAGCGCCGACTACGAACCCGTCGATAGGTTCGTACATGAACCCTGCAAGGAATATGGGAAGGGCTCCAAAGCCTATCCTTACGCCTTCGACACCGAAGAAGGATATTCTTATCGACAGATACCTTGTAAGAATGACGCTCAGAGCTATGAGCATCGAGTTCATCACCAGTCTCTTAACATCCATTTTCTTGTGCATTTTCTTCCTCCTCCTCAAAAAAAGAAACGGGATCCAAGATCCCGTTTCCCATGTTTTAATAGGGCTGGAAACGTTTAAACAACGCCCTTTATAGGTTTTGAAATTCAGTTTTCGCCGATATTATATCACAGAATTTTGTCATCAGAATAGATCAGATTTTTACTAAGCTGCTCAAGGGGAAATGAATTAATTTTGATAAACTCATTTCTTTCCTGGGCATGTAGCCACGGATGTTGAAAATGGAGAAATAGTGCATTCGAATCTCACTCAAAGTGATGTGACCAGATCGCAACTTCTTTCTCCGATCCGACCCCGAACCATTAAGTGCATTCCGGAGAAATTCTCTTAACATAACGCGCCCTTGAAGGGCGCGACGCCATACGATGTTTCCAATTTGATCCTAAAAAGTGTTTCAATCCACACGCCCGTGAAGGCGCGAATAACAGTGTAATATGTTATAACATATTTTTTAGTGTATCGTTTTACGGGAAGCATTACAGAACTTATCGCACAAACTCCATACCTCTTGCCAGTTAGTAAGTTTCAACAGGGACAGACCACTAAAGCGATTGAAGGAAATCATTCTTACATCTCAACTTGAAAATTCCCGATAAAAGGATATAATGAAAGAGAAAAAGAGAAGTATAACAAAAAGTGGAGATACGTTTAAAAACTAATTTGGAAAGCAAACACTTCGGATATAACGCCAAAGTGGAAGGATATACGAACTTGAATTCGGGTATACCGGAGTTAAGCGAAATGGCCACACAGTAGAAGCAAAGGTTAAGTGAGATTATGGATCAGGGAATTATACAAAATTTGGAAAAGTTGGTTGAGGAAGGTAAGAAGCTTGCACCTCACGGCGGTAATATGGGTAAGGGATATAACGGAAAATTACAGTCTGAATATGTTTCATGGAGAATGCGAAGTTTAAGTGCAATAGAATCCCTTGGGAAACTTGCTGAAAGTCTCAAGAAAGGAATAGAAAGCGATAAAAGTGGACCTTATTTTTACCAGTCATCAGAGCACAAAGAGTGTTAGGTTGTATCCAAGCTGCTTTGAAAATTGCTAAAGAAGCAAAGGCTGAGACACTAAAGGAGACTGCAAGGGCTAAAGGAGAGAAAATACTTTCCAGCAAAGTCTTTATCGTACACGGACATGATGAAGCAACGCGAGAAGCCACAGCCCGTTTTGTTGAAAAGCTCAGTCTTGTAGATGTCATTCTTCATGAGCAGCCAAGTAAGGGGCGAACGATCATTGAAAAATTTGAAGATCATGCCGACGTTAGTTTTGCAATTGTTTTTCTTACTCCCGATGATATTGGAGCACCGTCTGAAACTCCCCAAAATCTCTCGCACAGAGCTCGTCAAAATGTGATCTTTGAACTTGGATATTTCATTGGTGCTCTTGGACGGGATCGAGTTGTTGCGTTGTACAAGGAGAATGTCGAAATTCCATCTGATTATCAAGGTGTTGTGTTTATTCCGATCGATGAATCCGACTCTTGGAGGCTTGCGCTATCGAAAGAATTAAAGACGGACGGGATGAACATAGATTTAAATAAAGCAATATGAATATAATTGTGGCTACTTCGGCTAACACTGTGTTTATGGTTCGCTTCGCTCACTCAAACCACTTTTAGGTGGCTCCACAGACAGTGGTACCGTTATGCGAAATTTTTATACACTATGCTGTATGAGGTGATAATATGAAAACATTAAGTTATAGAATCCTGCTCAGAAAAGAATCTGATGGCGGTTATACTGTGATAGTTCCCTCTCTTCCTGGCTGTGTAACCTATGGGGACACAATAGAAGAAGCAATAGAGATGGCAAAAGAAGCTATTGAGTTATACATAGAAAGCTTAAAGGAGCATGGTGAAGAGATACCAACGGAGGAAGGGACTTTAGAGTATACCCTAACAGTAGGGGCTCATGTCTAAAATTCCATCCCTTACTCCTCTTCATAAAAGAGATTTACCAAAGGGAACGTTACTTGAAATTCTAAAACAAGCAGGTATAAGTAAGGAGGAGTTAAGAGAGTCACAATGAGTGGAAAACTTCGCCTAACACAGCATATACGCTACAGGTTAAAGCCCCCTTGCCCTTCCTGAATATTTTTTAGTATCGCAAAACTTCTTTTATGCTGGAGGTTATATGAAATTTCCTTGCTTCTAGAAGTGGAATGTTCTAAAATAGTTAGAAGGCTTAATTATGAGTATGAGAAAAAGTGAAATTTTGAGAAAAGAGTTGCCATGAAAGTTTTCCGTATTAAACTACGGTATGCAGCAAAAAAACTGATGAATTACAAAGGAAGTTGAGAGAAAGCAGAAGGCCTACTATTATGGATAGTATGAAGCCAGGGATAAGGATTTTTAAAAGAGGAATCGGGCAGAATTAAGGTATCTTTTCCTTATAACCCAATCTTTGTAGAAAAGATTAAGGCAATCAAGGGACGGAGATGGCATCCAGAGGAGAGATTTTGGAGCCTTCCTAACGCGCCTGGCGTCCTTAAGGAGCTCTTAAGAATTTTTGGCGATGAGAAGGTCTATATAAATCTTGCTTTGCGAGATGCTAGTTATTCCAAGATGGATTCCCAGCTAGGACCTCAGGCTGAAATTATTGAGGCAGTGAAGAGAGCACTTAAGTTAAGGAGATATAGCTGGGGGACCCGAAAAGCTTATCTACACCACATTGATCGTTATCTCCGATATTTGGGGAAAGACCTAAGAGAATTGAATGGGAATCATATCCGGGAATATCTTCTTTATCTCATCCAGAAGGAGAAAGTATCAAGGGCTTACCATAATCAAGCGGTAAGCGGTGTGAAATTCTTTTATGGTCGCGTATTGAAGAGAATAGAGGTTAGTGGAGAAATCCCTAGACCCCGAAAGGAACGAAAGTTGCCTTCGGTGCTAAGTGAAGAAGAAGTCTTAAAGATTCTGTAGGTGGTTCGGAACCTAAAGCACAGGACACTCTTGATGCTAATTTACTCAACAGGATTCCGAGTTAGTGAAGCTGTTAAACTTCAGATTGCGGACATAGATAAGGATCGACATCTATTAAAGGTTCGCGGTGGGAAAGAGTAAAAGGACCGCTATACAGTGCTTTCAGAAGTAACTCTTCGGGCACTCTGGGAGTATTGGAGAACTTATAGACCTAAGGGAAAATGGCTCTTCCCTGGAGGAAAAGACAAAGGTCATCTAACTACGCGTTCTGTTGAGAAAATCTTTGAAAGGGCGGTAAGAAGGGCTGGAATACAGAAGAAGGTATCTGTTCATACCTTACGGCACAGCTTCGCCACTCATCTCTTAAAATCTGGAACGGATCTAAGGTATATTCAGGAGTTATTAGGGCATAAGCGAGCAGAGACGACCCAGATTTATACTCATGTGATGCGCAAGGATTTGGCACGGATACATAGTCCTCTCGATAGACTACTCAGGAGAAAATCATGAAAGAGATAAACGAACTAAAAGTTCGTAAACCCCAGGCATATTTTGGAATAGACGAACCTTTGATTCGTAAACAACTCGTTATCTGCAATTGGTTGCAAAGAGAGGTTAAGAAATGGAAGAAGAATTATTGAAACTGATAAAGAAGCTAAAATCAGATAGACGCCTCGTTTCATTTGATGAAGCAGCTACTAAACAAGCCGTTATTTTGCCTATATTGTCGTCTCTGAACTGGGTTCCATTAAACATAGATGAAGTCCATCCAGAATATTCTGTTGAAGGGAAAAGAGTAGATTATTCTTTGAGATATGGCAACTATAACAAAGTCTTTATTGAAGTAAAAAAGATTGGAGAGGATTTAGAAAAACACCAAGAGCAACTTTTAAATTACTCTTTCAAAGAAGGTGTAAAGCTTGCAGTCCTAACAAATGGAATTACGTGGTGGTTCTATTTACCCCTTTATGAAGGGAGTTGGGAACAAAGGAAATTCTACACTATAGAAATTTACGACCAAGACGCTGAAGATATAACACATAAGTTCATTGATTTTCTCTCCAAAGAAAATGTTATTTCTGGTGAAGCAATAAAAAATGCAGAAAATATTTATAAAAGCAGACAAAAAATGTATTTGATAAAATCTACATTGCCAAAAGCTTGGGATAAATTGATAAAAGAGCCGGATGAATCTATTATTGAATTGCTGGCTGAAACTACAGAAAAACTATGTGGTTACAAACCAAATAGCAACACTGTTGAGGCCTTTTTATACTCCTATGTTGAGAAAATTGAGACGATTGAAAAAACAGGATACAAACCAACTAAATCAACGATACGCCCATCTCTTAAAAGGCCAGCAGGCGCTCAAACAGGAAAAAGCTATACCGGAAAGTCTATCATCGCTTTTGTTTTCAAAGGTACAAGATATGAAGTAAGGTCTTGGAAAGATATGCTTATGAAGATGTGCAATATTATGGTCAATACTCACAGAAATAGTTTCGAACAAGTTCTAAATTTAGTTGGTCGCAAGAGACCTTATTTTACTAAATCCCCAGGTGAGTTAAGGATCCCCGAGCAAATAAAGGGAACAGACATATATGTTGAAGTCCATCTTAGTGCGAATAGCATAGTAAAACTTTCAAGAGATATTCTAGCACTCTTTGGCTATGGACCAGATGATCTCTCAATAGAGGTTAGATAGGATGTTGCAACCTACAGCAGATAACACGGTGTATGCGGTTGGGGCTAAGCTCTCATCCAAATGCTCGGCTTTGCCTCGCACTTCGCATACACACAAAAACGTTAGGCGAAATGAACTTTGGAAGGTGTTAATATTGCGATAAGTTGCATGGGCTTTCTTTGTAAAGGCATATCTAACTATGATTACACAAGGCTAAATGAATCTTTCGACATTTTCATTATGTCTTCAGGGTTAAGTCCTTAATCTTCACGCACATTAGGAGTAAGTAAATTTAAAAAATAATTAGTGTGTCCGACGATTTAGAATCATAAAGTGACGATATCCAACTTTCTGTTCTTTGGCAATCCGGATGATATGTTTCCGAAAGTCACAAGATCATGAGCCAACACCTTTATTCCTACTGCCTCTTTAGTAATGCCTGTTCGGAACGTAGTACACGTATTAAAGTGAACGGTGTTCAATAGACTTTATTCATAGCAGTATGAATTAAACTGGAATAATGTTAAAATAGATTTGAGTCTGAAATTAAGAATCAGAGGCGAGAATAACCACTATGCTCAAATATAAAGATATTGAAAACAAGCCGGGGATTCTTAGTAGTTTTAGCGGATTGATCAAAGCAGGATTTGAATCGTTGACGGTGAAGTTTAAACAAGCATATGAAGAAAGTCTTGAAGAAAGGAATAGAAGACAGCGTACAGTGCCAAGACAAAGGAAAAGAGGCAGAAGGCACCAAGAGTGAATGTAAAGTGCAGAGAACAAATTGCTGTTTATTTTGTTTTATTTCAAGATATACCCGCTCCAAGAAGTACAAGCATACATTTTCGGAATGAATCAGCCAATGGCATGCAAATGGATACAAAGGCTTACACCATGTTTGGATAAAGCGCTCGGATACAAGTACAAGGTGGAATTGTCGGATCGCAAGGTAAGCGATTTAGAGGATATTTTGAAAGAAACCAGTCTTGAGTTTATAATAGATGGGACTGAAAGGCCGGTATAAAGGCCAAAAGATCCACTTCTTAAGTGGTAAAGGGAGAAAGTAGAAATATACTTTCTTTTTTTGAAAGCCTCCTTATAAAGGATAAAGTCTATTTTTTGAAGAGATTTGAAAAATCGAAGAACAACGAAAAATT
>CAJXLN010000018.1 GCA_913056255.1 uncultured Thermotogae bacterium | reverse complement strand
TGAACTGAAAGATGGATAAACGAGCGATTCGGTCTTGATAAGGCTTCGAAAAAAAATTCCTCATCGCTTGTAAAGCGAAAAAAGATTTAGATTTTAATAACGCCCGCGATTCGAAAGAAAAGCTTAAAACAACAAAAAAACATTATCGATGCTCTATTTGATCTTACCAGATGAGGGATCGAATATGGCGTCTATTTCGAGATCTTGAAGTGCAAAACTCCTTGGGAATGTTACAAATTTTTCTAAGTTTCGTACGTATATATCTGTCAATATCACACTTGGAGAACTTAAAATCCGTTGAACCTTAACACTGCCATTAGTTTGGACTTCGATGATTCCCTTAACTATTCCTCCAAGAGTGTAAGCCATTTCTGTGGGGAGTTTGGAAAGCTCGAGTTCGTAATCTCGTTTCATAGCCCCTTCGATTGATTGAAAATTTGGAATTCCAAGATCCATCAATTGAGAGAAGGTATAAGCTTTTGTGAAAGAAGCGTTAGCCGTCACGAATTGTGGATTTACAGTTTTTGGCAAAACAGGATTAATCTCCGCCGGCTTCAAAAACTTCACTGAAGATGAAACCACACCTGGCTTTTCCTTTGTTACGCGAAGAGGAGCAATATTCCCCTTGGGATTTCCCACGGACTTCGGAGGTTTGGATTTTTTAAAAGATTTTAAAGCATTGAGAACTTTTGCATCAACAGACGAAAGATTTGGAACACTACTACCCTTTGCATTTTTTCCCTTACGAGTCAAATTTGCCGTTGTATTTTTTACGGACACTGGAACTGTAGTAGCTTTCAACCTTATGGATATCATCTCTGGGGACGTTACCAAATTAGCTGGCGCAGAGTTGAACATTCCAACTAATCCTATGAGAATCAAAAATTCCAACACCACTGCTAAAACGGTGGAAGTTACATATCTCATTAAACTTCACCCCCCAGAATCACTGGAGTTTTTTTACTATCAGATCTATGTTGAGAACTTTTTTGCTTCTTAACACATCCATAACTTTTATTATTGTTCCGTATTCAGCTTTTTGATCAGCTTTAAGATGAACAGCGGTAGGTGTGCCATATTGTTCAACATAAGTGCTGATAAAACTCAACAATCCTTCTAAACCCACATTTGTATTATTCACATATACAGAGTTATCATGTGTGACTACAATTGTCAGCACTTTGTGATCTTGTACGGGTTTGGAAACACTGGTAACTGCGCTTGGCAAGCTCACTTTAAACATACCTTGATTAACCGTGAAGGTCGTGGTCAACACTAAAAAGAGGATCAATAAAAACATTATGTCCACAAGAGACGTTAGCTCTATCTTAAAATCCTCTGTTCCATTACCAGACCTTCTTCTCAACTCAACGCACCTCCCCCGCAGGGATGTTTTTAAATTTTCCGATGGCTACACGTACTTCTTCAATTGTTTTATTTATGAGCTTGTCTTCTAACTCTCTCAAAAGAGTAATGAGTATTGCGAGGACGATCGCTACTGCCAAACCACCAACTGTCGTGTACAACGCGACACTTATACCTTGAGCAAGTGAGGCCTGCCCTTTAAGACCATAAAGACCTCCTGATTGTTGAATTCCGCTAAAAACTTGAACCATTCCTATAACCGTTCCGAAGAAACCTAACAAAGGAGAAACAGCCACTGACATGCTTATGTACCTGAAGTTCTTTTCCAATTTGAAGGTTTCATCTTCTACAAATCCCTGAAGTGCTCCTTCAAATTCTGAAATTCGACCGTTATCGTAGTACTCAAATGCTTTGAGCATTACGGAAGAGAAAACACTGGAAGACGCTCTGCAATGCTGTTTGGAAGCCGTGAAATTTTTCTGAGCTATTGAGTTTCTGACTTTAATCGATAGCGCCTTCAATTCATTTTTTTCTTTCAAGATCACAAAAAGTCTTTCGAAAAAGAAGAGAAGGCCTAATGCGCCCAAAGCCAGAATTACAATAAGTATAGGACCTCCACCACTGATGAAATTTCCTAAGGACATCTCTCTATCCTCCTTCTTTAAGGTATGTAACCGAACTAAAAGGGCTGTACCGCTTTTTTGTATTTTACCACAAGCGCGCTATTTAACTCTTATAATAAAACCTGAACTGCATCTTAATGGCGCTCTGATCCTTAACTTTTAGGATAGGAGGTTTGATCCCAATTTGCATCTTTTCCTTCTCCAATAGGCTCAGCATGAATTATCACTTCTTTCACATTTGGAAGTTGTCTTTTTATGTGATTTTCGATAGAAGTTACTATTTCATGAGATTTTTTTAAACTCATCTCTCCCGGCAATTCCACATGCATGTCCACAAGATAGTACGGTCCCAATTTTCTGATCCTGACAAGATGTGGATGAAAAGCGTAAGGTATTTCTTTAACAATTCTGTCTACAGCATTCACCATTTCAGGTGAAGACTCTTTCTCCATTATTTCTGGAATGCTGGACTTAACTATTTCTACACCTATGAATCCTATAATTCCTGATACGATAATGGAAGCCAGAGGATCGAAAATAGGGTCATGGGTAAGTAGAATTAAAACGCCACCTATTAAAACCGCACCAGACGCAAACACATCGCTGAGATAATCTTTCGCATTGGCTAAGAGTACTTGACTTGAAAATTTCTTTCCGACGTGAAACGTATAAAACGATAACACGATCTTTCCAAGTATACTTACAAGCGCACCGATTACCATCAAAGAGCCAATAACCTCAGGTTTCTCTATGCCTTTAATGGTTTCTATGAATATCAAAATAGCTGTGAACAAAACGGACGTGCCGACCACACTGGTTACGATCGTTTCAGCTCTACCATAACCGTAAGGATAGTCTGAAGATGGAGGCTTTGAGGCGATTTTTACCGCCCGAAAAACAAGCATCGATTTCACAACGTCTGACGTTGTATCTATTCCATCCGCGATGAGTGCAAAAGAAAATGAAAATATTCCAAGAACGATCTTAAAAATCGCAAGAATGATGTTACCGTATATTCCGATTTTAACAACCTTAAGGCTCTGATAAGTTCTATCGTTACTATTTTCCACAATTACTTCTTGATTTCTACAACCAGTTTGACAGGATTATGATCGCTGTTGGCAAATCCAAGATCGAAAGTCTTCACGGAGACAAGTTTCAAATTTGGTGATAAGAGAAATCCATCTATTATCGTGGTAAAGTTCTCACCTTTAACGTAAGCCTTTTCGTCGGATCTTACACTCGGGACGTTAGGATCGAATGCCCATTTCCATCCCGTGGGAGTCCAGTCTTTTGGTAATTTTTGGTATATGCCAGCGATGTATTTCTTTGGAGTGGTGTACTGAAAATGATTCATGGCTATTCCTGGCATGATGTTATTCCAATCTCCACCAACGAGAACGTAGTTTCCATCGTTGTACTCTTTTGTTATGAATTTTTTCAAAAGATCGAGTTGTCCTTTTCTTAGATTTCCACTTTTGTCAAAGGCAGACAAATGAAGGTTCACTAAGATCAGCTCTTTGCTGGAATTTTTTATTTTGTATTTTGTCACTATAAAGCAACGTTTGAGTTGAAAAAGATCGACAGGCCATGAATAATCACCTGGAAAAGCATATCGCGTTGCATCAAAAGCTTTGTATCTCGTGAGAACCATTATTCCCGATTCTACATTTCCCATAGGGTGATTGAGCGGAACAGGGACGAAATCCACTTTGTAATTTACTGCATAAAATGTCTCGTAATTTCTAAATGTTTTGGTGATTTGCCCAACTTCGTTTATTCCATAAGTGCGTGCTGCCCGTTTGTCGACCTCTTGTAATATTATGAAATCCGTTTTGTTTGAAGAGAGAAAATTCGTTATGGCCTTCATGTTTTGCTCCACCAGGCCTTTGTCGTCTGGCATAGACATAGTGCCACCATCCATAAAAAAATTCTCAGATTTATCGAGCCCAGCATATCCCAAATTCCATGTCAAAACCGAGAACTTCTTCGGCACATATCCACTCAAGTTGACGGGAGTGCTAATTGGTGACAAGGCCAAAACGGATTGAGGTGAATATACATTAAGTGTGGAAAAAAGCAAAAAAACACCTAAAATCCCCAAAACACCAACAAGTGTCCAAATAAGGACCTGGCCAAGAATCGACATGATATTTTCCCTCCTAAAATACTTTATGATAGATCATACCACTTCTTCAAAAAATAAAGAAGAAAAGTTGAAGAAAAGTTTGTGATATAATTAAAATTAAAAAAGGAAGAACTTTTGGGATTGGAATCCCAAAATCAAAAAAGGAGGGAATATTGTATGGTAAGGAAAATCACAATTCTATTTGTGATAACCGCAATGGCTGCCACACTCTTTGCCGCTACGGCCATCCAGGTTAACAATCCGTCTCAACTGATCAAAGGACCGTCAGTTTCTGGAAGAGTTGGTGATTATGTGCTTCAGAACTCTTCAATACGTGTTTTAATTGGCGCGTTAAACAACTTTCACGGTTATATGAAAAGCGGTGGAAATATACTGGATGCTGCTCTTGCCGGTCAAAGCAACGATCTTTTTGACGAGGTTCACACGTATTACGGATGGCCAAAACAGGCAATTTACAAGAAGATCACCATCAAAGACAATGGAAAGCAATCTGGAAATGCAGTTATTGAAGCCGTCGGATACAAAAATGACATGCCATACATCAAAATCGATACCACTTACACACTGTCTGACAATTCCAACTACGTGGTGATAAGAACGACTCTCACCAACACTTCCACTAAGACTGTTGGTCCTATGATACTTGGAGATGCCGCTTTCTTTGGATATGCAAGGCCTTTCCTTTATGGAAATGGATTCTCATTCAAAAAATTCGACTCTCCCCTTGTTGCAGGAGTTGGAGATAGCATATCTTATGGATTCACCACAACGCAGATCGATCCAATTACCGGGAAAATGAGACCCGTTCATATAGCTTACATCTACAGCGATCCTGAGATAATTTCCAAAGCATCGATAGAAGCTGGGAAATCAATCACATACGAGCGTGAATTCATAGTCGCTCCGACGCTTGCCAGAGTTGAAAAGACCACATTTGATCTTAGAGGCATTCCCCATTCCACACTTAAAGGCCGAGTTACGGATGTTTTTGGAAATACAGTCCCGTTTGTCAAATTGATCGTTAAGGATCAAAAAGGCTTAACCATAAGTGAAACGAAGACCAACGCCGCTGGAGAGTACACACTTTATCTCGAATCTGGAAAATATTCGTTGAACATCGATCAGCCGGGATATAATGCCAAAGCGATGAATTTCGAAGTCAAAGAAAGTGGAAGCCTCCCAACATTCACGGTTGGCTATGTTAAAAAGAATGCCTTTGTTTGGCCGACTTACCTGACAAATGTTTCCACCAATTCGGTGTATGTGAATCTCAAAACACTTCTTCCGTCCGTTGTAACCGTAAAATACGCAAAATCATCTGATTACGTCAAAAACGCTAAATTCACAAATTCAGTCGTTGAAAGCGGTGCGAACATTTATCATCACATAGAGCTCAAAATGCTTGAACCAAACACGAAATACACGTACGTTGTGAATGCTGTGAATCCTGTCACTGGCACACTTTCAGGAGAAATTTCAAGCTTTGTTACAATTCCACTTGATGATACTCTTAAAAGCTTCTCGTTTGTCGTGTATGGCGATACCAGAACATTTCAGCTCAGAAACAAAATCGTTTGCGACGCCATCGCAAAAGATCCTGCCAAACCAAGATTTGTATTCAACATAGGCGATCTCACCATGGATGGTAGGGTCATGTCAAACTGGAACAGATTCTTATGGGCAATTCACGATCTTGCGCGACAGATCCCCTACTATCCAATTCTCGGAAATCACGAGTACAATTCCTCATATTTTTATGACGCATTCCCACTTCCAAAAGGTGGTGGAACTGACAATGAAGAATGGTACAGCTTCAATTATGGTCCAGTTCACATAGTGGTACTTGACGCAGATGTTATCCTGATGGAAAAAAATCCCGAAAAAATGCAGGAACAAACGAATTGGCTTGTAAAAGATCTCAAAGCAAATGAAAATGCGAAATTCAAGATTGTTTTATTCCATCAGCCTTTTTGGACTAACACGACAGACGAGACTGGCAATCCGGAGCTCGTTAAGTACTGGAAAGATGTATTTGAAAAATACGGTGTGAATATCGTTTTCAACGGTCATTACCACGCCTATGAACGTTTCTTGGTTAACGGTATAAATTATGTGACGACTGCTGGTGGCGGCGCACCGATGTACCAACTCAAACCTAAGGATAAATGGTGGCCATTCACTGTAAAATCCATCACTGATATCCATCATTACACACTTATAAAAGTTGATGGTGATACCATGTCCATTACAGTTAAAGGCGTTCTGAAGCAAATCAATGACAAACAAGAGAGTGCCTTCGTGCCTTATTCTGGTACACTCGATACTTTCACAATTAAAGCCACACACTAAAACCTATCGAATTCGGATGGCCCAGGAAAAACCTGGGTCATTTTTTATTTTTTGTTAAAAGTTGTAGAATTCAAGTGAGCTCAAAAAAGGGGGATATTGTACTTTGGAAAATCGGAAACCACTTAAATTCTTTGTTGTTTCTATTTTTGTGCTGAATGCTTTTTACATTATTCTTCTTTTCTTCGGAAAAGGTGAGCTCTTTCCCATCAAAAACCGTGAGCTCTTTTTCATATTGGCATTTTTGGCATACCTCACTCACTCTTTCGGAAGAGCGAGATTTTGGAAAATTACAATCGTGCCACACTTTTTTATGCTTTTTCCAATGCTTGCACTTTTTGGACCGATTCCCACTTCTCTTGTGGCGTACATAAGTAGTGCTTTTGCCTACAGGAAAAATTATTCCATTCAAAGAAGAATGTACGGCGCCGCACAATACGGAATATCGTATTACATTTCAGGCGTAGTTTTGCAAATGATCGGTCCCGGATGGATTGGACTCGTTGTTTCTATGGTGGTTTTCAAGATTTTGAACTCCATTTTAGTTGATATGTTTTACGATTACTTTAGAAGCATATGGGAGAGTATGAAAAAAGTGGTAGAGAATTTTTTGCTGGAGATTTTCTTTTTTTCTCTAACAATACCAATAGTTCTTATCATGGTGCAAAGTAAGAACCCATTTACGAATTTTGGTGCGATTTACATGCTCACTTTTCCTGTTATATTCGTCAACTTGATGTCAAGACAATACAAAGCAATCAAAGAAATGACCCTTGAAAAATCCGCGCTTTCTCAAACTCTTGATAGGCTCAAGCGTATATTCGAAGTTTCCGAAATGCTGAAATCCAACATCTCAGTAGTTGACCTTATGAATCGTGTTGCCTCCATTATACACACAGATCTTGGCTGGGAATACGTGTTGGTGAGTATGATAACTCCGGACAACAAGGTTGAGCGTGTTTCCTCTTCTGGGATCAGTACAGAAGATTTTGAAAGACTTAAAAAAAATCCACCTTCTTTTGAGTCTTTGAAGTCTTTGATGAAAGAGGAGTACAAAATATCGAACTCTTATTTTATTCCGGAGGAAGCAGAAGTTTACATACCATCCGATGAGGCATATGTAGGAGAGTACGACGTAACAGATGAGAACAGTTGGCACGAGAAAGATCTGTTGTTGATTCCTGTAGTGAATAGGAATGGTAAAATGATCGCTATTATTTCACCAGATAAGCCTAAGAGTGGTATACGCCCAACATTTGATGACATCACAGTGCTTGAAATATTTGCAAATCAGGTTATGATCGCACTTGAAAATTCGAGCGAATTTGAAACTCTCCAAGAAAAAGCACTACGAGATGGTCAAACCGGGCTTTACAACCACACGGAGTTCTACAACAAACTCGAGAAGATAGTCAAAGAGGAAGAAAAATTTTGCTTGATAATGATGGATATAGATGATTTTAAGCTTGTGAATGACACGTACGGTCATCAAATCGGAGACGAAGTGATCTCCTACATAGCCGATGTGATTAAGTCATCCACTCGGCAAAAGGATATTTCAGCGCGATATGGAGGAGAAGAATTCGCAATAGTGCTAAGAGATTTGGATAAGAAAGTAGCTAAAACGATCTCTGAAAGGATAAGACTCTCAGTCGCCAAGGGGGATTCTCAAGTCAAAATCACGGTCAGTATAGGAGTGGCTTGTTATCCAACGGATGCCATGGGGGCGAGCGAAATAGTGGCCGCGGCCGACAAGGCACTTTACATGGCGAAGATGCGTGGCAAAAATCAGGTTGTCTTGGCCAGTGAGAAATGACATTCGTATTTATTTGAAGACTTGACAAGCCCCCCTCACTTAATGTAATATATCCCTGTCTGGATGAGTTGCCCTCATCGTCTAGCGGTCCAGGACACCGGCCTTTCACGCCGGCGGCTGGGGTTCGAATCCCCATGAGGGCGCCAAGGTTTGGGGATGTAGCTCAGTGGGAGAGCGCCTGCCTTACAAGCAGGAGGTCGCAGGTTCAAGTCCTGCCGTTCCCACCACGTAGAGTGGGGATGTGGTGCAGTTGGTTAGCATGCCGGTCTGTCACACCGGTGGTCGCGAGTTCGAGCCTCGTCGTCCCCGCCAAGGCCGAGGTAGCTCAGGTGGTAGAGCAGTGGACTGAAAATCCTCGTGTCCCTGGTTCAACTCCAGGCCTCGGCACCATAGAAAAGATCGTATTCAGAAGAATACGATCTTTTCTTTTCTATTTTATCTATGTGCTATAATCTTCTTACAAATGGGGTGAATGGGGTGAATGGAAATTCCTACCTATACATTTGATGCCGTGAACCCGAACGGGAAAGTTGTTAAAGGAAAATTAGATGCGGAAAGTGAAGTGGGCCTTGTCAACAAACTTTCTCAAGAAGGATATGTGGTATTAAGTGTTAAAAGCATTTCAAAGAAAAAAAGAGGTATGAGACTTCGCGCAAAGCTTTCGGATCTGGTGCTATTCACACGTCAGTTTTCCACAATGGTAAATGCAGGAGTACGAATAAAAGATGCGCTCAATCTTCTGGCGAGACAGGAAGCTTTCAGCAAATCTTTCGGAAAGATACTGTCCGAAGTAGTTATTTCCATTGACGGTGGAATGTCACTTTCCGAGGCTTTTGAGAAAACCGGTGCATTTGATCCTGTTCTGATCAATCTTATGCAAGCTGGAGAAAGTGGCGGAGTGCTTGACGAATCATTATCGAAACTCTCAAAATTCTATGAAGATTCGAAAAAATTGAAAGACGAAATTCGATCGGCAATGGCTTATCCGGCTTTTGTTTCTGTATTTGCCGTGTTGATATTGATGTTCATAAGTTTGTTTATACTTCCAAATCTCTTCAAAGCATTCGGAAACATTAAACCAGGTGGTATCGTTGCGCTACTTATAAACACCAACAATTACATTTCCCACAATTGGTTGGCTACCATTATGTTTCTGGCTTTTGCCTTTATTGGTGGAGCTTTTTTCATGCGTACGCCATACGGGATCATGACGAAGAACATCCTTTTAAACCTTCTGCCACCAATAAAAAAGCTGAGACGTTTGGAAAGTTCTTCAAGTTTCAGTAAAACTCTCGCAACTTTGATATCCAGTGGAGTATCGATCACCAGTGCAGTTGAAATGGCGGCCAATGCAACTTCAAGCTCTAAACTGATAAATTCGGTTCCTTTGATGGTTGATACGCTTAGAAATGGCGGAACTCTTAAAGAGGCGATGGAGAAATCGAAATATTTTCCTCAACTACTTGTGGAAATGGTGGGAACTGGCGAGGAAACGGGAAGAGTTGATGAAATGCTCAACAAGGTTTCTGAATTTTACGATCAAGAGGTGTCCGTCAAGTTGAAACAAATCGTATCTATGGTTGAACCTGCTATGATAGGTGTTATAGGAATATTCGTGGGCTTTTTGGCTTTCAGCCTTTATCAAACCATGTTCAGTCTTGAAAGTGGAGCAGGAAAACACTTCTAAAAATGTGGAAAGGTAGCACATTTGTGGAATTTTTGATCTACATGACGATCGCTTTTTTGATTTTCTCGTTAACAATTCCAAATGTCCGAGCATGGATGGAGCGTACCGGCTCAATCGCCGAGATAAAGGGGATCAAGAATTCGATAAGATACGCTCGATTCCTGTCATTTTTAAAAAACAACGAAGTGGAAGTTCACATTTCACAGAAGAACCTGAAAGTGATGTTAGACAAGAAAATCGTTAAAACCAGCCCCCTCAATTTCGTTAAAATTGAAGGGAATAAGTGTTTTGCTTTTTCAAAGGGTGTACCCTACATTTCCGGCACTTTGAATTTTTTCGTTAACAACTCTTTTGTCGCGAAGATCAGCGTTACACCAGTGATTGGGAAGATAAATTTGGCTTGGAAGTGATAGAATGGGATTATTCACGGATTTTTACGTTGGTTTGAACATTGGAAGATATCAGGTAGACGGTGTAAAACTCAAAAAGAGCGGTAAAAAGATGGAAGTCGTTTCTAAAGTATCAATCCCGTACAAAAAAAAGCCCTTTGATGGTGAGAGTCTAAAAGATGAGAATGAGATCGTAATCGCTTTGGGCAATGCGGGCTCTGCTTTGAAAATAAACATGGAAGATGTGATCTCCACTGCGCTTTTCCCAGATAAGATATTATTCAGGCAAATTGAAATTCCAAACATGCCAGTGCAACAAGTGCCCAATGCGGCAAAGTTTCAGATCGTAAAAGAACTTTCCATTTCACCAGAAGAGATAACGGTTGACGTGGATGTGAATAGGAGTATGAACAGTTCTAATTTATTGATTTCCGCGTTTGTGGTGAGAAATGAAGATATATCAAAATTCAACACTTTATTTTTTAAATCGGCCCTGCCATTTCCCGATATTCTCGATGCGGGGTATTTCAAATTCAATTATTTACTTGAAGATCATTTGTCAAAGGGATTGACATTCGTTGTTTTCGAAGATATTTCCTCGACTTACATGGAACTTTTTAAAGATGGAAAGCTTGTAGGCATTGATAGTGTTTTGGGAGGAACTGAGGGTATAACCGATGATACGGATAACGATGGGATAAAATCGCATTACATGGAATTGTCCGATAGCCTACAAAAGCTTTCCAGGATGATGCTCTCGAGGTTTTCCATGTCAAATGAAAAAATAGATTCGGTGATTTGCACATCTGAATTTGAAAAATACATCGATGTGTGGTGCGAAATCTTGAAGGAATTACAGATAGCCAAGAAGACATTTTCTTATCCTGAGATCGTTAATCTTGAATTGGATGTACCTCTGAATGCGTACAGTCTTGCCATGAGAGGAGTGTTGGACAATTCTAAGACTAAATTTTTATCGAAAAAAAATTAGAAAAATAAAATTGACGAAATTTTTCATGGTAATGGGTCTGATAATAGGTGTGGGATTTATATTCTATTTCGTCGGTGAAACCGTGATAAACAATTTGTACCAAAGTTCCCTTTCCACTGATGACAAACTGCTTTCTGTTGCCGGCATTTCCTCTTTTTCAAGTGTCTCGAAAAGTGAGATTCAGTCTCGTGTAGACAAACAAATTTGGAGATACACCAATCTTTTAAATACCCAATCTCGCACACTTTCTTCGATAAAAAACACTCTTGAAAATGTTGAAAAATTTCATTCTATTCTCATGGCATTGAATCTCGCAACTGATAAAGTCAATGGAAAGATCTCTTTTTCCTACTTTCGTTACGTGGAAAATTCAGCAACGCCTCTGTATTTCATTCAATTCAGAACCGATAAAAGCACTGAGATTCTATACATCGAAAAAAAAGTTTTTGAAAGTCTTGGATACAAAACTCATATAGAAAAATTCCAAACATCGAACTGGTACAAAGCTTCCAACGATGCACTTTCCATTTCGAGAGGTGGTTCATGAGTAGAAAACTCTCTTTGATATTGATATTCACGACTTTGGCATTGGTGCTGATATTCGATTTAGTTATGTTTTTACACTTTTCTGGAAGTCTTGAAAAGATCACACACTCGATTCAAAAATTCGACACTCTTTATTCTCAAGATTTCAGAATGAATCAGCAATTATCCTTCTATTCGAAAAAGTTAAGATCACATGCTGTAACGCTGTCGAATTTGAAAAAGGCGCTTATGGCGGCTCTTCCTTCTGCGAAATTCAAAATATCGAGAAGCACTTTGGCACTTTCAGAACCAACTCAAGTGGATCCGATTGCACTGTTAAATGTACTTGGAGAATTCACGAATGTGAATGTGATAGAAATCTCTATGAAGTCTTTAACTCCTATCAACTACGTTGGCTTTGAGTACAAGAGTGGTTTTATCAGCTATGAGCACGTCATACTCGAAAAATTCGTGGTAAGGGTTTATGGGGGCTGAATGAATGAAAAGTAAGAGTATTGTGGTGATATCGTTGTTGTTGGTAATAATTGCCATTTTTGTTTGGCTGGGTTACGTACTTATCTTCCCGAAAAGATTCAGTAACAACGTATCGAAAATCGCACCACCAGAGATTCAGGTCGAATCCGTACTTGCAAAAAAAGTGGCCACGGACCATATAAAGCCTGTAAAAATATCTCACGATCCATTCTTACCTCTCAGTATAAAACTGGATGAAAGTGATCTTATGAATCTTTTAAAAGCTCCAATATTGAGCGCAAAGATAAACAAAAAAATAGTGTACGTAAGTGGTGTTAAGGGTCATAATGCTGACATGGTAACTTTATCGTTAAATGGCAGGAGTACCACTTTTGATTTTGATTCAGGAAATACGCATTTTTTGCTCGATGGTAAAAAATACGTAGTGGTTTATTTCAATCCAACTTTGGAAGGAGCTTTGATAATGAATCTTTCCAATGGAAAATTGAACATCGTTAATTCTCAAGGGATGACCGAAGAATAAGCATCGGGGGTGTAAGTATGAGAAAGGGTATCATTTGGTTATTTTTGGTATTTGTGCCAATTATGATCTTTGGAGCAAAGCTACAAAATTTAACTTTCTTTGCGACACAAGAGACATTCCAAGCCAGACTTCTCTTTGATTCGAAACCGAATTGGGCTTTAAATGGAGTTCTTGGCAATCATCCCCAAATCACATTCGATGGAACGATTTCCACGAATATCTCAAAAGAAATGACATGGGGACCCGTAAAAGTGACCATGTTTTCCACAGATTCACATAGCGCGGTGAAATTCAGCTTTCCATTCATCGTGAGCACTTTCGTCGGAGAAGAAGATCACACTCTTGTGGTGAGTTTCGTAACACTCGGCATATCCCAGAGTTTAGCGTTGACTGGCCCTGCCACACGGGTATCCATTGATTTTTCTGGTCAAAAGGGATCCACTCTTGGACTCGCCATCAAATACCTCGCTCGAATCTTGAAGAGAAATCTCGTCATAGAACCAGAAATCGCACAAAAACCGGTAAACATCACTCTTAGTGACGTAACCCCAGCGGAAGCCTTTTACGATGTGTTGATATCTTCACCAGGTGTTGGATACGCCATACTTCCGGATGGAACGTACTACATCGCCCCCGTTGATGCGCTCGTGAAGGATCTTGGAAAATTGGGAGTTGGAACGTACAACAACATCGTGAGTTTTTACGATTTATCAACCACTAACATCGCATCTTCGACTTTTTCATCTTTGGTCAGTAATCTTTTTGGAAAGAACAAAGTTATAGATTTTATCGGTTCTCATGCTATCGTTAAAGCAACCGTTGAGCAACAAAAAACCATAAAGAGCCTTATGGATTTCATAAAAGAAAGTGAAAACTTCAAGACAGTCGAATGGAAAGACGCAGAATCTGAATCCGATCTCCAAAATTTGATCACGACCATGTATCCAACGGTGAAAATAATGTACTTAAAAAGTTTTTCCACTATTGTGATGAAAGGGGCAACGGCAGATTTAGAAAAAGCCTTCAATGTGATTTCAAAGTACAAAGAGATCCTGTCACAAAGCGGCCCTAAAATCACGATGACTTTCAGTGTACCTGTACAAAATGTTCCGGCATTTTTACAATTCACACATAAGTTTCCCTCTATCACGGCATACGGCTCTCCATCATATAACTCTTCAAGTGTTGTGTACATAGTAAACGGTCCGAAGGTACAGATCTCTGAGTTTGAAAAAAATGTTGAATTGATAGCGAGTACATTGACAATCGCAAAGCCACGAATCATTCATGTTAGCTTTGCAAACTGGACTGACAAGAAGTCGGTTAATGACCTGTTCAAGATCATCGGCATAATGTATCCAGATGTCAAATACTCGTATTTGACATCGTTTGAACAGATACTTTTCTACGGAACAAATGCTAAAGATGTGGATATGGCTGCCGATTTTGCCCAAAAACGAACTCCAAAAGAAACTCTTAACGCTCAACGAATAACGATCACCGTTGAAATATCTCCAAATGATCTGAAAGCCGTCAACTCTCTTCTCGAAAAGGAATACCCCACCTTGTTTGGAACAGGCACAATCGCCTCTCCAACTGCGAAATCTTTGAAGTACGTGATAAGTGGTCCATCAACCAGTGTTAAAAATTTCATTAGTGATATTGAAAGCGCAGGGCTTGTTAAGAAATCCGCTCTCAAAGTTTCACAGAATACGTTGAATAGAACGAACGTGTACATCCGTGAAGTTCCGTGGAACAATGAAATCGTTGCGAGTGATGTCGAGAACTTGATGAAGTTGAAATATCCTGATATCAACTTCATGTACCTTAAAAACCTGAAAGAATTCGTTGTTTACGGTAAAAATTCAGGTGAAATCGATGATGCGGCAAAATTCATAACTACACGATCTTCAAAATTCGAATATGCAAAGACGCCTCCCGTGACGACAGTCGTGAGAATAAGTCCCGACGACTATGAAACCGTTAAATCCATGGTAATGGCAAAAGGACTCGAATTTTACGGCCCATCAACTCCGGCAACACGTGCAACTTCAATCTTGGTAGCGATCTCTGGTTCAAAACTCGAAGTTGGAAATGCAGTGGCCATGATGGAAACGACGGGTCTCGCACGCCTACCCATCGTTAATGCCACGCCTACCGAGGTGTCAACTCGAGTGCAAAGGGTCATTGTGAACAACGGTAAGGTGAGTTGTGATGTTGAAGAATACCCTCTTTCATCGTTGATAGAGCGTGTGTACAAAGCTTTCGATAGAAATGTGATCTTCGCATATCAAAGCCTTCCAAATGTGACGCTTAAGCTTTCAAATGTGCCCCTTGGTCAGTTCGAATACGCCATTTCAAACGCATACGGTCTGAGTTTTTCTGGAACGTCACTCGTTGTTGTTGAATCTAACACCTCTGGAATAACAAGAGTCTACAGGGCGAGTGGTAACGTGAACAGCATAACATCAATGGCAAAATTCGTAGGAGGCAAGGTTTTCACCGATACCAACACGGGGGTGATCGTGGTAAGCGGATTAACTCCTTCAAAAGCTGAAAAGCTCGATTACATGGTGAAACCTTTGATCAGTCCCAGAAAAGACGTTGAGATAGAGGCGAAGATCGTAGACGTCAATAAAAACAATGATCTGACTCAAAATATAGATACAACCTTCATGACACCTCAGCTGATATTCAACAACGGATTGAACTTGAATTTCAAACTCATCGATGTCGCAAATCTTCCACATTTCTTGTCTGGACTTGCCGACAATATCATTTCATCAAACGCGACAATGGACGCGAAAATTTCACAAACAACGGGATCGGGATCGATTCTCTCCGCTCCAACACTCACAACGCAAAGCGGAGAATCGGCGAATATTCTTGTGGGATCGAAATATCCGTACATAGTTACTACAAGCGTGAATGGTCAACAAAAACAGGAGCTAAAATTCCTGAATACGGGTATTCAACTTACGATCCTACCACTCGTTCTCCCGAATGGTCAGATCTCTTTGACGATCACCATAGATGTCAGTGATGCCGATTGGGGTCATGCCGTTAATGGTATTCCTGCCGTTAATACACGCAGTGCGTCCATGAAAGTCGTGATCTCAGATGGACAAACGCTCATGATAGGCGGCCTCATCAAACACGACAGATCCCAAAACGTTACCAAGATGCCTTTTCTTGGAGATTTACCTTTCATAGGACAATTTTTCCGATCGACGACATTTCAAGATTCCACCGATAATCTTGACATATTCATAACGGCTAAAATAGCAAAGGAATGAGAGTTTATGGACAGAAAACCAGTGGCGGATGGCAGTTTTTACCCTGAAGATCCAGAAGAGCTGAGAGATTACATAAGAGAATTGTTTTTGTGCAAACGCGGTCCCCAAACACTTCCAGATCCTGATGAATTCGTGAAAAACGTGGGGCTCGTTGTGCCACACGCAGGATACACTTATTCGGGGGCAACTGCATGCCATGCGTATATGGCCGCTTCAAAATTCGGGAAACCGGATCTGATCGTGATCATGGGACCAAACCACACGGGAATTGGCAGTCCTATATCCGTTTGGCCGATGGGAGCCTGGAAAACTCCTCTTGGGAGTGTGAGAGTGGATGAAGATGCCGCAAACAGTCTGATCGAAATATTTCCCGCAGCATCTTCGGACTACGATGGTCACGTTATGGAACATTCCATCGAGGTTCAACTTCCACTTCTTCAATTCACACTTGGAACTGGCTTCAAGATACTTCCCATATGCTTGGCGGATCAGAGAAAAGAAAGTGCTTTTAAACTTTCGCAGGCATTGAACGAGGTTTTGAAAAACAGGAGATCTTGGATCGTGGCGTCGACGGATTTGAACCACTACGAAGATCATGAAACGACACTTTTCAAAGATAAACTGGTAATTGATGCAATCTCAAAAAATAACGTAGACGAGCTTTACACCGTAATATCTGAGGAAAACATCACGATGTGTGGCTTTGGTGCTGTGGCGACGCTGTTGTACACGAATACAGGAACACCGAAGATCCTTTCACATTCAACAAGTGGAGAAGTTTCCAGAGATTACGAGCATGAAGTTGGGTACATGGCCGCATGCGTGTGCTGAACGAGGTTTTGAATACTTTCCTTCCCAAAGAGTGCCCTGTATGTGGAAAGAAGATCGTGGGAGAAGATGTGATTTGCTCAGAATGTATGGCCAAGATCCCACCGATACCGTTTTATCAAATGAATTCCAGGATGAAATGGCACTTCGATGATTTTTTTTATCGTGCACCCTACGCTGGAGTTATGGGAAAAATAATCCGAGCTTACAAATACATTCCTAGGCCATCGTTGTCACACTTCTTGTCCGATCTCTTTTTGGAGCTTTTCGAGCGTTTTCCTCCATCATCTAACGCCGTGATCACGCACGTACCCATAACATTTGATTCTCTGAAGGAAAAAGGATTCGATCACGTGAAACGAATATCTCTGGAGCTTTCCAAAAAGAGCGGTATGAGATTTTTGAATTTGCTCGAAGTATCCCGCCAAAGAAAAAGACAAGTTGGATTGTCTCGAGAAGAAAGAAAAAAGCAAACCGTTGGAAAGTACGAAGTCATCCGTGAAGAACTTTACAAAAGCTCTGGAGTTGTTGTACTTGTAGATGATGTTTTTACCACGGGAGCGACTGTTGATGAATGCTCGCGGGTACTGAAAGCGCGGGGGGCATCTAGGGTTTTGGTGTACACATTGGCGAAGTCTTCAAAAAAATAGAGCTGAAAGTTTAGGAGAATGTCAATGGGGGAAAAACGAATACTGTCTATCGATTGTGGAACTCAAAGTGTTAGAGCCTTGATCTTCGATAGTAAGGGAAATTTGATCGTAAAGGACAGGAGAAAGTTTCAACCTTATTTTTCAAAAAAACCTGGTTGGGCAGAACAAGATCCCGAGGTGTATTGGCAAAATGCTTGTCTGGCCATGCGTACAGTAAAAGAGAAAAATCCTGAAGAATGGGAGAAAATTGCGGCAATTGTCGTTACGACGCTAAGGGCTACAGAAGTACTTTTAGATAGGAATGGAGACGCAATTAGGCCCTCTATTTTATGGTTAGATCAGAGAAAAGCCAAATGTACAGAGCCTTTGAGGTTTTTTGATAAAGTCATTTTTTCCATCGTATCGATGAAAAGAACTGTTGAGATAATCAGAAAACAATCACCAGCAAATTGGATAAGGGAAAACGAACCTCAACTTTGGGATAAAACTTACAAGTACATGTTGATCTCCGGATTTTTCAATTACAAACTTACCGGAAACTTCGTTGATTCTATAGCTTCGCAGATAGGATTTTTACCTTTTGACTATAAAAACAAAAGATGGGAAAAATCAAAGAACAGCTGGAAGTGGTACGTCTTTGGTGTAGAACGGGACAAACTCTACGATCTTGTGGAAGCTGGAAGCATCATTGGGGGAATAACGAAAAAGGCAGCAGAAGAAACAGGTCTTAGAGAAGGATTACCGGTCATAGCTGGGGGATCGGACAAGGGCTGTGAGACCCTCGGAAATGGCTGTGATAATCCTTCTTCTGCGAGTCTTAGTTTTGGAACAACGGCTACGATACAAATAACATCTCCTGCCTACTTTGAGCCGTTGAAGTTTATGCCTTCGTATCCGGCCGTGATCCCCGGAAACTACAACCCTGAAGTTGAAATATTCAGAGGGTATTGGATGATAAGCTGGTTTAAGGAAGAGTTCGCAGAGAAAGAAGTGAAGGAGGCAGAAAAAAGGCATATCAGTGCAGAACGGTTGTTGAATCAAAGGCTGAACGAGATTCCACCTGGTTCTCAAGGACTTGTACTTCAGCCTTATTGGGGGCCACATGTAAAAACTCCGGAGGCCAGAGGATCGATAATAGGCTTTGGAGATGTACACACGAAGATGCACATATACAGAGCCATTATAGAAGGAATTAACTACGCGTTAATTGACGGACTTGAAAAAATAGAAAAAAAGTCAAAAGGTAGAGTCCAAAAGATCATGGTGGCAGGAGGTGGTTCTCAGAGTGATGCCATCTGTCAGATAACGGCAGACATGTTCAACAGACCCGTTTACAGGATAAACACGCACGAAGTTTCTGGTTTGGGAGCCGCTATCATTGGATTTGTTGGCTTGGGAGCCTATAAAGATTACAAAGAAGCCATCAAAAACATGGTTCATTACAAGGATATTTTCAAGCCAAACACTGAAAATTCCAGGATATACGAAAAGTTATACAGAAATGTTTACAAAAAGATATATCCAGGATTGAAGAAGATATACAAAGATATGAGCAAGATAACTAATTATCCGGAAATTTAAGGGAGGAAATGCGTCAAAGAACTCTTTTTAACGGAATGCAAAGAATGAATTAGAACATCCTATGCTTCATACACTATTTCCCCATTTGAATAGGTTCTGACGACATTCAGTTCGTCGTCGAGAAGAACGATGTTGGCTTTGTATCCTTCTTTTATCCTTGCGATATCTTCAATTTCGAGATCTCTCGCCGCATTGTAAGAAGAAACTTTTGTCAGTTCTTTGAGTGAGCAATTGGTGAATTTCTTGAAATTCTTCACCGCTCTGTTGAAAAGCAATGTGCTTCCGGCAAGCGTTCCATCCGAAAGTGTGGCTTTTCCATTTTTAACCGTAACATCCAATCCCCCAAGATTGAATTTTCCGTCTTTCAATCCAGCGGCATCTATCGAATCAGTTATAAGTGTTATTTTGTCTGCACCTTTTATCCTGTAAACCATATCCACGAACTCAGGTGCAAGGTGGATACCATCGACTATCATTTCTATTTTGAAGTCGAGGTAAAGTCCTGCTCCAACTCCACCGAGTTCTCTATGATGAAGACCCTTTATGGCATTGGGAAAATGGGTTATCCTGTTTACATCATGGAAAAATGCGCACTTCATCTCTTCAAAATCAGCATCCATGTGGCCCAAAGACACAACCGTTCCGTTTTTTTTCAAAACAGGTAACACATCGTAAAATCCTTCGATCTCGGGAGCCATTGTTATGAGTTTTACCACGGGAGAGATAACTTCTTTCATCTCTTCTACTGTGGCAATGCGTATCACGTTGGGATTCTGGGCACCTTTTTTCTTCACGTTTATGTAAGGCCCTTCGTAATGAACTCCGTACACGGACGTGTGTCTTTTCTTTTGAATGTATTCATCAATGAACTTTGAAACTCGAATCATGTCTTCCTTTTTTGCCGAAACCGTTGTGGGAAGAAATGTTGTAACGCCTTGAGAATACAAAAAATCTTCCCATTCTTCAAGTTCCTCAGATGAAAGTCTCATCGTGTCTTTCCTCATACATCCATGGGTGTGCCAATCGATAAAACCGGGCATGGCCGTGTATTCGTGAACATTTGAATCTTTTGGAATCACCCTTTCGATCCTTTCACCATCTATTAATATGTCGCCAACGAATTCTCCTTTTACAGGATCGACTATCAAAACATCATTTATCTTCTCCACGATTTTCCACCTTTCCTTTCGAATCCACTCACCAATATATACTAACTCTTTTTCAAAATCCGAAATATAATTTAAATTTGACGGAGAGCAAACTTGCCTTGCAGGTGGCCTCCGCAGCACAGCGAGGACCAGACACCGAAAGGCAATTGCTGAAGTCAAATGACTTCACTTTTAAAGTTGGTTTAGTATATTTTGCCACAAATCGTTAAATGAAAAAAATTATTTCTAACAGATCTTGAGTGCACGATCTCTTTTGTGATATACTACATCACGAGCTTAGGGGTATTGTTGTTAAGTGGATGTAAGACTTTTTAGGAATTTACAGTGAAATGGAGAGATGGCCGAGTGGTCGAAGGCGCTTGCCTGCTAAGCAAGTGTAGGATTTTCCTACCGTGGGTTCAAATCCCACTCTCTCCGCCAGAACTGTGCCCGTAGCTCAGCTGGATAGAGCGATAGATTGCGGATCTATAGGCCGGGAGTTCGAATCTCCCTGGGCACGCCAGGTGTTGGAAATGTTGAAAATCAAACTTGAAAGTTTAAAACACAACAAGATCGTACGAATAAAAGAAAGTCTTGACTGGAAAGGGATAGATTTAGAAGGTGAGTTTTATCCGTACGATAAGCCAGTGGATGTTAATCTGAAGTGCGAGCTTTTCCAGAGTAGACTGGAAGTTTCTGGCTTTGTGAAGACAGTAGTGATCCATCCATGTGACAGGTGCCTGAAACCTGTCTATTTGGAGATTGACGGAAAAGTGGACGCTTTATACCTCCCAAAAGAAAAAAATCCAGGTCATTTCGAAAAGAATGTCGAACTCATATCTCTCGATAACACGTTTTATTACGATCAACATGAAGAGTTCATAGATGTTGAAGACAGAATTGTAGAAGCGATCGTTGTTGAAATACCGATAAAGGTTTTGTGCAAAGAGGATTGCAAAGGGTTATGTCCATATTGTGGCATAAACCTCAATGACCACCCTGATCATGTGTGCGAACAAAAATCAGGAAAGATATCACCATTTTCTGTACTTAATGGCAAATTCAAATAGAATTCGAAGGGAGAGTTTGTAAGTGGCTGTACCTAAGAAAAAAACTTCTAAGGCCAGGACAAGCCGAAGAAGAGCGACGTATTACAAAGCGATAAGTATCAATGTTGTGAAGTGTCCAAACTGTGGAGAGCCTATGCTTCCGCATCATGTTTGCTTACACTGTGGATATTACAATGGCAAGCAAATTCTTGAAGTCAAGGAGTGATTTACTCATTTGGCAACAATAGCCCTCGACGCTTTTGGCAGTGATCACGCTCCCTACGAAGAGGCAAAGGGAGCTCTTTTGTTCGTGAAGAGAACGCAACATACTGTCGTCTTGGTTGGTGATGAAAAGAAGATCAAGCCCTTAATTCCCGAAGGTACGGAGCGTGTCGAGTTTTTTCATGCTCCAGAGAAATTTGGGATGGCTCAAAAACCAACGGAGATCCTAAAATCATCAAAGAGCTCGATGGCCGTTTGTGCACAATTGGTTAAAGACAAAAAAGCGAATGGATTTGTAAGTGCAGGAAACACGGGGGCTATACTCGTTTTAGCTACATTCAAAATTGGTCGAATTGACGGTGTAGAAAGACCGGCAATTGCCACTGTTATACCCTCAAAGATTGGCGGAACTGTTTTGATAGATTCTGGAGCGAATGTTTCGTTAAAACCTCAAAATTACGTTCAACTCGCACATATGGGAATATCATATGCCAAAGCAATCTTGAATCGCAAAAATCCAAAATGTGGCCTTTTAAATGTGGGAACCGAAGCGGAAAAAGGTAATGAAACGGTAAAAGAGGCTTACAAACTTTTAAAGAACGAAGTCGGAAAGTTCTTCGTTGGAAACGTTGAAGGCAGAGATATATGTTTTGGAGACGTTGATGTGATCGTGTGTGATGGGTTCAGTGGGAATATCGTTTTGAAGACCGTTGAGGGTTTAGGCGCATACATGTCTAATGCACTTAAAGAATCCGTGAAACGTTCTAATGTTTTTCAAAAGATCGGCGCTCTCATGATGAAAGGCACGTTTAAATCCTTTAAAGAAACCTTTGATTACCGCAAATACGGAGGGGCATTTTTTCTGGGGGTGAAAGGTGCCGTTGTGAAAGCACATGGTTCCTCTGACTCGATGGCAATCTTCAACGCTCTTCGAGTGGCCGCTGAAGGTGTGGAAAACTCCCTTCTGGATTTTGCAAGTAAGGAGAAGTGAAATGTGCGGAATATATGGTTTCATTGGCGGAGGAAAAGTTGAGGAATTAGTTAATGGTTTGAAAAAATTAGAGTATCGGGGGTATGATTCGGCCGGAATAGCATTTGCAAAAAACGGAAAGCTCTTTGTGGAAAAACACACAGGAAAAGTCGATCAATTGCGTAATTTTTTGGATTCAGATCTTTCTCTACGAATAAACGCCGGCATAGCACACACAAGATGGGCAAGCCACGGAATACCAAACGATTTGAATGCTCACCCTCAGATGGACTGTCAGCACAAGATCGCCGTTGTACACAACGGAATAATAGAGAATTACATACAGCTTAGAGATGAGCTTGAAATTGAGGGGCACATTTTTGTCTCGCAAACTGACACAGAAGTCATAGCACATCTTGTTGAAAAGTATTTCAACGGTGATCTTCTGGAGGCTGTTCGAAAGGCCATTCTCGATTTGGAAGGTACTTACGCGATAGGCGTCCTTCATGCCGATGTTGAAGATGAAATAGTCTTCGCACGCCGTAAAAGTCCTCTTGTTGTCGCAACTGATGGAAAGAGGAGTTACTGTGCTTCAGACGTTACACCCTTGATTTCATCGAGTAGAGACGTTGTTTTTTTGGAAGATGGACAACTCGCGAAATTGACAGCTGAAAAATTTGAAATATTTGAATCTTCTGGTAAAGCTGTTGAAAAGAAAATTCATCATGTAGAGTGGAGTGAAAAGGCCGCAGAAAAAGGTGGCTACAAGCATTTCATGCTAAAAGAAATTCATGAAGAACCAAGAGTCATATCCGATGCCTTAGCGGGCAGGATTTCAAAAAATGAGGTCATTTTCAGAGAATTGGAAGGATGGAGTAGCAACTTAAATGTAAACAAAATCAACGTCATAGCTTGTGGAACGAGTTATCACGCTGGTTTGATCTTCAAATATTTTTTTGAGACTCTCAGGCCTTTTAACATTGAAGTGGAGGTCTCTTCCGAATACAGGTACAGAAATGTGTTCATCGACGATCGCACGTTGACAATTGTTATAAGTCAATCTGGAGAAACCGCGGATACGCTTGAAAGTGTTAGATTGGTTAAATCTCTTGGCGGAAAAGTCTTAGCGATATCCAATGTCGTTGGCTCCACATTGACACGCGAAGCGGACAAGACGCTGTACATAAATGCGGGACCTGAGATCAGTGTAGCATCCACCAAGGCTTACGTGGGTCAACTTACGGTACTGTATCTCTTAGCTCTTTACATAGATAAAACTTTTGGCGGCGATCATCCCGACATCGTGGAGTCTTTGCGGAAATTGCCAGAGATCATGGATAATTTCATGATTTCCTCTACAGAAACGATCAAAGAAGTTGCCGAAAAATACGTTGGATACACGAATTTCATGTACATTGGAAGGGGAATGAATTATCCCTCAGCACTCGAAGGAGCTCTCAAACTCAAAGAGATCAGCTACACGAATGCCGTTGGATATCAGGCGGGAGAACTCAAGCATGGTCCTATCGCGTTACTCGATGAAAAATTTCCAGTTATGGCTGTGGCAGTTGACGATAAACTTCATAACAAAATGATGTCAAACATTCTTGAAACTAAAGCGAGAAATGCCCATGTTGTGGCAATACTCACAGAGGGTGATACGGAAGCGTTGAAGTCGATCAATGACGCAATATACGTACCCAAACTACCTTCGCACCTGTACCCGTTTTTGGTGGGCACAGTTTTTCAATTATTTGCGTATTATGTGGCGGATGCACGTGATCTTAACATCGATATGCCGCGCAATCTTGCAAAAAGCGTGACAATTGAATAGGGGGAAATGAGTTTGGAAATTTTGAAACGTATATGTGAAGAACTTTCAAAGGATGAAGATGCGGATTTGACAGTTTTGAAAATGAGTACCTTAAGCTACTTGACGGATTATTTTGTCATAGCTACCGCAGATTCAAATGTTCAGATGAAAGCCATGCGAGATAGAGTAGTTGACTTACTTAAAGAGAAGAAACATCCTATCCTGTTTTACGATAAAAATACGGATCACGATTGGACGATTGTGGACGCAGAGGAGATCGTTATTCATATCTTTACCAAGCAAGCGAGGGAGTTTTACGATCTCGAATCCCTATGGTCTGATGCTCAAAAGGTAGATCCTTATGAAGAGGGTGAGGCCTGATGTTCGATCACAAAGCAATAGAGACGAAATGGCAAAAAAAATGGGAGGAAGCGGGTATATTTCGCACGGCGGGAAATTCCAACAAACCGAAATATTATTCACTTGTGATGTTTCCGTATCCTTCAGGGAGCATACACACCGGTCATGTTAAAAATTACACGATTGGTGATGTCATAGCGCGTTACAAGCGAATGAGAGGGTACAATGTACTTAATCCGTTTGGATTTGATGCTTTTGGCCTCCCCGCTGAAAATGCCGCGATCTCTCACGGCAACGTTCACCCTGAAGAATGGACGAAAAGGAACATAGAAACGATCCGAAAACAGATAAAAAAGCTTGGATTTAGTTACGATTGGGATCGAGAAGTTATAACCTGCGATGCGGATTACTACAAATGGACTCAGTGGATATTTTTGAAACTGTACGAAAAGGGTTTGACTTACAAAAAAATGGGGGCAGTCAACTGGTGTCCATCCTGTAAAACCGTTCTTGCAAACGAGCAAGTTGTGGACGGAAAATGTGAGCGTTGTGGAACACCTGTTGTTGTAAAGCAACTTGAACAGTGGTATTTAAAAATCACCGATTACGCTGAAGAGTTAGACGATTTTTTGGATAAATTAGATGGATGGCCTGAAAATGTCAAGACGATGCAAAGAAATTGGATAGGAAAAAGCGTTGGAGCTGAAGTGAAATTCAAGATCGCAGAAAGTGGAAGGGAATTGAAAGTCTTCACCACAAGGCCGGACACACTTTGGGGCGTAACCTTCATGGCGATAGCACCGGAATCACCTCTTTTAGAAGAGCTTACCACTCCTGATAAAAAAGCGGAAGTTGAAAAATTCCTTGCCGAATTAAGAACGAACAAAAATCGTTTTGAAAGGTTTTCAGTTGACGCACCAAAAGAAGGTGTTTTCCTTGGAACCCATGCCATAAATCCCATCAATGGAGAAGCTGTTCCAATATACGTTGCAAATTACATACTTTATGAATACGGAACAGGTGCGATCATGGCCGTTCCAGCTCATGATGCTCGTGATTATGCTTTTGCCACTAAATATTCTTTACCGATAAGAGAAGTGATAAGCTCTGAGGATTGTGAACTTCCATATGACGGAGACGGAATTTTGAAAAATTCTGGACCATTTTCGGGAATGAAAAACAGGGAAGCGATTGACAAGATATTCGATTATCTTGTGGAAAATGAGATCGGCAAAAAAACGGTTAATTACAAGTTGAGAGACTGGCTCATATCCAGACAACGCTATTGGGGAGCTCCAATACCAGTCGTCTATTGTGAAAAATGCGGTGTGGTTCCGGTGAACGAAAAGGATCTTCCGATAAAACTACCAATGGACGTGAAATTCGATCCAACTGGAAAATCCCCACTTGCAAGCAATAAGGAATTCTTACACACCACCTGTCCGAAATGCGGAGGCCCGGCAATTAGAGAAACTGACACGATGGACACATTCGTCGATTCTTCCTGGTATTATCTTAGATATGTCAATCCTCATGAAAACGATAAACCCTTCGTGAAGGAAGATGTCGATCGGTGGCTACCAGTCGATCAATACGTTGGTGGTGTTGAACACGCGATTCTCCACCTGTTGTATTCAAGATTCATAACCAAAGCACTCAGGGATAGTGGATACCTGTCTTTTGACGAGCCTTTCGAAAATCTTTTCACTCAGGGAATGCTGTACAAAGATGGCGCCAAAATGTCCAAATCTAAAGGTAACGTCGTTTCCCCAGACGATATGATCGAAAAGTACGGTGCAGACACACTCAGACTTTACATTCTTTTCATGGGTCCACCTGAAAAAGACGCTGAATGGCAGGATACAGGCATAGAGGGAGTACACAGGTTTGTTTTAAAGATGTGGAATCTATTCGAGAAGATCTTGCCAATTGTGCGCGTACAACAAAATACAAAGACAGTTCATGAGTCCTTGCCAGATACTGAATATGAGCTGCGTATGAAGCTCCATTCTACGATAAAGAAGATCACGCAGGACATAGAGGGTGCTTTTAGATTCAACACGGTGGTGAGCAGCTTCATGGAATTGGTAAATGCCTTCACGTCGTACGTGAACTCAACAGAAAAAGAGAATTTGAATGCAGATCTGCTCAAGGAATTCGCAAACAAATTCATTCCTGCACTTTCTCCTTTTGCACCTCATATCGCTGAGGAACTCTGGGAACGTCTGAAAACGGCGTCAGCGTCGACATCTTCTACACTTTCGCAATCAAAGCGAGAGATGCGAAAAGAAGATTTTGTGGCAAATTCTCAATGGCCAACATATGAAGAATCGGCTATCGTATCACGAAAGTTGGAACTGGCAATCATGATCGACGGAAAGATAAGAGCGCACATAACGGTGAACTCAGGACTTTCAGACGAAGAGATCGTGAATAAGGCATTTGAAAATGAGAAAATAAAGAAAATTCTGAATGGCAGAAAACCACAAAAGGTCTTCGTCGTGAAGAACAAACTTGTGAATGTGGTATTGTGAGGTGATCTGAATTGATTCCTAAAAAAATTCCTGCTCCCGTGTCGAAAAGGCTTGCACTCTATCATAGATGCGTGAACACTTTGTTGAACTCGGGAAAAGATACAACATCTTCAAAAGAGCTTGGTGAAAGGTTATCTCTCAAAGCAACTCAAATCAGGAAAGATCTCTCCTACTTCGGCGATTTCGGGAAGCGCGGTATGGGATACGATTTGAATTATTTGAAAGAATCCTTAGAGCGTGTACTCGGCATAAACAAGCATTGGAATATAGGAATTGTGGGCGCTGGGAACATCGGGATGGCACTTTCGAATTATCAGGGTCTTACAAGAGAGGGTTACAAAGTCGTTGCGCTTTTTGATAGAAATCCATCAAAAGTTGGAAATTTCGTTGGAACTCAAAAGATTCCAATTTACTCGTTAGACGATATATGTGAGAAAATAAGAGAGCTTTCCATAGAGATAGGAGTAATAGCTGTACCTGCAAATCATGCCCAAGCAGTGGCCGACAAACTCGTGGAATGTGAAATTAAAGGAATTGTCAACTTCGCGCCGGTGAAATTGTACTTGGATAGTGTAGCACTTGAAGATGTGGATATATCAACATCATTCAAAGCTTTGACTTTCAGAATACAGGGAGGTTCTTGTGGAGGAACGTGAAAAACTCATAGAGCGTATTGTAAAGGAGCGTGGCAACAGTGCGGTTCCAAAACTCGTGGATTTGCTTTTTACTGGAGACTCACGAACTGCAGAGTTGGCATCTGAAGCTCTCGAAAGATTGGATAGTTGTGGTGAAATAATAAAAAAAATTGAAGAGGAAATCGAATCCGGAAGACATAACGTTGGTATCTTTTACGGTGTGGATTTGTTAGGGGATTTGCAGTGTTCACACTCCGTCGAAATGCTTTACAAAGTTCTTGGAATTGTGAATGATGAAAGAGAAGCAATAATAGTCTACGGAGCATTGCTAAAATTTGGTATCAAAGAAGCAGAAAATTACCTCCTTTACGAATTTGAAGAAGATCCCTACATGAAGGATTATCTTATCGACATAGGCATAGCTTTGAAGACCTCAGACAATCCAAAAGTATTCAAATCGATCGTGGAAAAATCAAGAGATGTTCCAGATCTAGTTGAAGTGCTACAAGCAATGTGTTACAGAAATCCCTCGTTTTTCCAAATGCTACCGGAAGAATTAAAGGAAAAGGTGAACTCTTCTCAGCTAAAGGGAAGAGATACCTCATTCGAAGACAGTTACCCTCTTAAGGACAGGTCTTACACATGATCTCAGCAAACTCGAAGTACGGCACTTCTTGGCCTACTGACGACATCGTATCACCGTTCTTCCCACTCGCGAACGTAAAATGCTGAAATTCGCAATTTACCTTAACGGTTTTGATGCGCTCTCACTGGGTGGCGCAGCGATTTTAAAGACACTTAAGGATCAAGGAATAATTCCAGAACGAATTTATACATGTGGAATCAATTCTATTTTTGCCACCGATTACGCCGCGCAAGATGAGTATTTTGAAAAAAGAGTTCTAAGCAGGCTCAACGTGTTATCCAAAAAATTCAAATCACTCATGAACATATCGAAAAAAGATTTAACACTCGCAAAACTCACTGATTTCTACAAAATCATGTCAACCACTGCTTCTAAGAAAATAAAAGGTATGGTAAAAGAAAAATTCGTGACATCAAAACTTGGCAGCCTTTCTAAACCTAAAATGGATATCATGTACTCAGCCGTGAACATTTTGAACACATCAGAAGTTCTCATATCCCGTAAAGAATGGAGAGCCGGTTTGAGAGCCTCAATAGCGATTGTTCCGATCTTCGCACCTGCTGAATACAGAGGACACAAATTCGTTTCAACAACGACAGTAACAGGTGTTCCCGGATTTTCAACTCTTGAAAGTGAAGGACTTCTGAAAATTTTCGTAAACACCATGCCACACATTCCTGACGTACTTCCAAAAAGAACATGGGAGATCATGCTTAAAGCGGATTACGCACGAACGATGTTTTTAATCGATCATTTCTCCAAAAAATTCGATTTCTTCCTGGATTTCTCCAAATACAGAGAAAAGATATCAGATTTTTCCTTGAACTCATGGAATAATGCTAAAGAAATAGCGAGATCTGTGATCTCAAATTCAGACGTATTCAAATGAATTGTTGACTTATCTTTAAGAATACGATGATGTGCGAAGTGGAATTTTTTTACTTCAGGTGAATGTAGCTTATATGGAGATGATGAATCTTGAAATTGATAGAATTCTTCGGACCGTCTAATTCCGGAAAGACGACTGCCATATCGAAAATTGCTGAAATGATGAAAGCACAGGGTTTTTCGATCGTAACACTTAAGAGCACGCACCATGATTTAAATTACGAAAATGATTCTAAAGATAGTATGAATTATTTGAAAGCTGGCTCTTCACTGTCAATCGTTATCGGAAAAAACGAGAGTGTGTTGCATTTTCCAAAACGAATTCCATTATTTGAAATTTTGAACCGTTTTGAGTACGATTTCATGATAATTGAGGGTGAGAGCGGTTTTCCAATGCCAAAGGTGCTCTTTTTAAATGGAAAAGAGGGTCTTGAGTGGATTGATGATCTCACAATCGCAATTGTCGGAGATGCAGAGGTAGCGATCAGGAAAATCGCGAAGGGAGATTTTGAATCCTTATACGATCTTGTAATTTCAAAAGCAATGGAGCCACTTCCTGGGGATGATTGTGGCCATTGCGGACTTGATTGTAAAACCATGCTGGTCAAGATATTACGAGGAGAAAAAACATTCAACGATTGCATCAAGCTTTCAAAGCAACCTTTGACGATCGAAATGGATGGAAAACGTGTACCACTTTTGCCCTTTATCTCTTCCATTGTATCAGATGTAAATGTCGGAATCCTGAAGAATTTGAAGGGCATGAATCGTAGCGGCCATGTGAAGATCGAATTCGATTTCAAAGTCTAGAAAGATGTCTGAAATGAAATTCTCCCTAGCCGTACTTACAGGTGGAAAGTCGAAACGCTTCGGAAGTGATAAGTGTGCCTACAAGATCAATGGAAAAACGATGACTGAAATGATCGTTAACTCCATTGGAGAGCTTTTCGATGAGATCATTTTCGTAGGTTTGGATCCAAAAATCGGCTTTGGGAAAATAGTAGAAGATATCCATCCAGATATTGGGCCAGTGGGTGGCTTGGAAAGCGCATTGTTGGGCTCAAAATACGAGTCGATTTTTTTGGTCGCCTGCGATATGCCGTTCATATCCCCGAAAGCTGTAAAAATGATACTTGACAACAAAGACTCACATTCGATCGTGTGTCCAATAGTAAATGAATTTTATCAGGTAATGCATGCCATTTACTCAAAGTCGCTTCTGCATTTGGTTCAGAAAGAAATTGAGAGAGAAAAACCATCGCTTACACATATCGTTTTAAGTGCACCGGATACGTTGTTTCTGAATGAAAGTTATTTTCAACGGCTGCGAGGATATGAAAGGAGTTTCTACAATTTTAATTTTAAAGAAGACATTGGAATTCATAACACTGAAAATGCCTTCTGAATAGGGCGAATTGTATTTTTTATTTTCTCGTAACTCTTGGTATTTACCGTGTATAAAAAGCACAATCGATTTAACCATCCTCCAAAGTATCCACAAAGAGTTTTATCGATTTTGGAATATTTTTTCGCACTTACAAATTCGATGCATGATCTTTTATATTCAGGTGGTATAATATCTTTCGTAATCTCAGAATGAAAATATCATAGATTTTTATCCCGGAGGTGCCATATATGAAAGTTTGGGCAAAGATTCTTTTAGTCGCTGTAGTTGTAGGTGCGATACTCACGTCACTTGTTGTAATCGTTTATCTCAAGCGTATCAACGTCGAAAATGCCTTGAAACAAAGTAATTCTGCCATATCTAACGTGAAAAATGCTCGTGATTTAACCATGAAAGTGGCTGATTTGAGATACACCTCTACCTATGCATTATCAATTCTGAATCTTGGTGTCTTCAGCAATGATGCCTCTACATTGAAGGCTAAAACAGATGAATTTAATGCCCAGATCGCTAAGGCAATAAAAATATCGAACGATCTTTCAAATTCGAACGAAGTGAAAGTGATAAAGGAAAACCTGAATTCTTTAAAAGCTGTTGGTAACGTAGCCCTTTCTCAAAGAGGATCTCTGATAAGAAACCAAAAAAACTTGCAAAAGCAAAGGCAAAAGTCATCGGATTACCAAACGGAATTGATGGGTATTCAAAGAAAGATGAGTAATCTTTTTATTTTCAACAAAGGGCTTTACGATACGATATCCGCAAGTTACACCGCTATCTCTTCGAAAGCCGATAAAATGAGCTCGCTCTCGGGGGATAAGCTCAAAAAAGCGCAGAGTGAAGTTTCATCCGAAATTCATGCCCTTCCGATTGGCAAAACAAGTATAGCAGATTTAGAGCATTTGTTAGGTGATCTTGCAGACTTTTTGGGTGTTTCGCAAGCAAAGGATGCCATTACATCCATGAAACTTGCAGTTAGGCAGATCAGACTTGCCGATGTGGCAAAAGAAATAGACAATCAAATGGAAAATCTTAAAGTGTACATCCAAAATTACAAAACGGTTCTTGACATGGGACTTCTCAATTATGCGGACGTAACCTACGGTAACTTACTTTTAGAACGTTATCTTGATTTGGCAAATGAATTTGCGAATCTTTTAAAGCAGTCAAATACCATTCAATTCGAAAATGAATCTCAGACAACGATCGTTCAAGGATATTCCACGCAGATATCAACTCAACAAAATTTGATTTCTAACTTACTCGACAACAAAGCTCAAAAGGCATTTAACAACATCGTATCTGAAATATCGGTTATTTTCAACAATGCTAACAGCACACTCACGAGCGCTCTCAAGAAAGTCAACCAGTCCTCTGAAGATGTTTCAAACGCATTCGAATCTCTCATGCTCACCTTCCTGATCATCACGATCGCGACTATAGCTGTTATAGTAATTGCTTTACTTTTGCTCACACTTAATTTCACGAAGGTTTTGAATCGGCTTAAAGATATGTCACACAAGATCAAAGACGGAGATCTCACCCTGGAAATCGAGGCCACAAAACGTAAAGATGAATTTGGAATTCTCCAAAATGCATTTAGGGATATGGTTGAATCGGTGAAAAACATCGTTAGAAATATAAAGAAATCCACTTCAAATATAAATAGCGGAACTCAAAATTTGAGTGCGGCGATAGAAGAAAATTCGGCGACTTTGCAAGAAGTTGGAGCCAATCTTGAGAGAATGAAGAATTCCACAAAAGAGGCAGTGGGCAAACTGAGTGAAATGGTTGAAAAGTTCGCAGATCTTGAAAAATTAGGTGACAATACGGCAGACAATTCCCAGGAAGTAAAAATTGCCGCACAAGAATCCGTAGGAATATCTCATGATGCCCAAAAACAAGTAGAACAAATGGTTCAAGGACTTTTGGAAACGAAGGATGCAATACTTGAAGGAGCTCGATCAATTGAAAATCTGAAAGAGTCTTATACCTCTATTTCCAAATTCGTCGAAACGATTGAATCGATCGCGGAGCAAACGAATCTTCTTGCACTTAACGCTGCCATTGAAGCCGCACGCGCGGGTGAAGCAGGAAAGGGTTTTGCAGTTGTGGCTGAAGAAATAAGGGGACTTGCCGAAGATTCTAACAAAGCAGCTGAAGAAATCCGTAATCAAATAAATACACTGCAAAGTGACGTGAAGAGCACTACAAATGATGTTGAATCTGGAGCAAAGTCAATTGAAGAACTTTCTAAAAATGCAAACACGGTTGTCAAATCAGTCAGTCAAATGATAAACGCATTCGAAAATATAAACGAGAAAATTGAGGAAATCGCTCAGGCACTACAAGCTCAGAAGGTCGAAATGTCCGAAACGGCAGCGGATTCCAAAGAAAGAGAAGAAGCTTTTAAAGAGATGGTCCAAACCATTGAATCGATTTCTGAAAGTTTGAATGAAAGTGGAAAGGCAGTTATAGATATCGCAAACACAGCCGAAGAATTAGCAGGAATTTCTGAAAATCTTGATGAACTTACCAAGCAATTCAAAACCGAATAATAATCATTAATGAATTAGCGCGAATTACCACTGTAGAGACGCCCAAATTGGGCGTCTCTACTTTTGTGTAATATTTTAAACTATCCTTGCTTGCAGATGTATACTAACTCTTTTTCAAAATCCGAAATATAATTTAAATTTGACGGAGAGCA
>CAJXLN010000017.1 GCA_913056255.1 uncultured Thermotogae bacterium | reverse complement strand
TTGATAAGGCTTCGAAAAAAATTCCTCATCGCTTGAAAAGCGAAAAAAGATTTAGATTTCAAAGTTATATTTATTGGATACTGTTGCTTTATATTCCTAAATTGTTGGACACTCTATAAGTTATTATGTCAATGGCTACAACTATTTTTTGAAAGGAGAATACGTCAATTTCTCTCTCCAATGAATCGGAGAGTTTCTTTGGCGCAAATTCTATGAGTCAAAAGTGCAACTACTACCAAAAAATTTTGGATTCCATGCTTGAAGGCGTGATAATGATCAATGAAAGTGCGCGAATACTTTTTATAAACAACGCGGCACGAAAGATCCTTCAGCTTTCTCAACAAGATTACATCGGAAAGAATGTTGTGGATACCATTCCAAATACTCGCCTTCACATAGTTTTAAAAAGTGGAAAATCCGAGCTTGACAAAGTCCAGAATGCGGGAAATGTTAAGATCGTAACTTCAAGAATTCCTTTCTTCAATGAAAATGGAAAAATTGTAGGCGCTGTTGCCGTCTTCAGAGACATAACAGCCGTCAGGCACATGGCCGAAGAGGTTACAGATCTGAAAAACGTGCGTCTCATGCTTGAAGCCATTATAGACTCCACGGATGACGCGATAAGTGTAGCCGACTCGAACGGAAAAATCACGTTGGTTAATCGTGCGTATACGAAGATCACTGGATTCAACCAAGAAGATGTTATCGGAAAGATGTCCAACGTTGATATTGCAGAAGGCGAAAGCACTCATATGATGATAGCGAAGACTAAGAAACCGATAATGGGTCACAGGATCAAAGTTGGTCCGATGAAAAAAGAAGTCATAGTGGACACTACACCTCTTATCATAGATGAGAATTTCGTTGGAAGTGTTGCGGTTATACACGATGTCTCTAAAATAATATTGCTCAGCCGTGAACTTGAAGAGGCAAATCGAACGATACGTAGAATAAGCGCTCGTTATACCTTTGACGACATAGTCGGAGATTCACATATCATGCGAGTGGCCATTCTCCAGGCTAAAAAGGTTGCCAAAACTCCGGCTACTGTGCTTCTGAGAGGAGAATCCGGGACCGGAAAAGAGCTTTTTGCTCATGCAATACACAACGCAAGTGATCGGAGTTCTCATCCTTTTGTGAGTGTGAATTGTGCGGCACTCCCAGAAGGAATACTCGAATCTGAACTTTTTGGCTATGAAGAAGGAGCTTTCACCGGTGCAAAAAGAGGTGGGAAGCGCGGACTTTTAGAAGAAGCTAATGGGGGAACGGTCTTTCTTGACGAAATTGGAAAGATGGAAGTGGGAATTCAATCACGATTTTTAAGATTTTTACAGGAAATGGAAATCGTCCGACTTGGAAGCACGAAAAAGAAGCGTGTGGACGTTAGAATAATAGCCGCTACTAATCTCGATCTTGAAGATATGATGAAGGAAGGTAAATTCATTCCAGATCTCTACTACAGGTTGAATGTGGTTCCGATCTTCATTCCTCCTTTGCGTGAAAGAAGAGAGGATATCGAAGCACTGGTTAAGAATACCATAAGAAAATTAAATCAAGAGTACGGGAGAGCTGTGGAAAGTATCTCGAGTGAAGCGCTTGATCTTCTTAGAAATCTTCCTTGGTCAGGAAATGTTAGGGAACTTGAAAACTTCATAGCACGATCGATGATAAACATGGAAATTGGAGAAAAGATGATAAAAATTTCCCATCTTCCTCCCTTCGAAATTCCAAGAAAGTATTCTTCAGATATAAGCACTCTACCCGCCCGAACAACCCTTAAATCCGCAATGAGAAATTTTGAGCGCCATCTTATAGAAACCACTCTGAAATCCTATGGTGGTAACAGGACAAAAACAGCTAAGGCACTTGGAATTAACTTGAGAACGTTGTTTTATAAATTGAAAATTTATGGAATACACAAAGAAAAGGAGGCATGATCATGAAAGATTTGTGGGAAGAAGTCAAAGGCGTAGATCCTGAAATCTACGATGTTATTCACAAAGAATTGAAAAGAGAGCAAGATGGGATAGAATTGATCGCTTCTGAGAATTTTGTTTCTAAAGCTGTGTTGCAAACCATGGGAAGTGTTTTGACAAACAAATATGCGGAGGGCTATCCTTCGAAGCGTTATTATGGAGGATGTGAAGTGGTTGACATAGCGGAAAATTTGGCACGAGATAGGGCAACGGCTTTATTTGGCGCAGAACATGCGAACGTTCAACCTCATTCTGGGTCACAAGCGAATATGGGTACCTATTTTGCCCTCGCCGAACCTGGCAGCACACTCATGGGACTTTCGTTGACTAAGGGCGGACATCTCACTCACGGATCACCAGTGAATTTTTCTGGAAAATTGTACAATTTTGTGCCTTACGGTTTGAATTTAGACACCGAAACCATAGACTACGATGAGGTGGAGCGTTTGGCTCTTGAGCATAAACCAAAAGTGATCGTAACGGGTGGAAGTGCTTATGCGCGCATAATAGATTTCAAGCGATTCAGAGAAATAGCGGACGAAGTGGGAGCGTACTTGGTCGTTGACATGGCTCATTTCGCAGGTCTCGTGGCGGCAAAAATACATCCCAATCCTGTTGAATACGCAGATGTTGTAACTTCGACAACTCACAAAACACTTCGTGGACCGCGTGGCGGTTTAATACTTTCAAAGTCCAAGCTTGCCAAACAGATCGACAAATCCATCTTCCCAGGAATACAGGGAGGACCTTTGATGCATATAATAGCGGCCAAAGCTGTTTGTTTCAAAGAAGCCATGACCGATTCATTTAAGCAATATCAAACTCAGATTGTCAGAAATGCATCTGCTTTGGCAAAGGCGTTATCTGACAGGAACATTCGAATAGTTTCAGGAGGCACCGACACACATTTAATGCTTGTGGATCTCACAGAAACCGGATTGACTGGTAAAAAAGTCGAAGCGACACTTGGAGAAGTTGGAATAACGGTGAACAAAAACACGATACCAAGAGAAACCAGATCACCTTTTGTCACCAGTGGCATCAGGCTTGGGACACCAGCCGTTACTACACGCGGCATGAAAGAGGCTCAGATGGAGGAGATCGGAGATATCATTGCTTCTGTGATTCACAACATAGATGATGAAAAGATAAAACGTGCGTCGCGTGAAAGAGTCGAAAAACTCTGTAAGGATTTCCCGCTTTATCCTGAAATGTAACGAACAAAAACAAAACGTGTTGCGATATTTGGATTTTGGGAGGGGATGATAGTTTGAAAGTATTAGGTCTGATCTTAGCTGGAGAAAAGGGAAAGGGCCTTGGGAAATTAACAGCCAAAAGGGCATCCGCTGCGGTTCCCATTGGAGGAAAGTATCGTGCCATAGATTTTACTCTTTCCAACATGGTCAGAGCTGGCATAAAAAAGGTGGGTGTCCTCACTCAGTACAATCCTCGCAGTCTTATGGATCATCTTGGCTCAGGTAGAGAGTGGGACTTAGACAGAAAAAGAGGAGGTCTTTACATTCTTCAACCGTATGTGAGTGAAAGTGATCAATACTGGTATCGTGGTACAGCTGATGCTATATACCAAAATATGACCCTCCTTCGAAGGGGAAGTGAGGATTATGTTCTCATAGGCTCTGGAGATCATATATTCAGCTTTGATTTCAACGCCCTTTATGATTATCACATGACATCTATGGCAGATATAACCGTTATGACAAAATCGATCGAGGGGTACGATCCAAAACTTTACGGTGTTGTCAAAACGAACGATGAAGGAAGAATAGTGAAATTCGAAGAAAAGCCTCCAAATCCTGATGGAGACAAGATAAGTTTAGGTATGTATTTTGTGAACAAAAAGATGCTCATGGATCTGTTGTATACAGCCGCATCGAATGGAGGATATGATTTTGTAAATGAAATCATAGTCGCGAATCTCGATATGCTTCGAATAATGTCTTACGAGTTCACCGGTTATTGGCGCAATGCTAAAAAATCCGTATCAGAATACAAAAAGATAAACATGGACATGTTGAATCGGGAAGTGTCTCGCGAGCTCTTTTACCAAAATGGGAAGATATTCACCAAGTTAAAAGATCTGGCACCTCCCAAGATCACCTCAACGGGCTCTGTAAAGAATTCGATCGTCGCCGACGGAAGCATAATTTCTGGTAAAGTTGAGGACTCTGTGGTATTTCGAAATGTTGAAATCAGATCCGGTGCTGTGGTGAAAGACTCCATAATTCTTGAGAACTCCGTGATCGAAGAAGGGGCGAAGCTCAACAACTGCATTCTCGATAAGAATGTTACAATCCGTTCAGAGCGTGTCTATAAAGGATACGATGAACCTTTGATCTTTGAAAAGTGGCAAATTATGTAAAAAGGGGGTGATGAGTTGACAGATGTAGTTGCCATGATACTTGCAGGAGGACAGGGTAAAAGACTTGGAATTCTTACGGAAAATATCGCGAAGCCGGCTGTGCCTTTTGGAGGAAAGTACAGAATAATAGATTTCACATTGTCTAATTGTACGAATTCATCGTTCTACATTGTAGGAGTTTTAACACAATATAAACCTCGTGTGTTAAGTAAACATCTTGGTATAGGCCGAGATTGGGATCTCGACAGAAAGCAGGGTGGTTTATCTATTCTTTCACCTTACGCAGCTTCTTCAAAGGGTGAGTGGTACAAGGGTACCGCACACGCCATCTATCAGAATATGGATTTCATCGATCAATTCTCTCCGAAGTACGTTCTTGTGCTTTCCGGAGATCACGTTTACAACATGGATTACAATGAGATGTTGGATTTTCACATATCTAAAAGATCGGAGGCAACGATTGCCTGCATTCAAGTTCCAATTAAGGATGCAAGTAGATTTGGAACCATCATAACGGATAACACTTCTCACGTCATTGATTTTGAAGAGAAACCCAATCATCCACGTTCTCGACTCGTATCAATGGGAATATACTTGTTTAACTGGAAAATGCTGAGAAGTTTTCTCATTGAAGATGCAAACGATCCTGATTCGATGCATGATTTTGGCAAAAATGTGATACCGAAAATGCTTTTGAAAAATCGATATATGTACGCATATGATTTCGATGGATATTGGCGTGATGTCGGAACGATACATTCATTTTGGTCAACTAATCTCGAACTCACACATTCAATGCCTGCCCTCAATCTATACGATCCGAATTGGCGATTTTACACGCACAGTGAAGAGATGCCGCCAGCTTTTTTTGGAAGAAATTCAAAAATTGTAAACTCTCTTGTAAGTGAAGGATGTACCGTTTACGGTGATGTGGAGGGAAGCGTGCTTTTTCAAGGCGTTAAAGTGGGAGAAGGAAGTTTGGTGAAGAACTCCGTTATCATGACGAACGTGAATATCGGACAGAACTGTCATCTGGAGAACGCAGTGGTAAGCGAAAGCGTGATCGTGAAAGATGGTGCATCGATAGGTATAGGCGAATATGTTGAAAACGTTGAACAACCTGATATTTACAATCACGGCATAAGTGTTATAGGGGAAAAAACCATTATAGCTTCTGGCGCACAGATAGGCAAGAATTGCTCTGTTGGCAATTTTCTCGACATGGAAAAGATGAATGTTAAAATCCTGGAAAGTGGTCATAACTTGAGAGAACGTTAACCGATTTTTCTTGTTTGATGTGGGAAAAAACCACTTTTTCAGGAAATATATTGAGTGGTTTTGAACTATGTCCTTAATTTTTGTGTCAACTTTATAACTTTGAAATCTAAATCTTTTTTCGCTTTGCAAGCGATAAGGGAATTTTTTTCGAAGCCTTATCAAGACCGAATCGCTCGTTTATCCATCTTTCAGTTCACACAGCGAGTGGTAGCCGAGACTTCGGAGAGTAGAATAAAAAAATCTTTGTTTTAACGGCAGTCAAAAAACGGTAGCCGTTAAGTCGTAAACGATAATACTTGAGAGTTAAAGATATCACGATTATTTGAGAATAGGCTCTTGTTCTGAAAAAGATTCACAATCCGAAGACTTTGGAGGGGATAAAATGATCTCTGAACTTATTTACCTTATGACGAGGATGTTCTCCATGCGACGTTGGAACAACAAGCCAACAGTTGAAAACAACAGTGAGGCATCCAATAGCGGATTTGTTTTGCATGTTGCACATCTTTTGGCAATGATAGAGTCTCTTGACGGAAAATCTGTAGATCTTCAAAAGTTACTCGTAAGGGGTGCTCTAAAGGATATGCCGAAGTGCATACTCTCGGACATATCTCTTGAAACTAAAAGAATTATAAATGCACTTTCTCCAAATTTATGGCAAAAAGTTTACATGAGCTCTGTCGATGAAGTTCTAAAACACGTTCCAGAAAAATGGAGTGGAATATTTCGAGACGCCATGATCAATTCCAGAGACGATTCCATAGAAGGAGAAATTTTAGAGGCTGCAGATCTTTACGCCGCATATGTTGAAGCTGAACTTAACAGTAGGCTGTTTGGAGAATATTTCTCTGAGATACGGGATAATATAGAAAAAAAGTTGAAGGATGCAAAACTTCACTCGTTGAAAGTTCTACTTAGCGATTCAAACATGAAAGAATATCTCACACGTGTACGTTCTCTCTCGCATGCAATTCGATGGAATCAACATGTCCGCACGGTACAGACAACAGTTTCGGGTCATACTCTTTTTGTGGTATTTGTAGCGCATTTAATTGCCCTCAAAAACGGAAAGGTTGATACACTCAACGTCATGGAGCGTGCGCTTTTTCACGATGTTCCAGAAGCTCTTACCGGTGATATAATATCTCCAACAAAGAGACGCGTTAAAGGCTTTGAAAATGTGATAGAGAATGTGGAATCGAAAATGGTTCATGAGATTTTATTGCCACTTTTACCAAAGGAGATAGCCGATCATTGTGCTCCTCTAATGTTAAAGCCATTCGATGGTGGTTTGGAAGGCAAGATCACGCGTGCTGCCGATCTCACGGGAAGTATGATCGAATGTAAAATTGAGCTTGATAACGGAGTGAAAGCAAGTGTTTTTGAGCGAGGATATGTAGAGATAAAAAAAGAACTAATGGACATGAAACTCAACGCTGTGAATGAACTGGTAAAAGATCTGTAAGAAGATGAAGCCTTATCTCGTAGCCATGAATATTTTAAATGCTTGAATTCATATGCTTGACACATATCTATATTAATTGGTATAATATTAGATAAGTGTTACGTACAGACGGATAAGAAACTATCTAAGAGCTTTCAGTTTTAAGTGTGCAGGTGTTGGGGATAATTGAAAGTGTATTTTGGAGAGTGATTCGCATAAAACCTTCTATTATTTCTCTGAAAAATTCAAATGATATGATAATGTGCGGGAAGGCGCCTGGTGGCTGCCCTTCCATTTATCGTTCATGATAAATTAAAGGGTCTAAGATCATCCAGGTGTTCTTGAAAAAAGAACACCTGGTTCTTTTTTATCTGGAGTGTTTGAAAAATCTAAGAAGAGGTACAGATTGGTTTGGAAGTGGTAAAATTGGGGTCTCAATGTTAACTTCTGAAAAAATGTGTACTTTACAGGAGGAATTGTATGAAAGTATCGGATTTTTTTGAGAATTCAAAATCCCCACTGATTTCATTGGAGTTTGTGCCACCATCGCGAGGAAGTTCTGTTGAAAAAATATTCAAAGCAATAGATTATCTTATGGATTTCTCACCGAAGTTCATAAACGTTACGAATCACCCATCAAAGGTGGAATATCGTGAGGTCGATGGCAAGATCGTCAAGGTTCCTTTAAGCAAAAGACCGGGAACGATAGGATTGTGCGCTGCTATAAGACACAGATACGAAAATGTGGAGATAATTCCTCATCTCGTGTGTGCTGGTCACACCAAATATCGTCTTGAGGACATTCTTATAGAGTTGAACTATTTGGGGATAGACAATGTTTTCGTTATAAGAGGAGATCCATCATTCGATGAAGGTCTTTCATCCGATAAAGAAGGATGGCAATACGCAAGAGATCTTGTCAAACAAATTTCAAGTATGAATCGGGGAAAGTATCTTTATCCAATAGAAAATGCCGTATCCACTGATTTTTGTATCGGAGTAGCTGGCTATCCAGAAAAACATTACGAAGCTTTCAACATACACGATAACGTGGAACATCTTAAGGAAAAAATCGAAGCAGGGGCCGACTACATTATCACACAAATGTTTTTTAGCTTTGATGTCTACAAGAGATTTGTTGAGTTAGCACGTGAAAAAGGTGTAAAAGTTCCAATTATTCCTGGCATCAAGCCTGTTGTAAACATAAAATCCGTGAGGAAGATACCGAAAAAATTCTTCGTGGATATTCCGCAAGATTTGGTAAGAGCCATGGAAGATGCAAAATCTCCCAAAGAAGAATGGAAAGTGGGAATATCTTACATGGCAAAACTTGTGGACGAATTGCTGAATTACGGTGTGCCTGGAATACACGTATTCACGATGGGACGTGGAAAGTCAACACACGACCTATTAAAGGCGGTGTTTGGAAAGCAAAATTAGCGCGTTGGGTTTATGAAGTGAGGAGTGATAGATTTGTCAAGAATTTTTAACATATCACCATATGATGTAAAAGTGCCGGAAAGAGTTGTGGCTGCGAGAATGGGATTCAAGGGTGTTGGAAGAATTCCAAATGAATTCAAAGGTATTTATGAAGAAGTGTACGAATTTGCTTTGAAGATTTCAAAACCCATCGTCGTTGTTGAAGATTACGACGTCTCATCAGAAGATGAAATAATAATAGATGGAATGAAGATATCTGGAAATCTCGCACACTCTCAATTGGGAAAAAGTGTAAAAATAACTGCCATGCTCGCAACGTTGGGTGAAAAGTTGGATGACGAGATTTCTAAATTTCACATGGAAGGGAAAGAAATCGAATCTTTTACTTTGGATGCCATTGGATCTGAATTGGCAGAGTTCACGATAAGATTTGTCGATGGAATTTTAAGAGACGAAAGAAAGTTGAAAGGAAGCGCAAGAATTTCGCCGGGATATGTGGATTTGCCACTATCTTTGAACTCGTGGTTTGCCAAAAAGATGGGCAAGTACGCATCGGTTAAATGCGACGATGAAAGTTTTGTATTCGAACCGAGAAAGACTATATCTGCATTCATAGGGTGGTCTAATTGAAAAGAACAGAATTAAAAGAGATCTTGAAGGAAAGAGTTCTTATCCTTGATGGTGCTTACGGAACAGAACTCGCAAAGAGAGGATATTCTGAAGTTCCTGAACGTGTGGTGTTGGAATCGCCAAATGTGGTCAAAAAAATTCACGCCGATTACGTCGCGGCTGGAGCAAATGCTATTCTTACTTGCACCTTTGGCGCAAATCCGATAAAATTGGCAAAGTTTGGATTGGAGGCCCATCACGATGAAATAGTAAAACAAGCTGTTGACATAGCGAAAAGCGCATCAAACGGGGCTCTCGTCTTTGGAGATATAGGCCCAACAGGCGAACTTCCGTATCCAATCGGTGAGATGTCGTTTGATGATTACTTCGAAGCTTTTAGAAGAACAGCTTCGATTCTGCTGAGTTCAGGGGTAGATGCGATCATATTTGAGACGTTCACCGATATACTCGAACTGAAAGCCGCTGTTCTTGCAGTCCGAGATCTTTCGGCGAAGATCTTTCTCATTGCCAATATGACCTTCGATGAGGATGCCAGATCCCTCACGGGAACCGATCCGATGAATTTCGCTTTAACCTTCAACGATTTAGATGTGGACGCAATAGGAACGAATTGTTCACTTGGACCTCAAGAGATGTTGCCGATTTTCGAAGAAATGTCCAAATACTCTGAAAAACTGCTCATTGTTGAGCCAGATGCGGGCATTCCACTGCTCCACCAGGGAAATGTGAAGTATCCGGTGGGGCCGCATGATTTTGCCTTTCATATGGATTCGTTCTGGGAATCTAAGGCCAACATAATAGGTTCTTGCTGTGGATCAAGTCCAGAATACACTGCCATGATATCCAAAAAGATTGGCAAAAGAGCCCCAGTGGAAGAAGGAACTAAGAAATTCTTCGCATTTTCTTCACCTTCAAAAGTCGTGGATTTTGGAGAATTCATAGCAATTGGTGAAAGGATAAATCCTGCAGGAAGAAAAAAACTTCAGGAATCGATGAGAAATTCTGACATGGATAAAATCCTGAAAATTGCCATAAAACAGAAAAACGCTCAAGCCAACGCGTTGGATGTGAACTTCGGACTTGAGCAATTCGTTCCGGTAGATTTCATGAGTAAAGCCATTAATTCGATCGCTTACAAAGTCGCCACACCGATCTCGATTGATATTCAATACCTTGAGGCTCTCGAAGAGGTGCTTAAAAAATACCCTGGACGGCCTATTGTTAATTCAACGCGCGTGGAAGAAAAGGAAATGAGAACGAAGATCGAATTGGTAAAAAAGTACGGTGGACTTCTTGTCGTTTTGGCCATGGAAAAACACGTACCGAGCTCCTTTGAGGATAGAAAAAAAGCGGTGAAGAAGGGTTTGGAGATCGCCAAAAAATATGGGCTTTCAGAAGAGCGACTTGTATTCGATCCCATAATTCTCGCCGTGGGGGCTGGATCGCCGCCTCAAGATACCTTAAAAACCATAGCTTATCTCAACGATATGGGGTTGAAAAGTGTGGTGGGACTTTCCAACATATCTTTTGGTATGCCGGACAGATCTTATATTAACGCTTCATTCTTATCTATGGCAATATCCAATGGTTTGAATGCCGCTATACTCAATCCCTTAGACGAGGTTGTGATGAGAATTTCGCGTTCTTCTCTAATACTGAATGGAAAAACGATCGAATTCCATGGAGAAAGTGGATCTTCTAACGAACTCGCAAATTTGATGCTTTCTGGGGATGAAAAAGGTCTTATCGATGAAGTAGATGAGATTTTGAAAAAAGAATCGCCTTTAAGTGTTATAGAAAATTATCTCAAACCTGCAATGGATGAAATAGGAAGAATGTATGACAGCTCGAAAATATTCTTGCCACAACTCATACTTTCAGCTCAAACGGCACAAAAGATCTTTAAAAGAGTGCAATCGTTGTTCACTCAAAAGAGAAACTCTGGCAAGTTTGTTATCGCAACTGTAAAAGGAGATGTTCATGATATAGGAAAAAACATAGTGGTAACCATTGTTAGGAGTGCAGGTTACGATGTGGTCGATTTGGGAAGAGACGCTCCAACTGAGAAAATCGTCGATGCCATTGAGAGGGAAAATCCACTCATGTTGGGGCTTTCTGCGATGATGACGACGACTGCCCCGAAGATAAGGGAAGTAACAGATGAGCTCAAAAGACGAAAGATCTCATTGGCTGTGATCGCGGGAGGCGCTTCTTTGAACGAATCTTTGACTAAAGAACTTGGAGCAGATTTCTATGCAAAAAGTGCCACGGACGCTTTGAAATATCTTGAGATCGTAAAGAATCGAACTCGTGGATGAGAAAAGCCACAATTTGGAGCTTATCCCTTACGACCATGCTTGGAGTGCCAGTGGGAGTGGGATTGCACAATGTGCAATGTTTTTCCCACTTCTGCAACCAAGGCGGTAGCCGCGAAGGATACACGCTTATGGCCAATTCATGGTACGCGCACGGACAGATTGTAGAATTATGTGTTCAATGACTTGAAAATGCTAAATGAGCCTTTCGATATTTTATCATGTCTTTTGGATTAAGTCCTTAATCTTCACGCCAATTACGTTATCATTCAAAGCTACACACTATTAATACACAGTGTGATATTCGAATTTCATACTCCTTTCGGGATTTTCCCAAACATAGCGCTTATCTCTTTTTTTCTTGTATCGCTTCCAAGCTCGATCACGGATGAGATCGTTTTTCCATTGTCTATCCGTTTCTCCACTTTGAAATGTTTATCTGCCATAGCCGCTATCTGTGGCATGTGAGTTATGACTATAAGTTGGGTGGATTTGGATATTTCCTTCAACTTCTGAGCCAGAACGTCAGCGGTTCTTGCACCCACACCAGTTTCGACTTCGTCAAAAACAAGAGTTGAAATTGGCAATTTTTCGCCAAGGGCGGCTTCCAATGCGAGATAGATCCGAGAAATTTCTCCGCCAGATGCGATCTCCGATATTGGCATTTCTGGAGTGCCAGGATTTAGCCGTCCAATGAATTCCAGCTGGTCAATTCCATTTTCTGTGAAGTCGGTATCATGCTGTGAAAAAGAGATTAGAGTATTTGGCATTCCAAGATCACGAAGATTTTCTTCCGTTCGTTTCAAAAGCTCATTTGCTGATATGGAACGTGCCTTTTTTATTTTCAATGCCAGAGGCCACATCTCATCTTTCAATTCTTTAAGACGTAAGCTGGACTTTTTCAAGGAATTTGAAACTTTGCGCAATTTGGCTATTCGTTCATGAATAGCCTTCAATTTTTCTTTAACATCGTCAAAAGTAGGGCCATAACGCCTTTTTATTCGTTCTATGTCAGTTATCATATCCTCAAGTTTTTCGAGTTTCTCCTCGTCTATTTCTTGAGAATCCGCGTATCTTTCAACATCTCTCGATAAGCTATGTACATCTTCTTCCAGAGGCTCTACAAAATCAAGAAAACTTTGAGCCTTACTATCGATCGTTTTCAACTCTCTTAGCTTTTTCGCCAAAACCTGGAAAATGTCTTCCAAGCCACCTTCTTCGGAGATGATGTAATTGATTTCCTTGGCAGTTCTTATGACGTCACGTGCTTTCAGAAGCTTCTTGTACTCAGAAACCATACTCTCATATTCTTCTTCACTCGGAAGAATGGTTTCTATCTTTTCTGCTTCTCTCTCGAGATCTTTTATCTCTTCATCAACATCTTCAGTATTTACATCACTTGCATCAAATGCTCTTTTGATTCCGAGATACTCATGATACAACTTTCGATATCTGTCCAAATTCGATGGTATTGATGGTTTGAAAAGATCGACAAAGCGTGCATGCATTTTAGGATTTCTCAGAATACCAGCAGTGCCTTGTGCATGGATCGTCATTAGAGAATTCACACGTTCTCTGAGCTGTGCGAGAGTAACTATAGAACCGTTCATTCGAGCGGTCATACGAGATGGTGAGATCTTCAAGCTCACAACGATTTCTTTCCCGTTTGATTCAAAAAACAGTGCTTCCACTTCACTTTTTCCTTTAACAAAAGGTGGCCTTTCTCCCGTTAAAACCTTCAACACGGAAAGGAAAAGAGACTTTCCAGCTCCCGTTTCACCGGTTACGACGTTCATGCCGATTGAAAATTCCACATCTATATCATCAAACAAAGCAAATCCTTTTGAATGAATCTCCGCAAGCATTCAATCTCCCCTTCTGTATTCGGAACCATCTTTAGTTCGTTTTAGAAATCCATAATCTATCAAATAGCGCCTCAAAGCGACGTTATCCTCGTGAATATTTGACAATATTTCATTGACTTCCATTTCCGTGTAAACACGATTTCGTTTGAAATACGATGCTATATGTTTTAGAACGTAGAATCTTAACGAATGTTTTGAAGGCAATGATTTCAAGGTCCCGTCTTCATTGAAGAAACGCTTTATGACGATCGACTTCCACTCTTTTCCCAACGCTCTTGCATTTTCAATCGTCAACAATTCGCTGTATTTACGTGGTATCAGTTCCATTAGATAATCGTGTTTTTTGATCTTTCCCATTTTGAGGTATTCAGATGTTTTATTCAATATCGCTTTTCCTATTCCTCTGATATTTTCCAGAATTTCGACCTTCAAACCGTACTTTTCAACACTTTCGGCTGCAAAAAGATATGTCCTCGATTTGAAAGGACTGTTCCCTATAAACATCTCTGCCATCGCCATCTCTTTGAAAAGCTTTACAAGCTCGGCTTTAGACATAAAAACACCTCAAAATGATTACAACATTTAAAGTTTCTCCGACATTATTCTATCACTTTTGAATAATTCTTCGCTCAAGAGCAAAAAAATGCTACATCTTTGCAAGAATCAGTTGGAAAAGGCTTTTGAACTTTTTCAGTCTCGGCAGAGTCAAGATATTTGAAAATCGTGGTAAAATTGTGGTGGAGGTGCTTTATATGTTATTTCCGTTTTGGTTTTTCGATCCGACGATGCTTGTTCTCATACCTGCAGTTATACTTGCCATCTGGGCACAAACTAAGGTGTCCACGACATTTAATAAATATTCTCGCGTAAGATCATCGACCAACCTGAGTGGTGCTAAACTTGCGAGAATGCTCCTCGATGCCAATGGATTGTTTGATGTCAAAGTCGAAAGGGTTCCCGGAAAATTGACCGATCATTACGATCCAAAGACAAGGGTAATTCGACTTTCGGATGCCACTTACAACAGCAATTCTGTTGCATCACTTGGAGTTGTGGCACATGAAACCGGTCATGCCATCCAACATGCAAATCATTACGTTCCACTCGTACTTAGAGATGCCATAGTGCCAACTGCTAACATAGGGTCAGGACTTTCATGGGTGATCTTCTTCATGGGTCTTATTTTCTACAACGGTTTTCTGCTCAAAATCGGAATAGTTTTGTTCAGTTTCTTTGTACTCTTCACTCTTGTAACTTTACCGGTCGAGTTGGATGCTTCTCACAGGGCTTTGAAGATGCTTAAAAATGTCGTGATCATGAACGATGGAGAAGTTACCATGGCTAAAAAAGTTCTCAATGCTGCTGCCCTAACTTATGTGGCAAGTGTTGCCATGGCTGCTTTGCAGCTACTCAGAATGATACTCATTTCGGGATACGTTAACAATCAATGAATCCTCGAAGTATTGCCCTGAAAATACTGGAAGAGGCTGTTGTGCACTCTTTCATATCCAAAGATCTTTGGAAACTCACCGATCCACTTGACAAAATGGATCGTGATTTTGTTAGAAAGATAGTTTACGGAACTCTTAGATTTCTATTTGCAATTGACAGAGAAGTGGATAGGTTTTTGAAAGAACCGAGAAAAACTCCCCGAAATGTGCGTAACGTACTGAGGCTCGGTGTCTACGAGATCATGGACACACACACTCCAGCCTATGCCGTCGTTAACGAGTACACCGAGATAACGCCAAAGAAACTAAAAGGTCTCGTTAATGCGGTACTTAGAAAGATTTCAACATCCACTGACAAGATAGAACTGAGTCATTCTCTGCCAAATTGGCTTTACACGATGCTCACAAAAGACCTTGGCAAAGATATGAGCACTTTTCTCGATAAATCAAAAGGCCACGAACTTTCTTTAAGAGCAGTTAAAATAGAAAGAAATGAATTGTTGGATGAATTGTCTTCTTTTGTTGAGTGTTATCCCATGAATTATTCGCCTTGGGGAGTGCTTTGCAAAAATGGAGCAGATCTTGAAAACTATTCTTTCAAAAGCGGAGATTTCACCTTCCAAGATGAATCCTCTCAACTTGTGGGAATTTCTGTATCCCCAAAACCAGGTGAAAAGATATTGGATGCGTGTGGAGGTGTTGGAACGAAGACTTCTCACATTGTCCAAATTGAACGAAATGCAAGGGTATTTTACAACGATGTGAATCGTGCAAAGATCTTGGTGGCGAAATCGAATTTCCAAAGACTTGCTTTGTTCCCAGAAAAAATGATGAGTTTCGATGTGTTAAAATATGACACAGAGAAATTAGACGCTAAATTCGATAAAGTGCTTATAGATGCGCCGTGCACGGCTCTTGGCACTCTTGGAAAGCATCCGGATCTTCTGTTAAGGATAAATAAGAAGGATGTTGAGAAAAAAGCCGAACTTCAATTGCAAATGCTCGAGAAATCGTGGAATGTGATCAAACCTCATGGAGAATTGATTTATTCTGTTTGTACCGTTACCAAAGCTGAAACAGATGATGTGATCTTTGATTTTTTATCTCGACATGAAGATGCAGTAGCCATCGATCCATTTGATGAAAAGTTTCCATTTACTTTTAATGGTCTTGGTGTACAACTTTTAAGATATATGGAAGGCTTTTACATATCAAAGATCAAAAGGTTGTGAAAATTTTGGAAAACGTGCTCGACTACGATTACAATAGTTTGTACGAAAAGCTCAAACGTGAAAAGATCGAACCATACCGCGCAACACAGATCTTCGATTGGATATACAAGAAAAAGGTTTCGAGTTTTTCTGTTATGACGAATTTATCCAAAAAATTGCGTGAAAATCTCTCACGGCATTTGGAAGTGAGGTTTCCAGAACTTGTAACAACTGCCCGATCGAAAGATGGAACGGTGAAATTCCTGTGGAAATACGATGATAAAAGTACAGTGGAATCCGTTCTGTTACGATATCCGGGCCGCACAAGTGCATGTGTATCATCTCAGGTTGGATGTGCTCTTGGATGTGAATTCTGTGCAACTGGAAAATCCGGATTTGTGAGAAATTTGACTTCAGGTGAGATACTTGCCCAGATCCTCGGTATGGAGAAAGCGGAAAACGAGCGAATTGGTAACGTGGTTTTCATGGGTATGGGAGAGCCTATGCTCAACTACGACGAAGTTATGCGTGCAATTCGTGTTATGGTGGATTCAAAAGCTTTAAAAATCAGCCAACGACGAATATCCATATCGACAGCTGGTGTTGTAGAAGGTATAAAGAGACTATCTAACGAGCCTTTGGATGTAATCCTTTCCATTTCACTTCACGCTCCTGATGATGAAAAGCGTTCCCGAATAATGCCAATTAACCAACGTTATCCGTTATCTGTTCTTCTCAACGCTGTAAAGGAATACCAGAGTATCAAGAAGCGGCGTGTGACATTTGAATACATACTTTTTGATGGTTTTAACGATTCGCTTAAAGATGCCATGAAACTCGTTGAAATCCTTGAAGATATAAATTGTAATGTGAATCTCATAGCGTACAATGAAACTGGCAGCAAATTCAAGCGCACTCCAGCCGATAAGGCAAGGCAATTCGAAGAATTTCTGAAAGCGCACGGCCTTGAAGCAGTCATAAGAGTGGAAAAAGGCTCTGACATAGATGCAGCATGTGGACAACTTAGAAGGAGAATCCTTTGACGACAACTGGCAGAATTATAAGTTTTCACTCGAATTTTGCGATCGTGAAGGATGACAGGAAAGACTTGGAAACCCTTTGTACGTTGAGAGGAAGGTTCAAACTTTCGAAAACGAAGCCAATGGTCGGAGATCACGTTGAATACATGATCGTTGGCGATCGTGGAAGGATAGAGTCCATATTTCCAAGGACTATAACACTTAAAAAGCCAAGAGTTGCAAATATCGATACAGTTGTGGTGGTCGTTTCCGTATCCAGTCCAGATGTCCAGTATTCAACAATAGATAGAATTATAGCTGCTGTTGCACTCTCAAAAGTAGAGATCGTACTTGTTCTGAATAAATTGGACATAACATCCGATGAAAAAATAAAAAGTTTCAAGAGAGTTTATTCGCCTTACGTAACAGTTTTCACGAGCACAGTAACAGGCGAAGGAATTGAAGAACTCAAGGGAAAACTGAAAGGACGCATAGCGGTGTTTGCAGGACCTTCGGGTGTGGGAAAGTCGTCTTTACTCAACACGATATCCAGCTCGAATCTTAGAACGGGAAGAATTTCCAAAGCCACCAATATGGGACGTCATACAACATCATCGGCATCTCTTTTGGAATTGGAAGAAGGTGGATTCGTCGTGGATACGCCGGGTTTCATCACCGTTGATTTTAAGGAAAGCACCCCATCGGAAGTTCAAGAGTTATTTCCAGAAATAAGGTCGGCGTCGATGATGTGTGCCTTTGACGATTGTGTTCACGATGCCGAGCCAGGATGTTATGTTAAAGAGCTCGTTAAATCCGGAAAGATTCCGAAAAGTCGTTACAAAAGCTATTTGGAAATACTCAAAGAAGTGAGAACGTCCAACGATCTAAACTGATAAGAACGCTTCACGGACAAAAACGACGAAAGACAAATGGGGGAATATGGAGACGTTACGTTTGATCGCTTAACAGGTAGAAGAAAGGCTACCTTCAGAATTCATCGTTTTTTTGGTGAGTTTTGTAAATAAGATCGAATTGAGAAAAATCGAAGTTTCACCATCTATACTTTCCGCGGATTTAGCGAATCTTGCCGCGGAGGTCAAAAAGATAGAAAATGTTGCTGATTACGTACATATAGACGTAATGGACGGACATTTCGTTCCGAATCTAACCTATGGACCTATTGTGGCAAAAGCGGTGAAGAGAGTAACCGATCTTCCCCTTGATTCACATCTCATGATCGATAATCCGGAGGACTTTGTAGATGATTTCTGCGAGATATCAGAAATAGTTTCAGTTCACTACGAATCCACTCACCATTTGCATCGATTAATTCAGCGAATAAAAGAAAAGGATGTCAAAGCCTTTGTCGCTTTGAATCCACACACCCCAATTGAGCTTCTTCAAGACATCATAATGGATGTGGACGGTGTACTTGTTATGAGTGTCAATCCAGGATTCGGGGGGCAGAAATTCATACCAAATGCTTTGAATAAGATAAAAAGGTTGAATGACATACGACGGAAAACCGGATTGACTTTCAAGATAGAAGTCGATGGCGGGATAAATGAAGAAACTTTCGAATACGCGCTGAATGCTGGTGCGGATGTACTTGTAGCGGGAAGTTATATCTTCAATTCAGAAGATCCCACTGCAGCCGTTAAAACGTTGAAGGGCTAAGCAAAAAAGATTTCCGATGGATGAACACTTTCTCTTACACCATCATGCTCGACGATCAGAGAGTTTGACAATACCCTTACAACGGTTGCGTGATACTCTTTTGAATTGTGTTCAACAACTTTTATTTTAGAGCCTTTTTTGATGATCATGGCATTTCTCCACAAATTGGTGATCACATTCCTCTTTCCGGAGGTTACAAAATTGTACAACCTCTCCATCTCAGATGATATCTTCTTTAAAAGTTGAGGCACGCTTATTTCTTCTCCCGTGATCTTGAACAAAGAGGTCGCATTCGGAACATCTGCAGGCAATTCGTTAGAGACATTTAATCCCACGCCTACGATCACCACATGCTCTTTGCCCTGGCTCATGATCTCAGTCAATATTCCTCCTAATTTTTCTTTACCATGATATATGTCGTTTGGCCACTTCACACCCACTTCTTTGATCTTGAATTTCTTCAAAACTTTAACGACGGCGATCGAAGCCATTTTGGTGTACACGTTGGGGTCTTTTGACAATCGCTGAGGCTTGAAAACAATGGAAAACCACAATCCGCCTTTCGGTGAGTGCCAGCTTCGTTCACCCTTGCCTCGCCCGTTAGTTTGGGAGAGTGCCCAAATTATATCTCCATTTTTGAGTTTCGAAGCTTTCTCTCTGGCAAGATCATTTGTGGATTTCACGATGTCGTAAGCGTATATCTTTGGCATCAACTCTCATCCTTATTTACAAAATCCACCCAAAATGGTGAACTTTGAAGGTAGCCTTTCTTCTACCTGTTGAATTTTCAAACATTTAAGCACCTCCAAGCAGTTATCGGAATTGTAATATCTGGATTTTCAATTTTTATGATCTACGATCACCTTGTAAGACTCATCAAAGCATATTTGCTCTCCATCGATTATTGCATATTCTTCAACTGTTTAAAAGTTGTTATCAATATCCTTTTTTGAGTCGTTGAACAAAACATTTTCGATCTTTCCATCAACGTGAACATCCAATTGATTGAATGGTATCTCTATTCCTGCAGCATTAAGCTCTCGGTATATGGCTAACCCAACGTTCTTCACCGCATCGAAGTAATCCTTACGGAGTACCCAAAAACGAATGGTAAAATTTATGGAAGAATCTCCAAAACCATTAAAGGTGACGTAGTTGCTCACGGGTCCGTAATTCGCTTCTTTCGAATAATTGTCTCCCTTGTACACCAGAGGTTCTTCATCCAAAACTCTTTGAAATATTTTCATGGCGCGTTTGAGATCCTCCGCGCTCAGTGTGTATGAAACTCCAATAGACATTTCAATTCTACGAGCCACTTTCGGCCAAAATTTAGTAACCTTGGAAGACCACACTGTGGTATTCGGTATGTAGATTCGCTTTCCATCCCAGGTGTCAATTACAGTGTGATTGAGCTTTATAGCGTAAATGGTGCCACTTATGCCTCCGATGTCCATACTTTCTCCCTCATTCACGGCGTCGGTTATGATGATCATCAGGCCACTAAAAAAATTGCCAAGTGGCTGCTGGAGTGCAAGACCCACTATCAAACCTATAACTCCAAGACTCGTAAGCAGTGGCCAAAGATTTATGTTGAACATTCCAATGACTATCATGGATGCGATGAATAAAAAGGTACTTTTCAAAAGAAGTTTCACTGTGTTTGGGTATTTCAGGGGCTTTTTCAGTTTTCTCGCAGAGGCTTCTATGATCTTGAAAACGTATTTGGCAAGTTGGTAGGCTATAAAAAAAATCACGAAGGCGACTATTATTTTGATCCCGTATGAAAAGAAAAAATCCCTAAATGAGTTAATGGTAACTGTTGCCTCAGATGTCACTTTTCTTTCCTCCTGAATGAGTGCTCTTCTTCCGGAAAGGCTTTTGCTTTCACATCAGATATGTAATTCTTCAGTGCACGCTCGATTTCGACAGACAAGTCGGCGTATTTTTTGACAAATCTCGGAACGTGTTCATCGTTTATACCTAAAAGATCATGCCAAACGAGTACCTGGCCATCGCAATATCGTCCGGCACCAATTCCGATTGTTGGAATTGACAAAGATTCGGTTATCGCTTTGGCCGTTTCTTCAATGGTAAGCTCTAAAATGATCGAAAAAACTCCTGCTTTTTCAAGCATTTGAGCCTCATCAACCATTTTGTAAGTATCTTCATCTTTTCCCTGCACACGATATCCACCTATTTGATTGACAGATTGAGGGGTAAGTCCTATATGTCCCATAACGGGTATGCCAGCGTCCACGAGCTTTGTAACAAGTGGTGCCACCCTTTTTCCTCCCTCAAGTTTAACCGCATTTGCCCCTGCACGCATCAAAGCTCCGGCATTTCTGATACCATCTTCGTCAGAGGCCTGATAAGACATGAATGGCATATCCCCAATGATGAAAGAATTCGGGGCACCGCGCCTAACGGCTGAAATGTGTTTGATCATATCTTCCATATCCACATTTAGGGTGGTATCGTATCCAAGAACAACATTGCCAAGTGAATCGCCAACGAGTACAGCATCGATGCCGGCACGCTCACACAGTTTGGCACTGAAGTAATCGTAAGCAGTAACCATCGTGATCGGTTCTTTACCTTTCATCTTGATCAATTTTCGGATGTTCAACTTCAATCACCCTTTCTTTCAAGACTTCCACGAATTTATGGTAAAGGAGGCCAATTTTTGGGACCGCGTCTTCAAGAACCATTTCTTCTGCTTTAACAAGTTGCATATCACCACGCGCAACAGGACCGGTTATCGCCTTTTTTAGGCCGAATTTTTCAACGTTCTCCACAGCTTGCCTTGCAAGATAATTGGAGATCTCGATAGCGATTTTGGGATCGAGGCCTGACATCGAATAAAGTTCTCTCGATGTGGAGAGAAGTGCAACCATAAAATTCGATGCAAAGACAGCGCCTGCATGGTAAAAAATCTTTTTGGATTCAGATATCTCCCCGTACTTCAACTTCATGGAAGAAAGCAAATTTTTGGCTATTTCTCGTCCCTTTTCATTTCCTTCCACTACGAAATAGATGTCATTGAACTTTTTCCACATATCAGGATCGGCAAAAGAGGCATTTGGATGTATGGAAAATCGTCCAACACCAATTCGATCGCATTCTCTAAGAAGTGACGATGGATAAGCACCACTGAAATGACCGATGGCTTTGAACTCCTTCGATTTTTTTAGTATTGTCAAAAAAGTTTGTCTTATGATATCGTCTTGTGTGCCGATCAACACCACATCACATTCGCCAATTTCATCAATCGTAGTTGGGATTCCGTGTCCTATGAATTCTACGGCTTTTTTAGACGATTCAATGGAAGAATTGATCACATGTCCGATCTCATGTCCATTTAGTGCTAAGAACTTTGCGAAGTTCCTTCCAACTTTCCCAGCACCCACAACGTCAAAGCGCATTATGACCCCCTATTTATACAAAGTTGTAACACTGTTTTTTCATGGCCACTGCACACTCTATAAAAAAACAACTGAACGGTTGAAATGTTATTGAGTCATTTTGAAGAAGAAAGCTGAATTTCATCGAGAACCAATTGTGACCATGTTTCCATTTTGTCGTACTTTTCTCTAAGACCTTTGATATCCTTCAATTCCCAGGAGAATTTCTCTACTTCGTTTATTCCATTTATATCCGCTGTAAGGGTGAAGACTACGCCAAGATGGACTCTGTTTACCGGTGTTAAATTCTCTTTAATTAATCCTACGTACTTCGGCCACTTGCGGTGACTTATGGAAATTTCCTCATTGATTTCTCTTTCCATTCCGGAGAGAAATTTCATCCATGGGGAATCTCCCTCATCTTTATCGTTTATGTGACCTCCAATGCCTATACTGTAAAGTTCGTGCAATCGAGATTCGGTTTGAGCTTTAAGGCGCTTGACCAAAAGGTACATTCCATCGGGATTTTGCACCACAACGTAAGGGATCAGTTGACGAATTGATTCGTCATTTTCAGCTTTCGATCTTCGAACGAAAAATCCCTTTTTCTCCACTAAATTTTTGATCTCACTTATTGGAACGTTCAAAAACCCGTAGCCTTCAACAATATTCTGAATGTCCTTGTCTTCAATCACAAGTACCATCTCATCTATCATTTTCCTCCTCCAATTTTCCGATTTCTTTTATGAATTGCTCTGTATCCCTAAACTCTCTGTATACAGAAGCAAAGCGAATATACGCGATCTTATCGAGTTTTCTAAGTTCTTTCATAACCAGTTCACCAATACTGTTTGTGGGGATTTCAGTTCCAAGCTTTCGCGCTTTGCTTTCTAAAGAATTCACCATTTCTTCGATTTTTTCCATGGATATGGGACGTTTTTCGCAAGCTTTTACTATACCATTCATCAACTTTTCCCTTTGAAATTTCTCACGCCTACCATCTTTTTTGATAACCATGAACCTTCCACCTTCAAAGCGCTCGTACGTTGTGAATTTGGCGCCACAAGATGGGCACTCTCTTCTACGTCTTATTACCGAACCGTTTTCTATAGACCGAGAGTCCTGAACTCTGGTGTTCGGATATCCACAAAAAGGGCATCTCATTTTTGATCTTCCTTTGACTGGACCTTTTGAAGTATCTTTCCCAGTCTCCTGTGAACTACGGATTTCGAAACGGGAGGGCTAAGCATCGAACCGAGTTCTCTCAACGAAATCGCTGGATTTTCCAATCTCAACTTTGCCGCTTTGTACAATTCTGGAGGTAAATTTTCAAGTCCTATTCTACGATCGATTTCCATGATAGCATCGATCTGTTTTAAGCTTGCGGTTCCACTACGTTTGGAATTGGCTTCTATAAAATTCACACTTCTCGTTACATTTGAACGAATTCTATTCATCATCATAACAGAGTGAACTAAATTCGCAGCTCTCATTGCACCTATGAGATTCAGAAATTCCTCTATCGTGTCACCGTTTTTGATGTAAAATCTATATCCATATCTCACATCCACTATGTGTCCGATTATTCCAAAGAAACTCTGTAGCCTTTTAAGAATCCAATTCAATGTTTCTACTTTACGGTGGTAAATCTCAAGGTGGTGATGTTGAACGGGATTGGTTACTGAGCCTGAGGATAAAAAGACACCTCTCATAAAAGCAGCGAATAAAGTCGGGTCTGATACAGATTGCTCATTCACCTCTCCTAATGTGTTAAGCCCAATGTCATTAAGAAATTCTTTAATATCATCAACTGCAATTCTAAGCAAAAACAACCTACCAACATTTAGACGTTTTTCCTGGTGATAAAAAATATCCACATCACCTTGATGCATTAAATTCAGTATTTTCTTTACTCTTCTGGCTACACAAGTGTTTTTAACGATGAGTTCAAAATGACTACGCTTCCCTATTTCAAGTGTTCCTTTGAATTTCAAAAAACCGGCAAATTCTGCTTTTACACTGAGAGGCTTTATTGGAAGCGCACAAAGCTCCTCTTTTACATCTGAAGTAAAGGACATGCTGTCAATCACCTACCAAATTCGTAACGGTTTCGCGCACAGAAGCAGCAAGTCTTAAAGGATCGTGACGAAGCTTCTTTTTCCCGTCTCTCGGATCGATGATAACATCGACCATGGGAAATGGAATCACTCTCTCATCTTTTCCATCCGAAAAGATCGGTTCTGATCTTTGAGAACGGTATCTTTCGAGTACCTCATCTGGGATCGTCTCAGAATTCACAATGATACGATCAAGTGAACATCCCAAATATTTTTCCACCGTAGTGATATGATCTCTTAGAGAAAAGCCAACTGTTTCTCCAGGCTGGGTCATCATGTTGGCGATCAAAATTTTAGGCTTACCTTTCATCGCTTCATTTACGCCACTTACGAGAAGATTCGGTATTATGCTTGTAAAAAGGCTACCAGGTCCAAGGATCACCGCATCGCATTTCGTAAGAGAATCTATTACTTTTAAAAAAGGACGTGCGGGCTTGTCGAGTCTGATTTCAAGTATCTTCGATCTTTTTTTAACTATCTCCGTTTCACCTACGATTTCTTCTCCGGTTTCCATTTTGGCGATCAATCTAACGGAGTCTTCGGTTACAGGGAGAACCTTTCCTTTTATGGCGAGTATGCTCGATGCCTTTTCAATAGCAACGGCAAAACTCCCTGTGATCTTGGTTAAAGCGGCGATTATAAGATTACCCAGGCTATGATTTTTAAGTGTTTGCCCTTCAATAAACCTGTAAGCCATGATCTTTGACATAAGCGATTCGTCTTCGGCAAGGGCTATTATATTGTTTCTTAAATCTCCTGGCGGAAGTACTCCAAGCTCTTCGCGGATTATTCCGGAGCTTCCACCTTCATCTGTAACTGTTACCACAGCTGTCACTTCAAAAACCGAAAATAACTTCAGTCCCCTTAACAGTGTGGAAAGGCCTGTTCCTCCTCCAAATGCTACAATTTTCAAAAAATCATCACCTCAATTGTTGTTGGAAGGGGCATTGCTACTCAAATTATGCCTTATTCACTCCACAATTTTTCTTTCCAATTTCTTGTTCATCCTGGCAATTCGATCTTTTAAGACCAATTTTTCATGAACATTGTTCAAGAGCATCATCAACAGAATGCGATCGTAACCGTACTTTTCCACCACATCGGAATAATTTTCGAATTCTTCTTTTATGTTTTTTAGAGTTTCGTCCACTTCACTTTGTGGATCGGTAGTCGTGAATTTGTACTTCCGGCTTCCCAATTCTAACGTTACGGTCCTTTTCATTTTGTACGCTCCTTTCACCTTTTTATTTATTCTTCAGAGAATTTTCAAGCTTCTTGAGTAATGCATCTACTCTCACACTTTGAGATTGAAGCATGGCTCGAAGCTCTGAATTCTCGATCTTCAACTTCTCCACCTTGGCTTTTGATTTCTTTAACTGCATTTCTAAATTTTCTTGTTGTCTAAGTAAATCATCGATGAACCCTTCGAGTTTGTCAAATTCATCGTCCACCTGTCAAGATCCTCCCGTTAAATTCAACAGAATTCGAGCACCGTGATCGCAGATCACTCCTTTTCTAATTTCACCGCTGTGCCGTAAGCAAGCATTTCCGCGGCTCCAGACATTATTTGGCTTGTGGCAAACCTCATGCTCACGATCGCATCGGCATTTAGCTCTTCCGCTTCCGAGATCATCCTTTCCAGGGCAAGTTCTCTTGAACGTGTTAGCAATTCTTTGTAGCCCTTGATCTCACCTCCTACCAGCGATTTCAAACCAGAGCTTATGTCCACTCCCAAATTCCTCGCCAGCACCGCATTACCTCTAATCATACCAAGTATTTCCTTTATTTTATAGCCTGGGATTTTCTCTGTCGTTGTTACAATCACAACTTTCACCTCCTCCTAATCGTTCAACAAAAAACGTTGGGTCAGAGTGTACTTCACTTAAATTATACACTTTTAGCTCATCGAAATTCAGTTTTTAGAGATGTAAAAAACTTCGTTCCTGATTTCAAGTGTAGTGCACCTCAGCTGTAAATTTTTGCCCTTTCACTTTTGTGTTTATTTAACAATAAGAGCAGCAATTTCATTCCCAAATTGCTACTCTAAATGAACTGTTTTTAGTTTTAGCTGCGGGCTTCATGCTTCACAGAGCATTGTACATTTGCATGTACGTCACTCTCATCTCTCCATTGAAATTGAGAATCTTCCCGTTTCCGATTACAAACAAATAATCCTCGACTTCCATCTAAAAATAGATAATTTTTCACTTCTGAACTTAAAAGAACGATATTTTTTAAATACAATTGCTACACTATTTATCGCTTTGAAATTATTTTAACACATTACAGTCTGATATTTCAATAAAATGAATTATTGTTAAAGATTTCCATGATTTAACACAATTATTAGAAGTCTCCATTCTCAATGAAGTAAGTGAAAGGTAGTTCACATGAGTATTTTTTGAAGAGCCCTTTGAAGTGCGAATTATGCTTTTTTCATAAAATACACATGATTCATTTTAATTTGGGCTTTTTATAACGCAATGCACCAAACCAATTTGATCAACAAACCATCTTTATGGTAAAATTCGAAATGTGCGGCTATAGCTCAGTTGGTAGAGCATCAGCTTCCCAAGCTGAGGGTCGCGGGTTCGAGTCCCGTTGGCCGCTCCAAAGTCCTCACAAAGAGGACTTTTTTTGTAGGAGGGAACATCTATGAATTTGCTAAAAGATAAGATTTGGGTAAAACTCGGAAGCACCAATGTGGGAGTGGTCAAGATCGAAGAAATCACATACGTAATAGACACGGGATCCAGTACAAAATTCGCCAAAGAATTACTTTCCGAAATGGACAATGGGAAAAAGGTAGTTCTTAACACTCATTCTCATGCCGATCATATACAAGGAAATTATCTTTTTGAAAAAAATGGGGCCAAGATATATGCAAATGAGCTAGAAATCACGCTCATCCGAAATCCATCATTCGAAACTCTGTATCTTTACGGAGCAAGTCCGCCAAAAGCACTTCGCTCGAGTTTTTACAAAGCTAAACCTTCGCATGCTGTATCTTTTGACAAGCTTAACCTTATTCCAAAGATCGATCTGATTTCACTTCCAGGGCATTCTCCCGGTATGACGGCAGTGAAAATAGATGGTGTGATCTTTTGCGGAGACGCTTACTTTGGGGCAAATGTGCTGGAGAAATATTCGTATCCTTATCTCGTAGACGTGAAAAAATTTCTCAACTCACTTGACACTCTTGAAAAATTAAATGCGGATTTGTACGTTCCATCTCATGGAGTGATAACGTCTGATCCACATTCCGATATTGAAAGAACAAGAGCAGCTGTTCATAATTTCGTGAACGCCGCTCTCGAATCACTTAAAGGGCCTGAATATGTAGAAACACTTTGCGCAAAGGTTTCGAAAAAAATGTCAATTTCACTCAACGCCGGAACTTTTTATCTTTTCAGATCGTTCATGAGTTCCATTTTAGAGTTTCTCGAAAAAATGGGAAAAGTTAAAAATTCGGAAGTAGCCGGTATGTGGGAAAAGATTTGATCACCAGCTTTGTAAATATTTTTTCTGTTCCTCTGTTAAGGAATCGATATTAATTCCCAGGAGTTTGAGCTTCGTTGTCGCGATCTCATCGTCGATCTCACTTGGAACCGCGTACATTTTAGCTTCCATATTTCCGTGATCGCGAACGATCTTCAAAACGCTGAGAAGCTGCACGGAAAATGATAAATCCATTATTTCCACTGGATGTCCATCCGCTGCTGCCAGATTAACGAGTCTACCTTCGGCTAAGAGGTAAAGCTTTTTCCCATCGACATTGTATTCGGTGACATTTGGCCTTGCTTCGCGCTTTGAGCTTGATATTCTTTCCAGATCGGCAACGGAAACTTCTACATTGAAGTGCCCGGCATTCGAAAGAATGGCTCCATCTTTCATAACTCTAAAATGTTCTTCACGTATCACAGAAGTATTTCCTGTAACAGTCACAAAGATATCGCCAATTCGCGCTGCATCTTTCATGGGCATAACGCTAAATCCATCCATGATGGCTTCTAAAGATTTGATCGCGTCAACTTCAGTGACTATCACACGCGCACCGAGTCCCTTCGCACGCATGGCAACACCTTTTCCACACCAACCGTAACCTGAAACGACGACTGTTTTTTCTGAAACGTTCATGTTGGTGTTTCGAATGATCGAATCCCAAACCGATTGACCTGTTCCGTAACGATTGTCAAAGAGGTGCTTGGTTTTGGCATCGTTAACCGCTATGGCTGGAACACGCAATTTCTTGAATTTTTCAAGTGCCTTGATCCTCTTTACACCCGTTGTCGTTTCTTCACACACTCCCCACACATTCTCGAGCAAATCCGTTCTCTTTTCATGAAGTGCTACGGTAAGATCGGCGCCATCATCCACGACAACATTCGGTTCAAAATCAAGCGTCGCGTTTAAATTTTTTTCATACACATTTATGTCGTGAGTGCGCTGAGCGTTTACTCTAAGACCTCGACGTTTCAGTTCTTCAACTATTTCATCCTGCGTGCTAAGTGGGTTTGAACCTGAAACTGAAACATCTGCGCCAAGTTTGGCAATGGAAAGGGCAAGATATCCTGTTTTAGCTTCTAAGTGCACGGAAATCGCAACTTTAACCCCTTTTAGAGGTTGACTCTCTTTGTACTTTTCAACGAGCGCGTTCATTACCACCATTCTCTGGGCAACCCAATCCAGTTTCATACTTCCTATGTCCATATAAATACCTCCTTCAAACATTTTCTATTATCAGAGAGAGTTCTTCATCTCTCGAATCATAATCCAAAACTTCCGCGTACAATGTGAAATTCACGATGGTTTCAAAAAGATCTTCAGGACGTTCATTTGGCAATTTATCTGCCAAGAATTCCTCGCATTCTTCACGAGTGATCACCATATCTTCGCTTTGAGTTACGAGTTCCACAACAGCTTTTATGATTGGAATTTTGAGTATTTGATCTTTGAATATGAGTTTTCGTTCATTGACATCTGCATCGAGGAACTTTTTCCCAAGAGCGGTGAATATCACATCATGACGAGGCGTGGCAACTAAACCGAGCATTTCCGCTGCCAGGGCTATGGAAATGGTTTTTCCAAAATCTCTCTTTATGCGATCAGACAACTCGAATAATTCAAGCCTTCCTTTGTTATCATCTAAAACTTCAAGTAAACCGATGATTTCACTCACACTGACCAAAGGTATAGGAGCTATCTTTTCGTATATTTTGGTCTTTGGTACATCTGGCATTATATTTTGAGTCAGGATATTGTATATCGTATCAACCGTACTTAGAAATTCGGATGACTTCTGATCTCTGGGGAAAGGCAAAGAATTGTGAAATACGAATTTTATACTTCCAGGATTGGAAGCGAGTATGAATATCTCGTCAGCCATGTACACCGCCTCGGTTATGTTATGAGTAACGATCAATATATTCGACAACCCCGCAGTGCCTTCAGACCAAAAATCAAGCACTTCTTCACGAAGGTTTTCCGAAGTTAAAGCGTCAAGTGCACTGAAAGGCTCATCCATGCAAAGAACCTCCGGATTGGAAACAAGCGCTCTTGCAATTCCCACACGCTGTCTCATTCCGCCAGATAATTCTTTCGGATAAACGTCTTCGAATCCTTCTAAGCCCACAACGTCTACTATGTGTTCAATTATTTTTTCCTGTTCTTCTATGCTATCAGCGTCCTTTATCCCGAGTTCTATGTTTTCCTTTACGGTCTTCCACGGAAAAAGTGCGAAGTTTTGAAAAACCATTGCCATTTTGTCATTCACACCATTTTGAACTTTTCCTTTGTAATAAACTTTTCCTGAAGACGGTTTTAAAAGACCAGTTATTATTCTCAACAAAGTGGATTTTCCACATCCAGAAGGACCGAGCAAAGCCGCTATCTTTCCAGAATCTAAAAAGAGATTTATATTTTCAAGAGCTGTAAAATAATTTCCGCCCGGCATTTTGAACCGCATATTGACATCTTTCAAATTTATTATTGGTGTATCCATTAAAATCGCCTCAATTCAAACTGAACTTTTCCATAACTCGCCTTTGAATGGGTCTCCATACTAAACGATTTATCACTACAACGGTCAATAACATTGTAACAATGCTAAGAGCCAAAAATGACATGTTACCTGATATTGTGCCCTCGTTTATGAGGGCTCCTATGCCAGTTGCTTCTATAGTTCGATGGTTAAAATTCATGTATTCGGTAACTATGCTTGCGTTCCATGCTCCACCAGCAGCCGTTATCATACCCGTTATGAGGTATGGAAGTACGATGGGAATATAAAGAGTTTTCCAGGTTTTTAATCTACCTAACTTCAAAATCAGAGCTGCTTCTTTGAGATGGTTGGGTATAGAGGCAGCACCGGCGATCACGTTGAACAAAATGTACCATTGAGTTCCCAACAACATTAAAAGCACAGAGCTGTAATTTAAGTTCGGGAAAATGGCGACAAACCAAGGATATATCATTGGCGCTGGAAAAGAAGCAAGAACTTGTACCACTGGCTGTACTTTTTTTGAGAGCGAAATGTTCTTACCGATAAGTATTCCAACGGGAAGTGTCCAAACGACTGAAAGTACAACGGATGCATACACTCTTAAAGCTGTGAAAACATCTCCAAATAAGATGGTTTTGAGTTCTCCTGAATTCACATCTCCAATGAACGAAAAAAACTTCCACAGTATTATAGCGCTTATCGTACCTATTAAGGAGTAAAACAATACATTTTCAGCTGTACTTTGCTGCTCATTTTTAAACGATTTAGGCCTCACATATCGCTTTGAGATTCTTTTTGAAGAGAATAGAGTTCTGAAAAATTTGAGAACGTGAGAGTTTCTGAGCACATCTAAAACAAAAGAGGTTTGCTCATTTTCTGGGTTGGTTTCTTCTAACTTGAATTTATCTGCCCATGCCACAATGGGACGCCAGAAAAAAACATCTATCGCGAGAATCATTAATATCATGGCTAAGATCGCATACAATTCTCCTGCAACGTATCCGTTTTCAACAGCTGTCGCCATGTAAGATCCTATTCCTGCGATTCTGTAATCCTGGCCTCCAAGTGTAAAAGCTTCACATACGGAGAGAAAGAACCATCCTCCAGCCATTGACATCATACTATTCCATACGAGTCCTGGCATGGCGAATGGCACTTCAACATTCCAAAATATCTTCCACTTCGACAGTCCATAGATCTTCGAAGCTTCCATCAATTCCTGAGGAATCGACTTCAGAGATTGGTAGAAACTGAAGGTCATGTTCCAAACTTGACCGGTGAATATCATCAATATGGAAGCAAGCTCCAAACCCATCACACTATGTGGGAAAATCACTATCATTCCAATAATTAGACCAGGAAGAAATCCAAGAACTGGTATGGATTGAAATACATCTAAAAGTGGAATTAGAACGCGTTCAGCATACCTGTTGTGAGCTGCCACATAACCGTAAGCGAATGTGAAAAGAAGAGATAAACCGTAAGCTATGAAACCTCTTGACATGGAAAGGAATGTATACCCGATCAATGCCGTAGGCGCCAGGGAAATATTTGCTTTGTAAACAAGAGGTCCTGTCCAATTTTTGGCGAGCAAACTTACACCATATGCGAGAAGGATCAAAAAGGAAAGAACTGCCAGATCGTAAATGGAAAAGGAAATTGGTTTTCCTTTCATTTCTACTGTCCGATTCATTAGAAAAAACCTCCTCCATTATGCTTCTCGCCTCCATATAGTCGTTTAAATGAAATACATGGTTGAAAATAAAGATTATAAAACTATAAAGATCACAATTATTTGTAACAAAACCATCTCCATCTTTTCCCCACATGATGAGATTGATCAAAACAAGAAAGGAGATGGTTGTCAACATAATAACACAATTTGAGGCCTTTCTCAACCAACTTTGAGTCGTTATCCACGATCAAGATGAGATTTTGAATTAAGGCAGGCTTGTAAGAATGGGGAACATAGAAAGATAGACCATTTGTGAGAAAATACGCTTCAAAGAGGTGAATTACACGTGAAGTTCGATCAAAGAAGCTCAACTATTAACGTGTTGTTTTGCCGTGAATCCTTTGAAAGGTATGAACAGCTACTTTTTCCATCTCAGCAATTGAAAGTTTCAAAGGATCGATCATCATCAAGGGGATCATGATGCTTATATTCAAAAAAGATTGTATCGAAAATCCGTAAACGGCGAAAACTGCAAACGAATTCAGTACCATGAGTATTACAACGATTTTAATTCCTGCGATGTTAGAATATGGGTGAAAATCGAAGGTTCTTAGAGTCAAATACGCTATTTTTGAAAAGGTCATGATGACAAAGGCACAAAATAAGAAGAGTAAGATCACCCACCAATCATGGAAAAACGGTGGTATCTCAAATCCTACAATCCATCCCAATTTGTAAAGAATTAAGGCCATTGACCAAAAGAGCGGACCTTCAGCTAAAAAGACTGACAAGCCGCCGATCTTCATCATAATAGAGACTGACATCGGAACGATAAAAAGAAGGAAAAACAGTGAACCACCCAAATCATTAAACGCGAAGATCATAACCGAGGATACTACAACGATCTTCAACCATTCAGAACGTGATTGACTCAAGGCATACACGAGGGGAATCACAGCCAAATAACTTATAGCTGTTCCAATTCCATAGATCAATTGAAATGTGTATATAAGAGCAGTCAAAGCTCCCAAAACAGCACTCTCAGCATTTTGACGTGCTTTGTTTATTAAAAGTCACCACCCTTTTCACTCGCGATATTCATAATGGTTCCCTAAACTTAATCATTCAATTCTTTTCCAAAGTCTTTTTGTAATGTGAATCTTCTTTTTTCTCAACGGGACTCACCGCGAGTTTTAAGATATCTTCTGGAACTTTTGAGAGATTTTCCAAATACATCTCAAGGGCTTTACGAATAAGATAACTTTTTGGCCTGTCAAGTTTCTTGGCGTATTTTTCGAGACTTTTTTCGAGTTTTTCTGTAAGTCTTAAAGATATTAGCCTCATAGTATCACCTCGTAATACATTATATCACAAATAAATTGGAAAATTCTGAAGTCTAAAGTATTCTTTGTCAGTCATAAACATCAAAAAGAAGTGCAAAGATGAATCACGAAGAGCGAAAACTTTTTTCAAAGAAGTTGAGTGATAAGATAATTAGGACACATCCAGATGTGATATTAAGCTGCGTTTACGGTTCTACAGCTAAGATCACTGATACTGAATGGTCAGATCTCGATATGATTTTCATCGTTGAAAATGAAAACAAGGTGCAGGGAAAGTCATTCATCTACAAAGATATAGTTATCAATTACCAGATGGTGAACGAAGGAGAACTTGAGAAGACTCTTAAAATTCCAACGATGAGTTGGCCATTTTGGATGGGAGTTCTCAACGTGTTAAAGATAATCTATGGTGATTCTAATCAATTGAAAAGATGGTTCAAAATGGGTTACCCACGATTACTATCAAGGGATAATGGATGTATGTACCTTTCCCAAAATACCCAGAAGATATAAAGAAATTGCCCCCAAACTGTGGTGTTCTCATGAAATAAATGAGGCCGTGATGTTGGCAAAGGATCTTGTAAGTGATTTCCTTGAATTGCTTACAAATGAAGGCGTTGAAGTGAAAAACTATCAAAATATTAATGAACTGCAAGTATGAGTAATTGATTTTCAACATTGCAATCTATCGCCACTTCACAAGAATCAAAAATTCACCTGTGGACAAAAAACGTTTAACGTCTCATTAACTTATCACACGTATAATCCTATCAAACAACAAGTAATGGTGGTGG
>CAJXLN010000016.1 GCA_913056255.1 uncultured Thermotogae bacterium | reverse complement strand
CGATTCGCTTTCTCGACACATCCTGTGTCTCCAACCTCGCTCTTGTGAACTTTCAACGTTTAGGGCCATAAAGTATCAGTATCCAAAAACATCTACGACTATTCTGGGAGTTCCGAAGTGGGATTCTCTATGAGAAAAAACTGTAAAAAAGGCACATCGGAATTTGGACTCTGTCTGGAATCTTTTTATATCCTTGGAAGATCCTCGTTTTGAAGTTTCATCACCTTGAACTTGATTCAGGATTTCTCATACTCTGACGAAAACGCGAAATACCTTTTCCTGAAAAACAGTGCGACATTCACCAGCGTTATCATCACCGGGACCTCTATCAGCGGACCGATAACCGCCGCAAATGCCTCCTGCGACCGGATTCCGAAGACCGCGACAGCAACCGCAATCGCGAGCTCAAAGTTGTTACTCGCGGAGGTGAATGACAACGTGACCGTCTTCTCGTAATCTATACCCGATTTTTTGCCTATGAAAAAAGACACCGTGAACATGACCACGAAATAAACCGTGAGCGGAACGGCGACCATGAGGACGTCTTCCGGAAGGCTCACTATGTATTTTCCCTTGTACCCGAACATGACGACTATGGTGAAGAGCAGAGCGATAAGTGCCATCGGGCTTATCTTCGGCACGAATTTCTTCGCGTACCATTCCTCACCTTTTTTGCTCTCGAGGATCAACCTCGTAAGAAAGCCCGCTGTGAAGGGGATCCCGAGGTAGATCAAAACTGATGTCGCTATGTCGGTGATCGGGATGTTCATCTTAACACTCTGAAGGTGGAAGATTTTCGGAAGGAAGGTTATGAAAAAATAGGCGTACAGAGAGTAAAAGGCGATCTGGAAGATCGAGTTCAAGGCGACCAGCGATGCGGCGTATTCCCTGTCTCCGAAGGCGAGATCGTTCCAGATTACGACCATCGCTATGCACCTCGCGAGGCCTATGAGTATCAGCCCGACCATGAGATCGGGATGCGCGCGCAAAAAGACGACAGCGAGAAAAAACATCAAAGTAGGGCCTATCAGCCAGTTTTCCACCAATGACAGCGTCATAACCTTGGGATCGCGGAAGAGGCCGCCTATCTTTCTGAAGTCGACCTTCGCCAGAGGCGGGTACATCATCGCGATGAGCCCGATGGCCAGAGGTATCGACGTCGTCCCGACCGACATCGAAGAAAGCCAGTTCGAAAATCCTGGGATCACCCAGCCGAGACCGATTCCCGCGGCCATCGCCGCGAAGATCCAAAGTGTCAACAACCTGTCGAGCAAAGAAAGTTTTTTCGTTTTCGGCTGCATCGAATTCCTCCTTTTTTTTCACGATGAGAATCTGAAATGCGTTTTTATCGTTATTCCAGACTTGAGCCAGAATCCCTACGCTGCAATATGAGAAATCATATCTTCGTTTTGAATGGTTCAACCACGCTTTCCACGTTGCCTTTTCCGAAATTATCCGCGATCCATTTTTTTATCTCATCTCTGACACGTCTAAAGGCCTCAATCCTCTCTTCGTCCGTTTCTCCGATACCTGCCGGATCTTCGAAGCTCTGATGGATATGGACCTTCCCCGGAAAGAACGGACAAGTCTCCTTCGCGCGATCGCATACGGTCACGACGTAATCGAAGGATTTTTCTCTGAACTCTTCTATGCTCTTAGACCTGTGATCCGATATGTCGATCCCGATCTCGGCCATCGCCCTTACAGCGTAAGGGTTGACGCTCGACTTGACAGTCCCGGCGCTGAACGCGTCATACCTGTCTCCGTACATGCTCCTCAAAAGCCCCTCGGCCATCTGTGATCTTGCGGAATTGTGCGTGCAAATGAAAAGAACGCTCTTTTTTCCCTCCACGATCTTTCCTCCTTTCATCTGTTGCTACACGTGTTGGGATGGAATTTGACATCTCTTATCCCGTACTCCTCGATTGACAGTTCCACGATCTCTGAAACGAATCCTGGGGTCTTTCCAAGGCTGTAATAATGCCACTTTCCATCTTTCCTGACGGAGATGAGGTTCGATCCCTCGAGATCCTTCAGGTGTCTCGACACCGTCGACTGGTTCGCTTTCGTCAGTGACTGAAGATCACACACGCAAAGTTCTCCGTGCACCGAAAGAAAGGAGAGGATCTTTAGGTTGAGATCGTCCGCCAGCACCTTTAGCACCTCTTTGATTCCTATTTCTTTTGTGAACATCCTACCACGGCCTTCCGTTTATATTCATATTTTCGAATACGAGCATATTATATCACCTCTGGAAAATATTATTCGTTTTTTAATTCAAACGAAACCCTCTCGAAAAAACTTTGGTGATAAAATAGTGATAGATTCATTATGAGCATATGCTTAAAATGATTTCAAAGGAGGCCAATAAATGCAGCGAATCAGAAAAATTGCTGGGAATATAAAAAAATACCTTTTGTTTTACTCTCTGGGGGTGATGACCTTCGGATGGGTTCTGGGGCTCACATTTCCAGGAACAGTTAGGGCGGCTCAGCCTCACATGGGCCTTTTCATGACGATCTTCGTTTTTTTCATGATCTATCCTATGATGATCAACCTAGATCTCGGAGAGCTGCCGAGGATCGTTAAAGACCCGAAACCTGTACTGTTGAGCCTTGTCTACAACTACCTCGTAACTCCGGTGGTGGCATTTTTGCTGGCCTTTCTCTTTTTACACGATCCCATGATCTCGCTCGGATTTATGCTGGTGATGCTCATTCCTGTGGCGTCTTCAAGTGTCGGATATACTGGGATAACAGGCGGAAGTGTCGAAACTGCGACTATAGCCCAGGCTGTCAATTTTCTTCTAATACCAGTTCTGTCGCCTTTGTATCTCACGTTTTTGAACTCTAAAAGCGTTCCAATACCTAGGGGAAGCATATTGAAATCTATTCTTCTCGTTGTCGTTTTGCCTATGATCCTTGGATACATAACGAGAGTTCTGATAATCAAAGTTGGAGGAAAAAAGAGGCTTTCTGAGATCGCTCCGATCCTGGCACTTTCGACCTTCATCGCAATGTTCGTCATAATAGGTTCGATCTTCTTCGCGAAGGCGGAGATTCTGATTTCCAAATGGGAACTACTTCTCGTCCTTGCAGGTATTACGCTGCTTTATCTCGTCGTAATGTTGGCTTTGATAACCTTCATTGACAAAAAAGCCGGTCTTTCTTACAAGGATCACATGGGAATAGTCTTTCTGAGCACAGGAAAGAACAATGGGACCGCTGTAGCGATCGCCACGATGGCTTTCAATCCACTCGTTGCAATACCGGCCGCCGTCCTTCCCTTGTTTCAGATAATTTTCCTGGTGGGTTACATCCATCTTGAGAAGAAGATAAAAGGATACTTTCAAAATTCGAAGGAAAAACTTTCGGAGCAAATTCAAAGATCCACAGAAGACTGAAAGGGAGGTTTTAGTAATGCAGGAATTGCAGGAATTTCTTATAAAAACGGAACTCGTTCCCGAAAAAAGCGTTGCGCTCACGCACGCAAGGGACATCGAAACGATGATTTCAGTTAACACCGAGGGGAAACACGAGACCGCACATTCTCCGGTCGAAGTCATTATTGGTTCCCTTGGCTCCTGTTTAACCATAAACGTTCAAAGGTTTGCAAAGATGATGAACTTGTCTTTGGGAAAGATCGAAGTAAGTCTTAAAGGCTACAGGGATCGGTCGATACCCCAGCTTGTCAAAATCGAGTACATCCTCAGCGTTGAAAGCGATGCAGACGAAGAAACGCTCGATAAAATGAAAGAGTTCATAGAGAATAAAAGTACGACTTACAACACTTTGAAAAATTCCGTCGAAATTTCCGGAATCGTAAGACCTTACGCCATCGAAGAATAAAAGGGAGGTGTTTTTAATGTCCTGGAGAGGATGGACGACATTTGTACTCGGAGTATGGTTGGTGATCGCGGCGTTCATACCGTTTGGAGGAGTGGGCATTCTCGTTGACGATTTGATCGTCGGAATTCTGATAGGCATCATAGGTTTTCTGATGATTCCAGAAGGCTCAAAGTGGCAGGGATGGATAATTGGGTTGGCTGGCATTTGGATGATAATATCTCCTTTCATTCCTAGAATGTCAGCGTACACCGCAAACCTCACAAACGACCTTGTGATCGGAATAATAGTACTGCTGATCTCGCTTTTCGAAAGATCCTCAAAGAAGTTGGCAGCGTAGTAAACTGAGTTTTCGAAAACCGCCGTAAAAAGCGGTTTTCGAAGAAAACTTTTGTGAAAAAAATCCCGAATATTATGCCGAGTTTTGCGGAAAGTGTCAAGGAGGCGCCTGCGATCCGACGATGCAGAAAAAGATGTTCAGAGACGCTTTCAAATCAAGTGATTTTGACCCGGAAAAGAGCACATCGGCGTTGACATAAGAAACATGACAATCGAAGAAGCCGTTAACACCACAACAATTATTGGAATGACAAATTCCGCGAAGATGTTTGGACTGCTTTCCTCTACGAAGATGTTTGGACTGCTTTCCTCTACGAGCACGCTTTACACAACTTCTACGATACTATGGGGGGTTCGGCATATGGAACCTCGGCGTAGCGATCGTCAGCTTTTTGCACCACATCAAAAAAGAGGGAAAGATCCCATTCTCTCTTTTTTTGTGGGCCTTCATATTCACCATAACGATCATAGCCAAAATCCTGTGGGTCGGCGTTCTCAACAAAAAACTTCTTGAAGTCTGACACAAAAAGTTAAAATTTGGGAATTGACTTTTTGAAAAAAACATCATATAATCATGATATATGGATAAGAATATTTCGAGTTTGATGGCAAATTTAGGCAGGATGTTCGGAAATGAACTGAGAATCGAGATTCTCGTGTACCTTCTTGAAAACGGTGAAGCCTGCGTTGGAAAGATCGTTGCGGATCTCGGGCTCAAACAATCCACCGTTTCCAATCAGCTGAAAATCTTAAAACTCGGCAGAATGGTAAAAACGAGAAAAGACGGCAAAAAAATCTTTTATTCGCTTTCGGATTCACACATTTCAAATCTGTTAGCAACCCTAAGAGAGCACGCGAAGGAGGAATTGTATGAGTGAAGATCTTCACCACGATCATAGTGACGCGTCAAAGGCGTTGTGGATCAACGTTGCAATGAATTTTTTGATAGTTGGGTTCGAGCTCACATTTGGATTCATCGCCGGAAGTTATGCCCTCGTGTCGGATTCGCTTCACAACCTGGAGGATGCCGGCGGAATGATTTTAAGCCTTTTCGCACACAAGGCCGCGAAGAAAAACAGAAACGAGAAAAAAACCTACGGTTACAAACGTGCCGGAATAATAGCCGCACTTGTGAATTCAGTGCTCCTTCTCATGAGTTTTGCATTTCTCGGATATGAGGCTGTAATAAGGCTTATTCACCCGGAAACGGTCAACGGAGGTATGATGATATGGATCGCCTCAATAGCTCTTGTCGTGAACGTGATCGGGGCGCTTTTTCTTCACGGGCATTCGCATAACGATCTCAACGTAAAGGCCGCTTTCATCCACATGCTTTCAGATTCGATGAATTCCGCAGCTGTTGTGGTGGTCGGAATTCTGATAGAGGCTTATCACTGGTACTTTCTCGATCCACTCGTTACCTTCGGAATCATAGCCTACATTTCTTACGAATCATTCAAGATAGTGGCGAAATCGATAAACATACTGATGGAGGGCACATCCAAAAAACTGGACTTTTCCCAAATGAAATGGGATGTAGAAGCCATTCGAGGGGTGGCCTCATTTCATCACGTTCACGTATGGAGTCTCGATGGAGAAGATACGGTGATGGAATGTCACGTGCGCGTGAAGCCGACTGATACTAAGAATGCTGACGTGATAAGGAGCAACGTCACGAATTTGCTTCGTTCTAAGTACGAAATATCGCATTTGACGATCCAGATGGAAGAAACTCCATGCGAAGATGAATCTTTGATAATCGAAAAAGTTTAAATACACATCTCAAAACCCCATCTTATGAAAGACAAGATTTTATCTTATCAAGATGTATTTCCGATTCATGAATGGCTTTCTTCTTGTAAAACGAACGAGCATGTACTTTTTCGACGTAAAGCCGAATTTGAATATAACCTATCCTGTATTCCGTTCAGAGCGGGAAAATAGCCTGATGTCGAAAGTGTTGCACCGAGATCCATTCGTTGACGAAAAAACAAGGAAAGTAGATTAGAATCGTTCATGACATGTTATCGCTCCCTTTAGAGTTTTTCAGGACCATCTCACCGATAGTGACGTTCAACATTTCGCTTATTATCCGACATTTGGCCACGAGAAGAAAGAAAAGTCTTTCGTCCTCTATTTCTTCAAGTCCTTCGAAGTTTCCCTGACCTTTGGAGATTATTAAATCAGCGTTTTTCCAGGCTTTTATGAATTCTTCACTGGCGACGTCGAGTGTCATTCCAGCCATGGTTGAACCGGATTCTATTATATCGTCTTCTTTGAATCCTACTTCAAGAGCCTCTTTTTTCGTAACGTCGTTTATTATAGGAGCACTCCTTACCGCAACCTTCAAATTGGGATGGAATCTTTCTTTAATGAGATCTACAAAGGCCTTGTCGAAGACGACTTCTCCGGTGTTGTCAAGAATGTAGAGTATTGATCTCGCCTTTTCGAGTTTTTCCATAAAAAGGTTGAAATCATCGAGCGCCAGATCCGTTTTTTCGATCTTTTCAACGATCTTCGAATCGACATCGACTTCGTTTATACCGAGATCGAGATTGTTTCCCAGTATGGCGGATTTTAAAAGGAATTTCAGTGGATCGTTAGAACTTTTCGATGCAGCTACAACGTCGCTCACTATCTTCATGGCGTTTTCGTTCAGTTTAGCCTTTCTGTCAACGTAAAGATCCTCGATCTTCGTGTACCTTTTAATCGCGTCGTTTGCCAATTTTGAAAGTTCTATGGGCTTCATCCCGAATTCAGCCGAAGCGAGTTTAACGGACGCTTCGAGCATGGCACCGAATTTCGCCTTACTATCGCTTTTCCATTCTGAAAGGCTTCTGTGTGCCTGGGCCATTACGCATGAAAAACATTCGATTCGTGCTTTCAAAAAATTCACCTCGTTTTATCCGTCTGCAATAAAAAATTCCCGAACAAAAGGGATTTTTCTGCTTTGATCAAGAAAATTTTCGGATTTTTTTCAAAGGAAATTCTTCTTTGGTTTTTTACCAAACAAAACCGGACAGCGTGTCCGGATCTTCTATAATCTCTTTCCTTTTCTGTTTCCTAAGATCGGAAGTTTTCTTCATTTATTTTAACATATAGACTGTCCAACGTTTAGACTGTCCAACGTTTTTTATGGGAGCATTACACATATCAAGAAAGCAGAAGATGCTCATTGTTCTGTGAAGAAAATGAGATCTTGCCAGAGATAAAAAGTGAATTTTTTGATCTTTTATCCGATAATATTCAGTGAAAAGGAGTGATGCAATTGTGAAAAAAATAGTGCTTATGATGATAACCGTTGTTTTAGTGGTTATCCTATCTTCGTGTGCGGTCAACGTTTTTAAACCAGTTGATAAACCAAGTTCTAATCTTACTAAAGCTAAAAGTGCACTGGATGCGGCGGATAAAGGAAATTCACAAGTGAGTATTAACCTTTCTTCCGATGTCATAACGAGTGTGGCATCCACATCAGCAGGCACGAAAATGGATCTTTACGATGCGTTGACTGGCTCTGCAACCTCTTCAAAGGCAAAACAGGTAATCGAGCAGACGGCATCTGACGTTAAGAACATAAAATCACAGATCGAAAGTGGTAAAATTTCTTCAAACAGTACAACTGCTTCAGTTGTGAAGAATGCCGCAATTGCTATGGTCAGATCGATCTCTCAAATAAAAAATCTATCGATAACGACCGTTGTTGGTACACTGCTTGATATTCTACCACAATCGAACTCCGTCTCGGTTAAAGATGCTTCCATCTCGTTCGATTCTACTAAGGTGATAAAGAGCTTGACAATTCTGCTCTCCTTGTCAAGAGATATGCCCACTATGGATCTTTTGGGCGAACTTTCATCTTTACTCTCTGTATATGGTGGAAATGGTGAATTCAATTGGGATGTTTCCAACGTGATTTACAATTCGCTTTACGTATCCACAGCACTCTTCGATTCGAATGGCGATGGTGTCCTTACCACATCAGATGATATATTCAACTACGTATGGGACAAGAAAAACAATAGATTTAAAGATTCCATCTCCCAAGAGGAATTTGAAAAGATGCTAAACGTAAAACTTGGCACTTATGGAAATTCAGAACTCTCACAAAAAGTCGTAGAAAAGATGCACGAGTCAGTTCAATCGGCAAGAGATGCTTTAAACCACATTCCGCCGTCTATTTCCGTCGATACAGCATCTATCGAAAAGATCATCGATAAGACTGAAATGGTTTTAAATATCTTGGATTCCGGAAGACTATCGTTTCTTAAAACTCTTGGAGAACTGTTGGGTGTAATTGAGACGATAATTCAATAGACTGCAACTTTTATAGCAAAGGAGTTGAATTCGTTGAAAAAATATATCATTTTCTTTTTGGTAGTTCTTTTGTCTGTTATGGCTTTTTCTTTTGATTTGAGCTTTTACAATTCTTTTGAAACGCTATCGATGGGGGAAGCCTTTACAGGCATTTCCGATGATGTAAATGCCATTTATTACAATCCCGCCGGTCTCACAAATGGCAAGGGATTCGTATTTGATCTTCCAAACGTAAGCGTAAATATGAGTTATGGCGCAGGATCAGCCGCATTAAAAGCACTCACACACATAAGTGAAATAAAATCGGTTCTTGCATCCACAAACACCACTTACAAAGTGAATTATTTTCTTAAAAATTATGAACAAGACCTTCTCAATACGAATAGAGCGGTAGTTAAAGCAAATGGATACATCGGATATAATGCCAGAAATTTCGCGTTTGGTATTTCTGGACTCTCACAAGGATATGTCAAATCATTCGTGTCTAATGATCTGATACCTTTCATCTCGTTGCACGCAAAAGCGGCTGCGTACGTTGAGGGGACCGGAGCGGTAGCATTTGATATTTCGAGTGTCAAGTTTTCACTTGGTGGAACCTACAGATATGGCTATGTCATGCCAGACATATATTCCATTGATGATCTTTCTGTCTTATTTGTAAACTCATCAACCTTTGAACCGGATTTGACGTACGACGCAACTTCCAACGCTGATCTCGGTGTAAAAATCTCTAAAGGTTCTTTTGCTCTTGGAGGATTATGGCACAATGTGATGAATTCTTCCACACCTGACTTGAGGATCGGAACGGGATTCATCACACACAACTTGACAATTGGTGTGGATTTTGAGAAACTCCTTGACAATCGTTATTCTTTTTTCAGAAGATTGCATGTTGGAATTCGATACGTACCTTTTGATCTCGTTAGAATCTACGGCGGCCTGTCCGCAGGATGGCTTGTTGGGGGTGCTGAGTTGAGATTGGGAGACTTAAAAGTGTACGGAGGTACGTACGTCATAAATGCGGGATTTCACGCTGGTTACGATTATCAAAGGATGTACACAGTTGGATTTGGCCTCTGAATCAGATCAGTGCTTTAAGATATTCGGAAAGCGCCTTAAAAGAGAGGCGCTTTTTTCCTATGGAAAAATTCCTCTCAACCATTTGTAATGTTCTTTCCTTGTCAAGAAGTGCCTTGTAGAGTTCATCAGATGCTCGACTCGTTTCTTCTTCACCTACGCTTACAAGCCCATTGTGTAGTGTGTATTTGTCGCCGAGAGATATGGTCCAAAATCCCAATGGTTCTATGTCGCTTTTAAAAACCGGATATTCGAAAACGATCACCGGCAATTTCGCGAAAATCGCCTCTATGAATTGATTGCCCCATCCTTCTTTGATGCTTGGATAAGTCACAACATCACCCATTGTGTACGCATCCCACAAAGAATAGATTTTCTCATGATTCGATGCACGTTCTCCAGCTATGAGTTCATATCCAAATATGAGTTCCACGTTTTTCGATTTGGCATAATCTTGTAACTTGTCACGATATACAAGGCTGTCAGATTCAGGAGAACCTGCCAGAAACAAGATCACACGCGAATCCTTTTCCATCTTTCTTCCATTGTAGATTGAACTTCTGATTAACTCAGAAAAGTGACGATTTTTGAAGTCAGCTACGAGATCGATAGCAAGCTCTATGGCTTTTCTTTCGACAACTCTAGTGGCCTGTAAAAAGACGAGATCCTTTTCTGATATGCCAAATCTTCTTCTCATGTCTGAGTTGAAGTTATCTTTGATCCATGGTTTTTGATCGAAATCAAAAACGTTCGGTATCACCTTCGCACTTATTTTCTTACGTTTTTCAAGCTCAATTTGAGCGAGCCTGTTGATCACAACATGTTTTACATCAGGATCGTCTGGTGGAAAATAGCGTTCAAGAGTTTTTTCAACGAATTTGCAGGTTGGATGGGCATAACGTGTCCTTTCCCAATAAAAATCGTGGTTGTGACCTATCGCTTTTATTCCAAATCGTTTTACGCTATTGTAAAGGGCGATCGCTGCCGCCAAATTGTGTCCAAGAGACCACAAATTGTTCACGATCAGAAGTTCTGGTTTCCATTTTTTTAGATAAGTACCTAATTCTTTTTCAATATGCTGGGCGTAAGAAATGACTTCGTCTTTTAAGTGCGATTCGGATACGGTTAAGTTATCAAAAGCATGAGAGTGAATTCGGTTGTTGATTGGATGGACGTATTTTATCGAATCGAGGACGAATCCTTTCTCTTTTCCCAAACTACCTGCCATGTACGTGACTTCATGACCCATTCTTTGGAGGGTCCTTTTCCATTTCTCCATTTCAAGTGAAACACCATCTTTTTCACCCGCACGGAAGTGAACTAAAGCTATTTTCATTTCTCAAACCTCTTCGGTTTTAGGATGTTACTGTAAAGATTGTCCAAATGTGGATTTATCTTTTCCTCCATTTGTAAAAGCACAGATCTGTACAAAACGTTCATTATGGCGAATTCTCCAACTCTATTGTTGAAAAAATTCCCGAGGCGCTCTATTCCGGCAGCGCAATACAAAACGATATCAGCGACTTTCGTTATTGGCGAATTGATCCCGGCTGTTATTGCGATCGTTTTGGCTCCAGTATCTCGGGCAATTTCCATGGATTTTATGATATCTCTGATCGATCCACTGTGACTGATTCCTATGACAACATCGAATTTCGTAAGGCCAGCTCCGACCATAACCTGAGCGTGTGGATCTGAGTAACTGGCCGTATGGAATCCCAGGATCGCGAATCTCAAACTCCCATCTTTGGCTATAGATGCGGATCTTCCAACACCAAAGAAGAGAAGTCTCTTTGCATTCAAAATGAGTTCTACGGATTTTTGCAACTTCTCTACGTCGAGCAGTTGCCTTGTATCTTTCAAAATCCTTATATTTTCGTCAAACATGGCATTTACGAATCCTGGAAAGTCTTTCACCTCTTCCAAAGATGTGAATTCTCTACTTGGAAGAGTTAATTCCCTGGCAAGTGTTATTTTGAACTGCTGATATCCATCAAACCCTATTCTTCTGCACAAGCGATAAATAGTTGCTTCACTTGCTTTGCAATGCATCGAAAATTCGGTTATGCTGTAATGTATAACGTCGTCCGGTCTTTTTATCACATAGTCTGCCACGAGTTTTTCAGACTCTCCAAGGGAGTTGTACATTCCCTCAAGAACGGCTAAGATCAAGCCTTCCACCTCTTTTTCAGATACCACCTCTGATTCTCGAACTCTTCAAGCTGCTTTTCTATTATTTTTTCCGCATATTCATCCGATCTTCCATCTGTTTCTTCAACGAATGAAGCTACCCGCGCAAAATACAGCGGAACGAGAGACTGTATTAGTCGAGCCTGTAAATCGGGATTTCTGTACAAACAAGCGAACTCATACACGATCTTTATCCAGAGACCACTATCAAGTGTACCACTTTTTTTTACGCTTTCAAGGGCGCTATGAAGTTCAATTGGTAGGATCGAAGTGAGGAATTTCCAATGCTCACTCATTCCACTTCTTGCCGCTTTCTTGAGATTATCACCGTCAACATTGACTGCTTCTGGAATGACATTTGGAATATCACCGAATATTGGCGCGTCTTTTGTTTCACCCTCTCTTTTTAACCAAATACGATCATTTTCCTTCATAAGAGCGAACAATGTACCGACCACCTGTTTGAACATGGGTCCGAGTTGCTTTCCAGGATCTTTCACGTCGTGGATCTTCACACCAAGCGCGGCTTGCCAAACTGGTTTGTTTCCCTCACAAAGTGCTGTAGTCGTCATCCATATATCTATTCCAAATCTGGCGATATCTTCTTTCCAAATCTGGGCAGGTTTTGACAAGTATTTTTTTATCATTTCTAAACTCACACCGAAGTCTCCGCCTATTGGTTGCCTCACTCTTTGACCGTAAAGTGCCGATGTTAAAGGATAACATATGTTGTTGGTAATCGTACCATCGTACTTATGACGAACGTAGTAAGGGGTAACGTACGAGGCCTTTTCATCTACGATCGGTTTTGTAAGTCGTTCCACCCACCATGGTTCTATACTTCGTAAATCCGAATCGACAAAAATGGTAACAGGAGCTTCGAGAAGATCCGATATTTCCATGACGCTTCCCATTGCGCTACCCTTTCCGGCAACACCTTTATAGATGTAAGCGACCTTATCGGATGCCGTTTTCTGGTTTAGAAAATTCTCCCTCGTTTTATCATCAGAACCGCCATCTGCATTGACGATCAAGCCTTTGCCGTTAAAATATTCCTGTACACCTTGATCTACTATTTTTGCCACATGGTTTACAGTTGATTCATTGTTGTAGCTCGGAATCCCGATCACAACATCGTAAGATCTACCTTTTAATTCTTTTTTTACTTCCTTTGGGAGCATTACAGTCATAAACATTCCTCCTCGCATGATACTTATTCTTTAACTGCTCCGACGGTGAAGCCAGAGGTGAGATATTTTTCCATAGTCATGAAAATCACAATGATCGGCACGGCGGTTATAACTGAAGCGGCCATCATCTTTGCCCATATTGCATGGTAAGAATTGAACAGTTCGTACAATCCTACAGGCAGTGTGTAGTCAGATGGGAATGGTCTGATGAAAATAGACGCGAATAAATATTCATTCCAGGCGATCATGAAAGCGTATATGTACACTGTGATGATCGCTGGAAGTGAAAGAGGTATAATGATTTTCAATATGGCTTGTGTACGTGTACAGCCGTCTATAATTGCAGCTTCTTCTATGGAATAGGGAATCGTTCTAAAATAATTTCCCAACATGTAAAGTGAAACGGGTAATGTTTGAACTATGTATATCAGAAGCAACGCCAACATGGAAAGGTTCGGATTTGATAACATACCTACCTTGGTGAAGATCTGATACAATGGAACCATGAGTACAGTTCCGCCAAATAAGTAAACTACCAAAACACCACGTTGTATAGTACCACGACCTGGGTACTTTATTCTGCTGAACGAATAGGCACCGAATACAGCTATAATAAGGCTTATCAAAGCGGCAATTCCGGCGAGTGTCAAGCTGTTTCTAAAATAAGTCAAAAACGGAAAAGAGGATTTTTGCTCTTTTTTGATCTTTTGAAGAACAGCTTTTTGTTGATCTTTAGGAAGCGTTTGGATCAAAGACAACAACGCTTTTTGCTCTCCGGACAGTTGTTGACGAATGGATTGCTTTAAACCAAGGAGCACGGCATACTGATCGAAAGTGATTGGATGAATGAGTCCTGGAGATAAAGCATCGCTACTGTATCGAAGCGAAATCGCGGCCATCCAGAAAAATGGATAAGCAACGCCAATAACGAGTGTGATGATCAAAGTGTAAAAGCCAACGGTTCTTAATGGACTCTTTTTCCTTACCATTTTAGCACCTTCTTAACGTAAAGGGTTATCGAGGCTATCATGATCACGAAAAGGATAGTTGCCGCCGATGCTGCGACTCCCTGACGTGGAATTCCAGTAAATGCCATGTTATATATGTAAATTGGTAAAGTGCCTGCGAATTTGGACAAAAGATAAACTTCGTCAAACTTGTAAAAATTCCATATACCTCTCAAGAGCGCAATTGAAGCGAGAATGAAATACAATTCCGGAAGTGTGATCGACGTGAACTGTTTCCACCGATTAGCTCCATCTATTTCAGCCGATTCGTATAAACTATCTGGAATTGATTGCAGAGTTGCCAAAACCATAAGATAAACAAAAGGAAAATTCCTCCATATATTGAAAACGCTGACCACTAAAAAGGCGTTGTTTGGGTTATTTATGATATCTGTTCCTGGATTCATAAGATGTATGGAAGCCAAAAATTGGACAAGTGGGCCGTTAACTGGTAAAAAAATGAATCGCCATGCAAAAACAATCGAGATCAAAGGTGTTACGTACGGAAGGAGAATGAGAGCCCTGACTATTCCTCTTCCGAAAAATTTTCGATTCATTAAGAGGGCAACTCCAACTCCCAAAACAAGGCTTCCTGCAACCGTTAAAAGTGTGAAAGCTATTGTGACCCCAAAAGATCTCCAAAATTGGCTATCAGTAAGAAGTTTAACGTAATTAAGCAAACCCACGAATTGGTTTGGTACTTCAGGATTCAGAGATATTTTAAAAAAACTGATGTAGATGTTGTAAACAACGGGGTACAAAATCAGCATAGATATTATTATTACAGTCGGTGCGATCAGCTTCCATCCAAATATAGCTTCTCTTCTCTCAAGAGTTCCCCGTCTCATTCTATTCACGATGATCTCTCCTTTTTTAGATAAAAAAGGACGTCCAATATATGGACGTCCTTTAATGAACTCACATCATTGACTCTTCAGAACTCTTTCAGCCTCTTTCTGAGCCCACTCGGCCGTTTGTTCCGGAGTCCAATTGTTGGCAAACATGAGATTAATAGCTTTACCGATCACGAAGTTTGAAGAAAGTTTAGACATTTTGGTAACAACTTTGCCGTTGTAGAAATCAAATCTTTCCACGTTGTCCAAAGCTGCTATGATGTTCGCGATCTTCGCAGCTCCGTAGCGCTTTAAAACTTCATTATCAAGAAATTTGGGATTTGTGGCAATGCTACGCCTGGTTGGATTCATACCACCTGGTGCCATGTGCAACCAGTATATGTAATTGTCTCCGGTCATCAAGAACTCGGCGAACTTCACGGCATCGCTTTTATCTTTGGAAGGTTTCAGTATTCCGAGACCTACTACTTGACCGTAAGAAGTCGTACGAATGTTCATCATTTTGTTCGCAAATCCCGTGTTTTTCACGAGTTGGGGATCAAAACTGTGAATTCGCTTTTTTTGCACTTCCGACACGGCTATATCGTCCATAATATACGTAGAATAGAAGATCATCGCTGCTTTCCCAGACAAGTAGGCATTAAGAGCGTCTAAAACTGTGGTGAAACCAGGCATGGAGTATTTTCCAAGCGCTTTGTAAAATCTAAATGCTTCTATCATCTGTGGAGTGTTAAGGGTAACATTACCTTTGGCGTCAAATGGGCGTGCTCCATTGGCAAGGGCTATTTCCGTGAAAACCTGCTCAGCGTAAGAATCTGCTTTTTTAGGAAGAACAAAACCGTACACACCTTTGGCTGGATCATTGAGTTCTTTAGCCGCTTCAAGTATGTTGTACCAGGTAGTTGGCGCTCCAAGATTTTTCGCATCAAGCCAATTTTTGTGGTACCAAATACCTTGCACCCAGGCGTGGAATGGGATACCGTAATATCCCCCATTTCCAGCATACATAAGTCTTTTCACACCGGTGTAGACGTCACCAAAGTGATTTATCACTTCCGCATTTAACTGTGTATCCATTAATCCTTCGGATCCCAATAAAACTAAAGGTTCTATGCCAGCTTCCATGATATCAGGAAGCGTTCCGGCTGCCTTTGCCGCTATGAATCTTTTGAACACAGCGTTTTCTTGTACAGGCACAACATTCACTTTGATGCCAGTTTGAGCTTCAAAGATGGTCGCAAGAGCTTGAATGCGCTGCATTCTATTACTTTCTACTTCGGTAGTCCAGAATGTGATGCTTTGAGCAAATACAGCTCCAACCATGAGTGCGACGAGAGCAAATACCAAAAAACTTTTCTTCCACATGAGAGATCCCTCCTTGATTTTTTTGGCCCAGAGTCTCTGGGATTTAACACCATTTTAATTCGCAAACATTATGATAATTTATTTCATGATATAAATATTTATGAAAAAGATTTTCACCATAAGTATAAACCATTTTTCTGAACATGTCAAATGATTTTTTGTCAACAATTTACTCTATACAGAGCGTAATTCTTCTTATCATCCCTTTTGCATTTCAAATTTCAAGAAGTAGATTTTGTCATCGCTTTCCTCAAACGAACATGAAAAAACTCAAGAGAGAAAGCTCCAAGAGAAAGGATGAGCCCTATCCAAAAGATGGTGCTGTATCCGGTAACTTATACCAAAGGAAGCCTTCATTAGAAGTGGATACATGGCATAAACCGGGCCTGGGGCCAACTGGATAAGTGCCCATCTGATGTAAAACAATAACAGTTTTTTGTTTTTAAAGTGAACTAAATGGGCAAGCTTGAAGTGTGCATGATAATGCCCCGTCATAATGTCAAAGAAGCGCGATTTGGGGGTAATTGTTGATAAATGAAAGTTGTGTGCTATCGAAAACTTTGTAAACAAACGAAGTGGGAATGAGGCGATGAAACCAATGATGAGGAATGGAATCCCAATCGCGACTCCAGCATATAGGGATGTGGAGTGCATCAAGCGATATTGAAAGTGGAGGGAGATGGATTTTCAACGTCTGTGTCCGCACTTCTCACAATTTCCTGAACTTTTAATTAGCAGAAATCTCCCTCCTCAATGGAGTGGGATGAGGATGAATGTGTAAAAACAACTTGTTTGTACTGTTTTCATGACAATTTATATCTTATTTATTGGGAGTATGAACAAAAAACCTCCACTTCAACAAAGCAAGTGGAGGGTAGTTCACCGATGGAGCTTTTGTCATTTGCAAAACACGTATGCACTTAGCGGTGCCAACTGAATTGTCCCTGAAGCTGTTCCGATCGAATTCGTTGACGCTGTGGCTCCGTTTACAACCATGTTCCACGTATCACCCGTTGGAAGCGTTACACTCTCAGAACACGTGTTGCCGTTGAGATAAACGACTATGGTATTCCATGAATCTCCAACAGCACTTCCTTTCACTTCGTATCCTATAACTCCTTGTGGCAAACCTGAAAGAAAGCTTATGTTGTCTCGGATTTCCTGGGCTAATGTCATTCTAAAAGCCGGATGTGCTTTTCTAATGGCTATTAACCCTTGATAGTAGCTATCAACAGTTGCAAATTGTGTGAGTCTTGACCAATCGAATTCATTTGGACTTTGAACGTTGTAAGAGTTGCCGTTTCCATCTTTTGTCCTTGCGAATTCGACCCCACCTTGCATGAAAGTAATACCTTGGGACAACATTACGATCGCCCCTGCTAATTTTTGAGCCGCGATATCTTGCGATGCATTCCAAGTTGGTTGAGCACCGGTTATTTTGTCCCAGAGCGTGTAATTATCATGACACGTCGCGTAATTGATCGTTTCATCTGGCTCAGATGCAAAAGTATCTGGCAAATTGTCATAAGGGACGCTTCCGACTATCCCACTCTTTATGGAATTTTGAACATCCACATCCCATGCGTTACCGTTTACAAACCCCATTGCCGTTAGACTATTTGCTGATCCCGTCATCGCGTCTCTGAAATATCCGTTGAAAAGTCCCAGATCCATTCCGCGTTGATCGTAATAGGTGAATTTATACCCATTTGCAGGCCACGGCTCACCGTAAAGGAGCACATTTGGTTCTAAGATTCTCAAAGTTTGCACGATATCCTGGATGGTTTGTGGATCGTACAAATACATCTGATCGAATCTAAAACCTGAAACGTGATATTGCGTCATCCAGTATTTGAGAGTATCGATGATGAGCTTTTTGACCATGTAATTTCCGGTCTTCAAATCATTTCCAACTCCGGAGTAATTGGTTCTCTGACCGTATTCGTTGTAATTGTAATAGTAGTACGGAACCGCAGCTGTGTACGGCGTGGTTACGTATGATGTATGACTGAAAGAGATGTCCAAGATAACGCCTATTCCTTTAGAATGCAGCGATTCGATCATCTGCTTAACTTCATCAATTGTGTTTGACGGGTCCTCTGGCGTTGTGGAATACTTCGCTTCTGGAACCATATACAAGTAAGGAACATATCCCCAATTGTATCCCGGATTTTGTGGATCTTCATAATCTTCTATCGGCAAAAGCTGAACGTAGTCGATTCCTAATTTGGCAAGATGATCTATTCCCGTTGGAATTCCATCGTAAGAAGTCTCGGTTTGTGTGAAGCCCATGTAAGTACCCTGATATTGAGAAGAAATTCCAGAGTTCGGGTTATCGGTGAAATCTTGAACGTGCAATTCATATATGATCGCATCTACCATGTTCGTTGGGAATAAAGCTGTATCGAAATTCCAACCGCCCGGATCTGTTTGTGAAAGATCAACGACCATGGATTTCGTGTTATCGACATTTGCCCCTTTTGAGTAAATATCGGGTGCTGTTATCCATTTACCATATCTGTGGTAAGAATATTCGTAGTACACACCGTTCAAATTTCCCATAACACTTGTTGACCACACACCTTGAGAGTTCTTCACCATGGCGTACGTTGCGTAAGGAGTAAGATCGTTCGCACTTCTGAAAAGCAGAAGATCAACTTCATCTGAAACTGGAGACCAGACTTTGAAAGTTGCCTGGTAAGGTGTGTAAATCGCACCAAGCTGGCCGTTGTATTGAAATGCCTGATCGTTGAGCACATATCTCGCGTATACCGTTGCCGGTGCAAAGCCACTTATCGACAACATCATTGGACTTGCAACATCCGAAGGATTCAACGATTCATCAAGGTTTATCGTCACGTAGTTAGAAATTCCGGCTTGTCCGGTATTGGCATCGACGATAGAAGTGATCGGAACGTCATTTCCGTTAACTGTAAACGAGAATTGAGAAAGATTTGCGGTGTTCACAGGTGAATTCAGGGTTACGTGAATTTCGTCCAAAGAATCCAGGAACGCGGCTATCACCTGGTGAAGTTTTTCGATCTTGACAGATTTTACACTCACGGAGCTGTTCAACACATTGAAGTCAACAACGATCGTCGTCGCTTGCGGAACGATTACCGTACCATTTGATCCTGATCCTGAATACGCACCGTAGCCACCGTTGAAGTAATACTGCGTCAAACTTGCGGGACTTGTTGAAAAAGTGGCTTGAGGTGTTATTTTGTACCCATAAGCGCCGGCACTGTCGTTGGTCAATGGTCTTGTCAAAGTCGCAGCGAATGTTCCGTTACCAATGTAAGTCATTGTGGCAAAGTCCCAGCTATTTAAATCGCCCGCAAAATACCAATTCATCTTTTCTTTTGTGGTATCTCCTATGCCGAGGGCAGAAGTGTTATCTCCATTGTTGTTTGGATCAAAATAGAAGGTAACAGTCCCTGATTTAACTGGAATGTTGTTACCGCCGTACCATATCGGTTGCGTTCCAGTTCCAGTCCAGTCTATCACTTTGTACATATACTGCCCTGTTGTCGATGGTAATGTTGTCGTTAGTGTGTAAATTCCTGAAGCGTTAGGAGTCATCTCATAATTGATGTTGCCGACGACATTTTGCCAACCGTTGAAATTCCCAGCGACGTAATACCGAGGAGAAATCACAGGTTGAAGAGTTACATGACTTTTTAAAACGTTGAACTTCACCACAACTTTTGAGGCTGAAACTAAAAGGTGAAGAGAGCCATTTCCGTAAGAAGATGTGGGCGGGTTCCACTCATTGCCGTTGTAATAATAATACGGCGAAGATGTCCAATTGTTGTTCGGAGCGATCTTAAATTTGTAATCACCGGCTGAAAAATTTCCCGTGAAAGTGGCTGCGAATGTTCCGTTACCAATGTAAGTCATTGTGGCAAAGTCCCAGCTATTTAAATCGCCCGCAAAATACCACGTCATGGATTCTTTGGATGTATCCCCAATTCCAACTGCGGAGTTTGGATCTGTAGCCAACTTCGGGTTGAAATAAAATGTTACGCTTCCAGGTTCAACAGGAATGTTGTTACCGCCGTACCAGACGCCATTGTAAATCACTTTGTACTCTTGCTGATCAGTTGAGGATGGAACATCAGTTATTAAAGAGTAGATGCCGGTAACCGAATCGTATTTGAATTTGTAATTTGACATGTTAGCAGACCAGCTGCTGAAAGAACTCCTCAAATAGACGGAGGTTATGTTAGTCGCTTCGACGTCCACTTTAGAGTTTAAAACGTTGAACTTCACGATGATCGTGTTTGAAGGTGTCGCGATCGAAAAACTTCCATTCGGAAGGTAATAAGCACCATAGGAACCGTTGAAGTAATATGGTGTCAAACTTGCAGGATTTGTCGAAAAAGTGGCTTGAGGTGTTATTTTGTATTCATACGTTCCCGGTTCAAAGATACCTGTTGTTGCCACAGTTGCAACGAATGTTGTACCGGATGATTGCATGAGATTGAAGTTCCATTCATTCGTATCTGATGTGAAATACCAATTTCGATTTTCTTTAGATGTATCACCAATTCCAAGTGACGTGAATGATTTTGTCATTGACTGGTCAAAGTAAAAGGTCACACTTCCACTTGTCACAGGTATGGGTTGATATCCATATTTGATGAGTTTCCCTTTGTAAGATTGGGCTATCATGTATTCGTTGACACCGTATACAGATGGTGAAGCGGGTACCTCTGCAGTCAGAGTGTAAATTTTATTTACAGGGTTGTAAGTCATCTCGTAGTTTGAATTTGTAGCCCAATCGGTAAATGTACCTATCACGTAAGTCGGCGTCGCTACCCATCCCCCAGTAACGTGAAAATCAATGGCTGGACTTAAAGTCTCGAGGCCGTAAGAATTTTTGGCTTTTACCACCAAAGTGTAATTTCCATCACTTAAAGGGCCGATGTTTACAAGTGTCGATGAAGTTGAAACGAGTGTTTGTGAGTTCAAATAGACAGTGTACGTGCTGGAATTGCCCGTGAATTTGAGAGTGAAAGTTGATGGAACGGTTGAATTGTTCGATGGATTTGTTACGATTGGAGCTTGTGGATAAACGGGCAGTATGGTAGTAAATGTGGAGGTTACAGTGTAAGAGAAGATCTTCGAATTGTTCAAAAGTATTTCAAAACTCATCAAGCCTTCGTTCGGCGCCAAATAGAAAACGAGTACCATAGACGGACTTGTCAAAGTAACTTTCAAAACATTTTTGTACAAATGGCTTCCGAAAGTCATTTGAGGCACGTAAACCGCTGTTCTCGAATAAGAATTCGAAGAAACGTGGATTGTAGGCGGCTTCAAGAACAAATCAGTAGCTTTGGAGTAAGGTTTGTTTCCATAAACGCTATTGAGAAGAAGAATCGGATATGGTGCAAAATTCTGGAGGTAGACTCTTCCGTTTTTAATCACAAAAGTAAGTGCGATATTAACATCCGGTTGATTGGCAAATGCACCAGGTACGTTCACCGTGTAGGTTGTGGTGCCGCTCGATGTTGATTTTTGATAGGTCAGAATCTCATTAACCGGTATTAAAGAACTCGAAGCCGAAGTCCCACTTATTTCATCTCTTCCCACAGCCTTCAAAAGCGAAATTGTATTGCTTCCAAGAGTTTTTAAAGAAGATGTGTTAACAGCCGGTTGGGCGTTCACAGTGGCAAGTGAGTTTGAATTTTTCATGGGGAAATAATTTTGTCCGACAAAGACGGATGCGGATTTCGAAAAGCTCTGACCAGCCGTGTTGTACGCGCTCACAAGATATGAATAATCATGTCCTGGATTCACGATATCCGTGTAAGAATTAACATTTCCATTCACAGAAGTGATAAGTGTGTAGTTTTCATTTGAATTGGAACGCCTCCATACATGAAATCCCACGACATTTGTCGAACTTTCAGTCCACGCTAAAACAGCTGAATAAGTGTTCGGTGAATTCACGGACAATGATGGTGGAAGAGGTTTTACAACAACTTTCGATGTAGTTGCAGTGACTGTGTTAGAAGTCGCAGAACCAGACGGATTAGATGCGACAACGAAGAACTTGTAAGTGGTGGATGATCTCAAGCCATTCACTTTGTAAGATGTCGCGTTTGACGAAAGCGATGTGATTTGATTAAACTGAGATGAAGTTGCCGAATAGACGTCTATTTCCGAGGCGTTTGTTGATTTAGTCCATCCCAATGAAATGGAATCTGTTGAAACTGATGTGATGCTCAAAACCGGTGTAGATGGGAGAACCGGTTTTGGAGGCGTTGGAATTGATTGAGTTGTTGCAGTGACTGTGTTAGAAGTCGCAGAACCAGACGGATTAGATGCGACAACGAAGAACTTGTAAGTGGTGGATGATCTCAAGCCATTCACTTTGTAAGATGTCGCGTTTGACGAAAGCGATGTGATTTGATTAAACTGAGATGAAGTTGCCGAATAGACGTCTATTTCCGAGGCGTTTGTTGATTTAGTCCATCCCAATGAAATGGAATCTGTTGAAACTGATGTGATGCTCAAAACCGGTGTAGATGGGAGAACCGGTTTTGGAGGCGTTGGAATTGATTGAGTTGTTGCAGTGACTGTGTTAGAAGTCGCAGAACCAGACGGATTCGATGCGACAATGAAGAACTTGTAAAGAGTTGCTGGCTTGAGTTCAGACACGCTATATGATATTCTAGTTCCAGGAAGTGTGACAATTGGTCTGAATTGATTCGATATTGCAGTTGCAGAATACAATATTATCGAAGCGGCATTCGTTGATTTAGTCCATTGCAAAGATACCGTGTTTGTAGATATGTTTGTTATACTCAAAATAGGTGTTGATGGTGTTGGCAACGCCATCGTTGTGAAATGCCAAATGTTGCTCGTTGCAACCTTTCCTGAACTGTTGAAAACGCTTACTTGCCAATAGTATGTTGTAGAATACTTGAGATCATTTTCAATCATTTGCGTGGTACTAATTGTCTTCTGATAAGAAGGAGGCGTTGAAGTGCCAAAGAACACGCGATAACTGAGATTTTTAATGGAACTTTTTTCTTTCCAGGAAAGAGTGACATTTGTTGAAATTCCGGTTGCGTTATTCAATGGAGAAATCAAAACGGGTTTCATAAGCACTTCGTTCTTTGGAAACAGAAAACATCCGGATAGAATCATCGCAATTGCAATTAAGCCCACTAAAAATGCTAAAAAATGATTTAACTTCATAAAATCACCACTTTTGAGATCTATTCAACACACATTTTGGAAAAATCAGGTTTTTGGAACTTCTTGAACCTTTATCATATTGGTGGTACCGGAAACTCCCCATGGGATTCCAGCTGTAAGCACGAATTTATCTCCTGGATTTACAAGACCAAATGCGAGCAGCTTTTCGGTGGCCGATCTGATCATCTCATCCGTTGATTCTACTTTGTCCACAACAACTGGCAACACTCCCCACACAAGTGCAAGCGCGTGATAAGTTGATTCATTTGGTGTGGTAGAAAGGATCATCGCCGAAGGTCTTAAACGTGACACGTGCCTTGCGGTCAATCCGGAACTTGTCGAAGCGACTATTACTTTACTCTTCAGCTCCACACCCAAGCGCCACACAGACAGAGAAATAAACGCCGCCAAGAACATAAGAAAAAAGGCATTTTAAAATACAATACGGCAGGGACTGCCGGAATTCAAGCCTGTGGAGATCGCATAATATCTGTCACTAAGAAGGCAATGGTCTGAAGCAGGGAGTTATTAGTGACGTTAAAGACATTTTTAAATCATCTCCTTTTTTATATAAAGAGTACTCTGAAAGAATACACTTTAAGGAGCAACTGTTGAACTTCACGTTATTTCTTCCAGGCAACTTAATTATTGCTACAATTTCAATATTCTTTCTCTTAATCCGATTTTAAAATATGTTTTCACACCTTTCTGATCTTTGGGAATTTCAAATTTTATGTAATAACTTCTTGTATCGCCTGGTTGTATATCGGAAAACGAAATGAAATCTGGAGCTGCTAAATCATAAAAGTATCCTCTTGTGGTTAATATTTTTGCGGTATCTATACTAGCACTCGATATGTAATTTCCAACATTCTTACATTTAAACTTTATAACCAGAAAAATATATCCTCTTTTTGCTTCTGAATTTTCTGACCAACTATTAGGGACTACTATTTTTGTATGTGTATAAGTTGTTGATATAGGCATAATTTTGATGTGATTTACGACTATACTATCGCCTAATTTTATATACCTGGGTGCTGAGTATATAATTAGTGACCCAACAACAATCAGTAGAAATGCAACACACAAAATGATGGTAATAATAAATCTTTTTAGATGCAATTTATGCCACTTATTTTTCAAAGGCAAAATAATCCAGAAAAATATTGGTCCAAAGAAAAGCAAAAAGAATCCTGTATCCATTCCTACTATACCTGTTAAACTTATAGAAAGTCTGTTAGATAAAAACAAAGCAGCTCCTACTTCCAGAACAACAAATCCTATTATGCCTTTCCATATAAAACCCTTCCAAAATTTTGTCACATTAAATTATCTCCTTTGTTATATAATAATCACTCCGTAGGTTGCTTTGATATGTAATAGCAGTCCTATTTGTAGAAGGAGATAATAGAAAACACCACCCTTCGTTAAAAGAGTAGCATAATCCATTTATGTTTCCCAACAAAGGCAATTATATACCATTTAAATGTCAAAGAACCAAAAAAACCAGATAGCAAATCTTTCAAAAGTAGTTCATTCAACACACATTTTGGAAAAATCATGCTCTTGGAACTTCTTGAACCTTTATCATATTGGTGGTACCGGAAACTCCCCATGGGATTCCAGCTGTAAGCACGAATTTATCTCCTGGATTTACAAGACCAAATGCGAGCAGCTTTTCGGTGGCCGATCTGATCATCTCATCCGTTGATTCTACTTTGTCCACAACAACTGGCAACACTCCCCACACAAGTGCAAGCGCGTGATAAGTTGATTCATTTGGTGTGGTAGAAAGGATCATCGCCGAAGGTCTTAAACGTGACACGTGCCTTGCGGTCAATCCGGAACTTGTCGAAGCGACTATTACTTTACTCTTCAGCTCCACACCCAAGCGCCACACAGACAGAGAAATCGCGTCGCTTACGTTTTCACACTTTTTGGCATTGTAAATACGCACATTTTCTGAAATATCCATGTATTTCTCAGATTTTTTCGCAATTCTGCTCATAAAATTCACGGCTTCAATTGGATAATTTCCAACAGCCGTTTCTTCTGAAAGCATCACGGCGTCTGTTCCATCTAAAACAGCATTCGCCACATCGGTGATCTCAGCACGGGTTGGGCGTGGGTTGTTAACCATGGATTCCAGCATCTGTGTGGCAGTTATAACTGGAATGGCACGCTCGTTGCACATACTTATTATTCTCTTCTGGGTAACTGGAAGATCTTCAGGATCGGTTTCTACTCCAAGGTCACCTCGTGCAACCATGGCACCATCAGAAGCATCCAAAATTTCTGAAAGGTTTTCCAAAGCTTGTTTTGTTTCGATCTTGGAAATTATTCTGGCATGATCCATACCGTTTTTTCTCAGAATTTCGCGTGCTTTTGTGATGTCCTCGGCTTTTCTGACAAATGATAAGGCAATGTATTCTGGTTTCACTTTTGCGGCAAATTCAAGATCTTTTATGTCCTTAGAAGTGAGAGCGGGTATTTTCAGATCAACATCGGGGAGGTTCAATCCCCTGTTATGCGTTATGGTTCCAGTGTTCAGAATTTCACATTTTATTTCCTTATCAGTGGTGGACAGCACCTTCAGCGCGATCAAACCGTCGTTCATTAGAATCTTATCACCTGATTTAACATCCGATGGTAAGCCTGGATAGTCAACGGATATCTTGTTTTCATCTCCAATTATCTCTTCAGTTGTCAGCGTGAGAATAGATCCCTTTTTCATCTCGACATATTCACGTTTTAGTCTACCAGTCCTTATCTTAGGCCCTTCGACATCGATCATTATGGCAAGCGGAACTCCAAGCCTTTTTCTTATTTCACGAAGATTTTCTACGACCGCTGCTTTTTCCTCATGAGTGCCGTGAGACATATTCAATCGAGCAACATTCATACCAGCTCTCACAAGAGCTTCCAGCATACGCTTTTCCGTAGTAGCAGGCCCTAAAGTGCAAACTATTCTGGTTTTTCTCTCTTCCATGTTCTTCACCTCACGAAAGTATGTTGGCAAGTTTGTACAGTTCGAGATCTATCTCTTTCTTTGTCTGAAGAGCTTTATTCAGATCGACCGGTACTATTCCATCGGATTGGAGCCCCATCATGACATTATTTTGGCCGCTAAGAAGGGCTTCTGCTGCACCAGAACCCAATCGACACGCTAAAAGTCTGTCAAAAGCACTTGGTGATCCTCCGCGTTGAATGTGTCCAAGGATGCTAACGCGAGTTTCGTATCCTGTCCGATTTTCAAGATGCCTTGCAACTGTATAAGCACTTGCTGCACCTTCCGCTACAACGACTATGCTGTTTATCTTTCCTCTTTTTTTACCAGCTAACAATTTGTCGGCTAAAGCCTGAAAATCAACCTTTACCTCGGGTATCACGATTGCCTCCGCTCCTGTAGTTATACCGGAAACGAGAGCGATGTATCCGCAATTTCGCCCCATTGTCTCCACAATAAACGCTCTTTCATGCGAAGAAGCGGTATCTTTGAGTTTCTGTATGTTTTCAACCACCGTGTTCAAGCAAGTATCAACGCCTATGCACATGTCGGTGCCGTGAATGTCATTATCGATGCTTGCGGGAATGCCAACGACTTTAACATCGCTTTCGTTGGCTATTAGAGTGGCACCAGTCAAACTCCCATCACCGCCTATGACTACGAGCCCGTCTATTTGCCGATCTTTCAAGACTTTGTAAGCCTCTTTTCTGCCACGATCAACCTTGAATTCTTCGCATCTCGCGGTTCTCAATATGGTCCCACCACGTTCCATGATCCCGCCAACATCTGAAAATTTCAATTGCACGAAATCATTTTCGATAAGCCCAATGTATCCTCTCATTATTCCGTAGACTTCCACACCTTTAGATACCGCATATCTGACAACAGCCCTTACGGTGGCATTCATTCCTGGAGCATCTCCGCCGCTTGTCATAACCGCTATTTTTTTCAACATTATTCACTCCTTTTCTCATGGAAAAAAGTCATCTGATCTTTTCCAATTTTTTTTAGTTTAGTCTTAATCGCTTCCACTTCTCCAGTCGTGAGAAAACGAACGCCCTTTTTTATCTGACTGGTAGAAATTAGAGCATCTGCAACCTGATACGCTCTTTTCACCACTTCTTGTGGTATTCCTGCTATTCGAGCCACTTCAATACCGTAACTCTTGTCCGCACTTCCGGGTATTACTTTGTGTAAGAAAATAACTTTATCGTTGCTTTCCACAACTTTTATTGTGAGATTGATTATGCCAGAGTAGAGCTTTTCTAATTCTGATAACTCGTTGTAATGAGTTGCAAAAATCGTAAAGGCTCTCAGTTTTTGTGAAATGTGTTCAGAAACTGCCCAGGCGATGCTCAATCCATCAAATGTGCTCGTTCCTCTTCCAACTTCATCTAAAATTACAAGAGAATCCTTCGTCGCAGAGTGCAGAATAGTCGCGACTTCTGACATTTCCACCAAAAACGTACTTCTGTTGGATGATATGTCATCGCGCGCACCAATACGCGTGAAGACGCGATCGAATATCTTGAGAGTTGCTTCTTTTGCAGGCACGAAGGAACCGATTTGAGCCATGATCGAGATGAGCGCTATTTGGCGTATGAACGTCGATTTTCCGGACATGTTCGGACCAGTCAAAATCACGAAACGTTTGTGAGCGTTCATCTCAATATCGTTTGGAATGAATTCCGAAACGCGTTTCTCCACTATTGGATGGCGACTCCCGACGAGCTTCACGAAGTTTTCAAAAGTTGGTCGAGTGTAATCTTCGTCTATTGCAAGACGCGCAAAAGAAGATATCATATCCATAAAAGCTACCCTGTACGCATTTCTAAGCAATTTTTCTTTCTCGTCCATGATACTTTTACAGAGATCGTTGAATATCCTTGTTTCCAAAAGCTTTACTTGTTCATTGGCATGAAGAACTTTTTCTTCTATTTCCGAAAGTTCTGGCGTTACGTACCTTTCTGAGTTCACCAATGTCTGCTTTCTTGTGTATTCTGGCGGTATCTTCCCTTTGTAAGCCTTTGAAATCTCGACATAATAGCCAAAAATATTACTGTATCCAACCTTAACTTTTGTTTTGAGTTTTTCCCACACTTTTTCTTGATATCTTTTGATGTAATCGTTGACATTTGAAATCATCAAGCGCGCTTCGTCCAATTCCTTGGAAAAACCCTTGGCAACAACTCCTCCATTTCCAACTTCACCCGTCGGTTCATCTGTAATTGCCCGATCTAAAAGTTCTTTTAAATCGGTAAGCTCTTCAAGGGCCATATCGTCAAAAATACCTGTTGATTCGATCCAGCTATTTATCATCTCGAATCTTGAAAGACTCTCTCGCAGCGCAACCATGTCTGACGGTGTGGCAGCTGGATATGCGACACGCGCAACTATGCGTTCAACATCGTGAATACCTGAGAGTATTCTTCTGAGTGAATCCAGATCCCTTTGGCGATTGACAAGTGATCCCACAAGATCATGTCTGTGATTTATTTCGTTAAAACGTCGAAGTGGAGTCACGATCTCTCGTCTGAGCATTCTTTTTCCCATACGGGTGACCGTTTTGTTTATGTGGAAGTAAAGTGAGTTACCATTTCTGGAATTAATCACATCCAGATTGGAAAGAGTGTCAGAATCGAGGAACATTCTTGAATCGTTTCTGAATTTCACAGGGGTTCGTAAATTCTTGAGGACTCTCTTTTGCGTTATCTGTAAATACTTTAAAACCGCCGAACACGCTACCGATTCTTCACGAGACAATTCTAAGAAAGATGTGTCCGTGATACCGAAATGGGATTTAAGAGTTTGATCGGAGTTTTTCGGATCGAAATACCAATCTTCCACTTTTTCTTTGAAAACACCATCAACGTAAGACAACGGAAAATCTCCAGCGTAAATGATGTGTTTTGGTGTGTACCTTTCAATCGCATCAAGAGAAGGCTCAACTATGAAATCTCCAGTGGATATGTCAACCATGGCAACGGTGTTTTTGTAAACGGCCGCGATGTAGTTATTTTCAGATGTTAAAACATCATCTGTAATCAAAGTGCCTGGTGTCACAACACGTGTTACGTCCCTTTTCACAAGTCCATGCGCGAATTTTGGATCTTCGAGCTGATCACATATCGCGACTTTATTTCCCTGCTCTACCAATTTTTTCAAATACACATCCAAAGCATGATGAGGAATTCCCGCCATGGGATTATCTCCACGATGGGTCAGTACTATGCTGAGAGATTTAGAGATGTGCCTGGCATCTTCATTGAAAGCCTCGTAGAAATCTCCCACTCGAAATAGAAGCACGCAGTCTTTGTACTGGGCTTTGAGCTTTGAATACTGAGCCATCATTGGAGTCATATCATTCGACAACTTTTAACACCTTCCCGATCAATTCGCCGTAAATTGGTCCGGCCGTGGCACGCACGATCTTGACCGTCACGCTTTCCCCCTCTGGAATGGTTCCTTCGAAGAAAACCATCCTGTTATCGATGGTTCGACCGTAAGACTTGCCATCGCTGTTTCCCTCAACGATTATGTCAACACTTTTCCCTACGAGTTTTTTGTTCATTTCATCCATAATCGCATGCTGGAGCGTGGATAACGCGAGCATTCTCTTCTTCTTCACAGCGGTGGGAACATCATCAGGATAGAGTTTCGACGCAACGGTTCCTCGCCTTGGAGAATACGGAGCGATGTTGAGCCGTACGTATTTAACTTCTTTTATCAATGAAAGCGTTTGCTCAAAATCTTCATCGGTTTCCCCAGAAAATCCCACTATGATATCTCCGCCTATCGTTGCCCCCTTCACTTTAGATCTTATCCTACGGATCAAATCTATGTATTCTTCGCGCGTGTATTGTCTGTTCATGCGTTTTAAGATGGCGTTGCTTCCAGATTGAGCTGGAAGATGGAAATTACGCGATATTCGTGGTCGTTCAGCGACCACTTCTATGAGCTCATTTGTCACATCAGAAGGATAAGAGGTCAAAAACCAAAATCTTTCTATACCGCTGATATTGTAAACACGACGAAACAATTCCGCCAAAGAAGTTCCGTCTTTCAAATCCTTTCCGTAGGAATCAACGTTTTGGCCCAAAAAAGTTATCTGATTGTAGCCCGAACTTGCGAGCGCCTTTACCTCTTTTATCACATTCTCCATCGGCCTTGAAATCTCTCTGCCTCTGGTATACGGAACGATACAGTAGGTACAGAATTTGTCACAACCCGCAATGATGTTGACCCACGCATGGTGTTTCGATGTTCTCGTCGTAATTGATTTGCGTGTTTGTGATGTGTTGAAGGTGATAAGCTGCTTTTCTAAGTCCGAAAGATGGTCTGACATGTCGAAATCCATTTTGCCTTCGATTGCATCGACTATCGATGTCAGAGCACGAGTACCCAAGACAAAATCAGCACCACGACTTTTCAAATCTTTTGATGCGATCTCAGATACACATCCCGTTACTCCAACTTTCAATCCACGTTTTTTCAACCTTCCTATGAGGCTGTAAGCTTTATTTTCGGATTTAGCACGCACAGCGCACGTGTTTATTACGGCCACATCCGCATTCTTAAGATCCTTAACGATTTCATGTCCGGATCTTACAAGAAGCTCTTCCATGATCTCGGAATCACGAATATTCATCTGACATCCGTAGGTTTTAAAGAAAACTTTCATGTTTTTTGATCTCCTCTTCACAGTTCATTACCATGTAGAACCAACTTCTATATCCACCACAAGTGGAACTTTCAAGTTCATGACATTTTCCATTGAATTCTTGACGATCTCTTTGATCACATCTATTTCCTCAACTGGCAATTCGAATACCAATTCATCGTGTACTTGCAGTATCATCATGGCCTTGTATTTTTTCAAACGCTCATGGATATCTATCATGGCAAGCTTTATTATATCAGCAGCGCTACCTTGAATGGGTGCGTTGATCGCCATCCGTTTCCCTTCCTCGGAAATGTTGCGATTCTTGCTCTTGATAGAAGGCACATCTCTTCTTCTACCCAGTATCGTTTGAACGTATCCCTTTTCTTTTGCAAATGTGATCGTATTTTCGAGATACTCTCTAACTTTTGGATAACTTTGAAAATAATTCGTGATCACGCGCTCAGCATCTGTTCTGTCCATTCCAAGTCGTTTGGCAAGCCCATAGGCGCTGATACCATAAGTCACGGCGAAATTAACCATCTTACCAACTCGTCTCATTTGATCCGTTACGGAATCTTCACTTACCTCGTATATTCTTGCGGCTGTAACCGTGTGGATGTCAATTCCATCATTGAAAGCCCTTATGAGTGCTGGATCTTCACTCACATGTGCCAAAACACGAAGCTCGATCTGAGAGTAGTCCGAACTCATCATCAGCCATCCCTCTTTTTGAGCCCTTATAGCTTTTCGTATCTCTCGTCCTTCTTCGATTCGAGCTGGGATGTTTTGCAAATTGGGATCACTGCTGGAAAGCCTTCCAGTAGACGTTCCCGTTTGATTGAAAGAAGTGTGCACCCTTGAAGTTTTAGGATTGACCATTTTAGGCATGGCATCCAAATACGTGGATTTGAATTTGAAATACTTTCTGTATTCCAAAATCAATGGAATTATAGGATGTTCATTCTTCATCTCTTCAAGTACACTTGCGTTGGTGGAGAAGGCGTGCCTTTTTGTACGGTGGCGAGGTTTTAGGTTAAGCCTTTTGAAAAGCACATCGGATAATTGCTTTGGTGAATTTATGTTGAACGGCATACCACCAGAAAGATCGTAAATCTTCTTTTCTAAGTCAGAAAGTATTTTTGAATATCTATTAGATATTTCTTTAAGATATGAAATGTCAACGTAGACACCATTCAACTCCATGGTGGATAACACCTCAACGAGGGGCATTTCCACCTTGTGAAAAATGTATGAGAGATCGTGCTCGTACATCTTTTTATTTAAAATTTCATACAATCTGTATGTCACGTCTGAGTCTTCGGCAGAATATTTAGTGGCGATATCGATGGCCACGTTGGAAAAATTTCCGGATTTTCCAGCTACTTCTTCGTAAGAAACCGTTTTATATCCTAAATATTTCATTGCCAGTTGATCCATTGAAAATCTGCGCCCATTGGGATCCAACAGATAAGCCGCTATCATCGTGTCGAAGTACGGCTTTACATCGATACCGTATTTTTTCATTACTGATATATCATATTTGATATTCTGGCCTATAACTTTCACGTTTCCGCTCTCAAATAGAGCTTTGAATCTTGACAAGACCTCTTCGAGCGGAAGATTTAACCCTTGAGAGTGCCCCGTTGGAACGTAATAACTACGATCACCTGACGAAAATGATATGCCGACAAGTTCGGCATCGATGGGATTCAATGATGTAGTTTCCGTGTCAAAGACCATTTTACCCCTTTTTCTCATCTCATCAAGTTTCTCATCTAAATCTTCAAGTGATTTTATCGTGAAATATCGAGAGGATCGCGATTTCACGTCTTCGTACAAACCGAATTCTTTTTTTAGGTTTGAGAATTCAAGTTCATCGAAGAGTTTTGCCAATTCAGAATTATCAGGCCCCTTATAAGGCTTGAAAGGGATCGATATTTGAACATCACAGGAAAGCTCGACCAACTTTCTTGAAAGAAATGCGTTGTTTTTCCCAGAAATCAAGAGATTTTTGTACCTCGTTCGTATTCCATCAAGATTTTCGTACACAGCGTCCAAAGTACCGTATTCTTTCAAAAGCTCCACGGCACTTTTCTTTCCTATTCCTTTTACTCCCGGAATGTTGTCGGAGACATCTCCCACAAGTGCAAGATAATCTCCCATTTGAGAAGGCTTCACGCCGTATCTTTTGAACACTTCGTTCTCATCGTATTCAACCAGATCTGTAACTCCCATGGATGCAAATCTCAAAATATGGACATTCTCATCAACGAGTTGCAGAAGATCCTTATCGCCCGTAATAACGTAAACCCATTCGAAATCTTTACAGTGTTTCTTCACCAAAGTTGCGATCACATCATCGGCCTCAAATCCTGTTTGCTTGGCAATCGGAATTCCCAAAGCTTTCACTAGTCTTTCAACGTAAGGAAGCTGAACCACCATATCATCTGGCGCTCCAGCTCTGTTGGCTTTATAGTCCTCAAAGAGAGTGTGACGAAAAGTCATCTCTTTTGTGTCTAAAACAAATACAACATGATCACCAGGCTTGAGATGTTCATGAATGAATTTCATGAGCATCTTTGCGAGGCCAAAAACCGCATTCGTTGGTTTTCCGTCAGAGGTGGTCATCGATGGCAAGGCGTAAAATGCCCTGTAGACTAAAGCGGTTCCATCGAATATGTACAAATTCAAGATTTCTCCACCTCCGTTTGAACATTTTTACCATTTTTAGAAACATACGCAAATGTTACGACTCCTATTACTATCAGAATAACCGAAACCACTTGGGCAATCCTGAGATTGTAAAACCACAGGCTGTCAGTTCTGAACGCTTCATTAAAAAATCTGAAAATGGAATAAAGTATAAGGTACAAAGAGAATGTTTGACCGAACTTCTTACGTCGTTTCTTCGTGTACGTGTAAAGAATGTAAAAGACGAAAAGATCTGCTATGGATTCGAAGAGAAAGGTAGGGTAAAAATAGCTGTAACTCGCATATTGCGGCATCCTGTACTGAGGTGGAACGAACATTTTCCACGGAAGGCTTGTTGGAGCTCCGTAAGCTTCATAATTGAAAAAATTTCCCCATCTTCCCATAGCCTGGGCAAAAGGTGCAACCATTGTAAATGCATCCATAGCCTGTAAATAAGTAAAAGAACAATTCTTTTTCAGTTTCACGAACAACCATCCTGCCAAAAATATTCCGAAAAGCGCTCCATGAATCGCCATGCCACCAGTCCATGGTTGTAGTATCTGCCAGAGATGCTTTGAAAAATATTCATTCCATGTGAATGCCACGTAGTACAATCGCCCTCCGACAACCGCAAAAACTATTGCCACGACCATTGCCATCAAGAATTCGTCTTCATTAACGCCTTCTTTCAAAAGTTGATTGCGCGCGATGAGATAAGCTACAATTACGGAACTTCCTATGATCACACCATACCACTTGATATGTAGAAACGAGATATTAACAGCGTAAGGATTGAGTATGATGTGTCCTGAAAAAACTGCGCGCAGAAAGAAGAACAAAGCCACACTTACGGCGGCGACTGCAGTCCAAAATATGCCTTTCTTCATGGGGTATCCTCCCAATTTTTAAAATTTTTCCAAATTCTTTCCAATTTCTCTTTTATCTTTTTCTCAAGTCCTCGTGATGTTGGCTGATAAAATACCTTTCCCTTCAATCTCTTTGGAAGATAGTTTTGTATCAGGAAGGCACCTTTCACATCATGCTGATAAACATAACCCTTTCCATAACCCATATCTTTCATCAATTTCGTTGGAGCATTTCGAAGCATCAAGGGGACCTTTTCATAAGGATGGGTTCTCACTTCTTCGGAGGCCTTTGTGTAAGCACGATACACAGCGTTGCTTTTTGAAGCTACGGCGCAGTATATCACGGCTTGAGCCAGTGCTGTTGTACATTCAGGCATCCCAATGAAATGTGCAGCTTGATAAGCATCAATCGCGATGTTCAGCGCTCTCGGATCTGCCAGACCGATATCTTCCGATGCGAATCGGACAACTCTTCTGGCAACGTAGAGAGGATCTTCGCCTGATTCTAGCATCGATGCGAGATAATAAACAGCGGCGTCAGGATCACTGCCACGCATTGATTTATGGAGTGCTGATATGAAATCGTAATGTTCATCAGCGTGTTTTCTGTACCGTGGAAGAGATTTTTGAATTAGCTCTTCCACATTTGTTACTTCAGAGAGTCCACTTTGTTTTGCCATCTCTATTGCCTCTTCGAGCGAATTCAAAGCTGTACGTGCGTCTCCTTTGGACATTTCCGCAATAACATCGAGTTCTGAATCTTGAAACGCGATCTTCTCGCTTTTGAGCGCTTTTTTGAGTATGAATATCACATTCTCTTTTGAAAGAGGATTGAACGTGAAAACACGACATCTCGAGAGAAGCGCTGGAGTTATCTCAAAGCTTGGATTTTCAGTAGTTGCACCTATGAGTATCACAGAGCCACTTTCAACGTAAGGAAGCATGGTGTCTTGCTGAGATTTACTGAACCTGTGAATTTCGTCAACGAAGATCACCGTTGGATGCCCTGTTCTCGAAAACATTTCCTCTGCTTCTTTCATCATAGGTTTAAGAGCGCCAACACCTTGAATTGCAGCGCTGAAATGCTTGAAATCATTTTTTGTGCGATTCTTTATCACTGCAGCAAGTGAGGTTTTACCACATCCTGGTGGGCCGTAAAGAATACAGCTGTAAAGTTTGTCATTCTCTATGGCCACTCTAAGAGGCAGACCCTTAGATAACAAATGTTCCTGGCCCACGAATTCGTCGAAATCCTTTGGCCTTACCTTTAAAGCCAAAGGCTCTTCATTCCAAAGGCTTTTTTGCAAAAATCCTCACCTTCTAAAGCACTCACACATTTTTTCTAAAAAATTCCACCGTTTTGCCCACCCCGTCTTTAAAAGAATAAGCCGGTTTCCATCCAAGAATTTCCTGGGCATGAGAAATGTCAAGAACGCTCTTCCTCAGATCACCCGGGCGTGGTGGACCATAAATCGGATCGAGATCATAATCGATATGCTCTTTTAAAGCGTTAAAAACATCATTCACACTTTTTCCAACAGCAGTCCCAATGTTGAAAATTTCGCCATCACCTTTCTCAAGTGCGAGCAAATTGGCTTCAACAACATCTCTAACATATATGTAATCCCGTATGTACTCTCCATCTCCATTTATCGTAACGGGTGCTCCTTTGAGCATTTTCTTGGCAAAGATCGCTATAACGCCGGCTTCTCCATCGGGACTCTGGCGCGGACCGTACACATTTCCGTATCTCAAAATAGTGTATCTCAAGCCCTTTTCTTTACTGTAGAAATTCAGATATTTTTCTCCACTCAACTTCGCAATTCCATAGGGAGAAACTGGATCTGGACAAACCCTTTCCGGAGTTGGGAAAATTTCAGGATCATCACCGTACATAACACCACCAGAAGACGAAAAGACGAGCTTTTCCACTCCATATTTGGATGACAACTCCAAAACATTCAAAATTCCCTTGATATTTACCTCCTCATCGTAAATAGGTTCCCTAACAGACCTTGAAACCGATATTTGAGCGGCTAAATGGAGTACATAAGTCGGTTTGTACACTTTAAATATCTCTTCTAAACCGTTAATATCTCGAATATCCTGCCGGTACATTGCGGCACTTTTATTTACATTTTTCATATTTCCAGTTGAAAGATTGTCAATAACAATAGGTGTCATGCCACGTTCTAACAGTGCATCAACTATGTTGGAGCCTATAAATCCGGCCCCACCCGTCACGATCACTTTTGTCTTTTGATCCATTTTTTATCCTCCTAACAGCGAGTTTTAAAATTACCAGTGATAATTTTACAATCATCCATACCCTTACATCATTTTACTACAAAAAGTCATATGTGCTATCATCGTGTTCAAAAATGACTGAACTGGTGTAGAAAGATCAACCTACTTTCCACATACGTCGAACGAAGACGTAATGTAGTGTAGTGAATGACTTTGCGTGTACTTGAAACTGCTTATATAGAATTAAGCACAAGAAGACTTGATTGCCTTCAGGTGTCAAGATGAATTGCACTTTTTCCTTGATAAATATGGTATTATTTTATCTCCTAATGTGCGTGAAGATTAAGGACTTAACCCTGAAGACATAATGAAAATGTCGAAAGATTCATTTAGCCTTGTGTAATCATAGTTAGATATGCCTTTACAAAGAAATCCCATGTAACTTATCGCAGAAGAACTCCACTCCCGCAGACACTCTCGAGTCGCGGCTACCGCCTTTGTAGAGTCCCTTTCTCCATTTTGCGGTTCTGGAACAACAGGCATTGGTGCAGTTGAAATAACAGAAGATTTATTGGAATATATAATAATATATAATATAGAGGAGTGAATTTATTGAAAAATGAGGCAAGACCATTTTTGAAATGGGCAGGTGGTAAAGGTAAGTTATTGACACAGTATGAACGATATTATCCACAAGACTTAGAAAAGGGAAAGATTAAGAGGTATGTAGAGCCTTTTTTAGGAGGTGGCGCAGTTTTTTTCAGTTTACAACGCAAATATGATTTTGATGAGATCGTGTTGAATGATATCAATGCAGACTTAATTTTAACGTATAAAGTTGTACAAAATAAAGTAGATGAATTGATAAGGTATTTGTCGAATTTAGAAACTCGGTATTTAGAAGCAGAAATGGAGTTAAAACAAGAAATTTATTACGAGCAAAGAAACATGTTTAATATTGAAAAAGATACGATCGATTACAACAGGTATACTGATAAATGGATAGGGCATGCAGCAAGAATGATTTTTTTAAATAGAACATGTTTTAACGGATTATACAGACAAAATAAAAAAGGTAAATTCAACGTACCATTTGGTAAAAGAAAAAAAGTTACTATATGTGATTCTGATAATTTGAAAGAGGTAAGTAAAGCATTAAATGGAGTGTTGTTGGTATCCAAAGATTTTGAAGAGCTTACTGAATACATCGATGAGAATACATTTGTTTATATGGATCCTCCGTACAGGCCTATAAGTAAAACTTCTAGTTTTACGGATTATTCAAAAGTTCCATTTGATGATGAAAGCCAAAAGAGACTAGCAAATTGGGTTGAACTTATAAATAGAAAAGGCGCTGTTTTTATGTTGAGTAATTCAGATCCCACTAACGTTGATGAAAATGACAATTTCTTTGATGACTTATATAAAAAGTTCAATATAAACAGAGTACATGCGACAAGAGAGATTAATTCAAAAGGATCGGGAAGAGGAAAACTAAAAGAACTTTTAATAACCAACAAAAAGTAATTGTGTATCGAATTCCTATCGAGGAAGTCTCTGTTCCGCAAAATTTTGAAAAAAAGAGTACTTGACAAACATGAAAAATCGCTCGATTTTCTTCGTAAAATCATAATAGACTCGTAGGATATTCTCAGAGCTTTCGTGAAAGCCTTTCTCACCCTCCTGAACTTTCAAAATCTCTTTCTTTAGCATGGCCTTATCCCCTGATCTCCAACAATTCAGCGGTTGGAATGCTCTTTTTATATTATCGAAAAAGCCCTGACATCTCCTATTATGTGAGCTATTTATTCATACAGGATATCTAAAATGTTTGGATAAATAAGCACGAAAACGATGAGTAAGAAAAACTATTTTATGATTCCTCTTGATTTGTCTATTGGCATTTTGTTTTCCATTTCAACATCTTCGCGGGAATTTCTTGCAATTGTATTTTCTTCCCAAAAGAACTTGGGGTTACTCATGAGAAGATCATGACACAAAACAATTCAAAAATCAATACCTGCCCCCTTTTTTGATACAACAAAATAAGGTGAAACACGATGAGCGTTATTTGGGTAAAAGAATTAGAAAAGTCAGAGAAGATTTAAAAATAACGAAGAGCCTGTTAGCTGAAAAGATAAAAAGTTATTGTAGCTTGCATGGTTTTTAGTTTATTTATTTCTGTAACGATAGGTGATATAATTTGAATATTATGGCAATCGATAAAGAGATAATCGGTGTAAGAGCAAAAAGCCAATGGAACCTCTGCTGGAAAAATTGGGATTTTTCCCAATAAAAACGAAATTCTGGAATACACGGCTGTTCCTATAGATTCACCATGGAAATACGGCGAGATTGTTCACAGTGTTTCCATGGAGCTGAGAATATCTAAAGAAGATATTGTCATTGCAGATACAGAGCAAGATGTTCCGAATACATTTTCGGATCCGTCATGTCGATAATTAAGAACGAAAGATAATCCGAAAGGTTTAATGAAAATGAGGGGGGTACCAAAATGAAAAAGTATTTTCTTCCTGTAATTTTAAGCGTTGCATTGATGC
>CAJXLN010000015.1 GCA_913056255.1 uncultured Thermotogae bacterium | reverse complement strand
CGGGCATAAAAGTGGAAAAGATGGTGCCAAAGGGCACCTCCACTCCTCCGCTCTCCCAGCATGGTCGTGAAAGCGGAAAAGATGGTGCTAAAGAGCATCTCCGCTCCTATTTTTGTTTAGGGATAAGCTCTTAGTGACTTTTTACATCTTTTCATCCGATTTCTATGAAAGAGAATATTTTAGATCTCAGCGTGTTATAATCTTTTGATAAATCTATAAGCTAATGGGGGATTATATGGAAGAGATAAGTGAAACATTCATAAAAAACGTAAAGGAAAAAATCAAAAGAGTGAATACTCTTGTGGAAGCAAAAAAAATGAAAGTTGACATTCTTGGAAAAAATGGTCTTCTCAAGTCCAAATTCGCAGAGATCAAGAAACTTTCTCCCGAAAAACGTGCTGAACTCGGGAAAATGTTGAACGATGCGAAACGAGAGATAGAGTCTTTGTTATTGGATAAGATTCACGAGCTAAAGAAAATGGAAGAACAGCACAAAATTGTGGAAAAATCGATAGATCTCACGTTGCCCGGGGCTCGTAGGAATTTTGGAAAACTTCATCCAATTTCTCAGATAACTCAGGAATGCGTTGATATATTCAACAAAATGGGTTTCGAAGTTGTAGAAGGTCCGGAAATAGAGAGTTCTTACTACAATTTCGAAGCTTTGAACACGCCTGAATGGCATCCTGCCAGAGACCTTCACGATACTTTTTATGTGAATGATGGACGACTGTTGAGAACTCACACGTCCTCAGTTCAAATTCGAACTATGGAATCTCGGAAACCACCTTTGAGAGTCATCTCTCCAGGGCGTGTGTACAGAAAGGATTACGATTCTTCTCATCTACCTGCATTTTTTCAAATTGAAGGACTCGTAGTAGATAAAAATGTCTCCATTTCGGATTTGAAGGGTACTTTGGAGAATGCCATAAAATCCATTTTCGGAAATGACAAGCCGATTCGTTTCCGCCCACACTATTTTCCCTTTACCGAGCCAAGTATCGAAGTTGATGTTTCTTTCCCAGAAGGTAAGGGCAAATGGTTGGAACTTTTAGGAGCTGGAATGGTTCATCCGCAGGTTTTGCGAAATGTGGGAATTGACCCCAAAGAATGGCAAGGATTTGCATTTGGAATGGGAATAGAAAGAATTGCCATGCTGAAATATGGAATCAGCGATATACGTGAATTTCCGAGGAATTATCTGGATTTCTTGAAGAATTTTTAGGAGTGATTCTGTTGAAGATATGTGTTCAGTGGCTTAAAGATTACGTCAATTCGACTGATGATATAGAGAAACTTTCAAATGAATTAACCATGTCAGGTAGTGAAGTTGAAGAGATAGAAAGACCTTTTGAAAAACTCAAAGGTGTTGTTTCAGGAAAAGTTATGGAAGTTATTCCACATCCAAATGCCGATAATCTCAATGTGTGTAAAGTGACAGATGGTGGAAAGCTTTACACAACCGTCACTTCTGATAAAACAGTTCAAGTCAACGATGTGGTTGCCTTTGCCCCGGCGCACGAATCCACGACGGCTGATGGAAAGAAAGTCGAGTCTGTTGAGATCAGAGGGATAAAAACACATGGAATGATGCTCTCTCTCAAAGAAATGGGATTGGAGTCTCACTCTGCTCACGTTTTCAGGTTTGGAAAAGAAATGGAATTGGGAAAGAACGTTATCGATCTGTTGAATCTCGATCTTACATCTTTTGAACTTGAAATAACACCCAATCGACCGGACTGTCTTTCACACGTTGGCTTGGCAAGAGAAGTTGCAGCAGTTGAAAAGAAAGAGCTGAAACTGCCCAGGCTATCAGCTGAGCTTCCGCGATCTGGAGTGGATGTTTCAATTGAGTCAAGTGGATGCTGGAGATACATGGCAATTAGGATAGACGGAGTAAAAGTCAAAGACTCCCCTCTTTGGATGAAACGAAGGTTAGCCTCTGTAGGTCTCAGGCCTATAAACAACATCGCTGACATGACTAACTACGTCATGATGGAACTCGGGCATCCTGTGCATGTATTCGATTTCGACAAGATCCCACATTCTAAAATAGTGGTACGTAACGCGCGCGATGGTGAAAAGCTTCTTGCTCTGAATTCAAAGGAGTACAAGTTGAATGGCAAAGATATTCTGATCACGGATGGGGAGAATCCTCTTGCCATAGCTGGGGTAATAGGAGGCAAAGAGACAGGCGTTACATATTCCACAAAAAATGTGTTGCTCGAAATTGCAACATTCGATCCGGTGAAAATAAGAAAAACCTCAAGGGCTATCGGGCTTTCAACTGATGCATCTTTCAGATTTGAGCGTGGCGTGGATCCGAACAGCACGGAATTCGTTGCGAAAAGACTTGTGGATATGGTAGTCAAATTTGCCGGCGGAACGGTCGCTGGAGGATCTGATCTTTATCCAACACGAATTGGGCCAAAGAAAGTTTTTCTTCCTCGAAAGCGCCTTGCCTCTTATATCGCCTATGAGCCGGAGCCATCAGAAGTTGTGGAGATATTCCAACGACTTGGAATGGAAGTATCAACTGAATCAGATGGATGGGCGATCACCGTTCCGACTTTCAGACAAGATATATCCGAAGACGTTGATTTAATAGAAGAATTCGCAAGAATTCACGGACTGGACAATCTTCCCACAAGTCTTTCACTACCTTATATTGCGATTAAGGAAAATAAATGGTGGAAATTCAAAGACAACGTGAAAAACGCAATGGTCGGTTTTGGATACTACGAAGCAGTCACTTATCCATTTGTGGATCCTAAACTTGTAAAAACATCAGATCCGAGTGGGGAAAAGGTTATGAAAAGTCCAAAGCTTGTCAATCCAATATCACCCGAGATGTCTCTAATGAGGCCAAGCTTGAAGTTTGGACTTATGAGTGTTGTAGCGTATAACGTTAATCATCAACAATCTTCCGTGAGATTTTTCGAAATGGGAAAGGTTTTCAGTGAAAAATCCGAATCGGAAAAACTCGGTATCATGGCGACAGGCAGAATTAATCCATACGATTACACTGACAAAAGGAATATGGAGCTTTTGAATTTGAAAGGTGACGTAGAGGCTGTGGGCGAGCTCATGCACGTTGAACTCGAATTTCGCCAGAAAGATATGGTTGATTTTGAGGTTGGGCGAGGTGCGGAGATACTTGTAAACGGCCAGAAATGCGGGATTATAGGAGAACTTCCTGTTGAAATTAGAGATTTTATGAATGTGCACTCTCCGGTTTATTTTGCAGAGGTGGATTTAGAAAAGATCTTCAAAGCACAGAAGCCCGCAAGGTACGTTAAGTATTCTCAATATCCTGTTTCATCTAAAGATATCTCCATGTTTGTGAAAAAGGGAAAAGCAAAGGCTGAGGATATCATAAAAATCGCAAAAAAATCATCAAAATACATTATGGGACTCAAAGTTTCAGATTTCTACATTGGAAAAAATGTTCCAAAGGGTTCGTACAGTCTTACAATAACCATCACTTACGGTTCAATGGAAAAAACGCTTTCTGAAGAAGAAATAAATGTTGCGTTCACATCGCTCGTGGAGGAACTCGATTCGAAGAGTGGCGTGATCGTCAGAAAGGTGTCGTGAATTCATGGAAAAATACGATCTTCTGACACTTGAATTCGCTAAGGGTTTAGCCCAGGATATGGGCAAAATCATCAAGTCTAATATCAATTCGTTGAATTGGACTAAAACCAAAAGTGGTTTTTACGACATTGTCACAAATGTAGACGTTGAGATCGAAAGAATGGTTAAGAATTCCGTATTGTCAGCTTTCCCAAACGATTCAGTGCTTGGTGAAGAAACGGGAACAACAAAAGCTTTTGCCCCTGATAAAAGATTATGGATCGTCGATCCCATAGATGGAACCACGAACTTTTCAAAGGGAATTCCCCACTCATGTATTTCAATAGCAGTTGTTGAAAAGAATGAACCCCAAATTGCCGTCGTGTACGATCCTTTCATTAATGAGCTGTTCGAAGCGACAAGGGGACATGGCGCGAAGATGAATGGCAACGAAATACACGTTAGCAACATTTCAGAGCTGGAGCACTGTATTGTAAATACAGGATATCAGTACAGTGCAGAAAAAATGAGAGAAAAGGTTTTGAAAGACTATGAAGCTTTTTTTGGAAGAGTTAGGGCTGTACGAATTTTTGGAAGCGCAGTTCTCGACCAGTGTTATGTGGCTGCAGGAAGAATAGATGCTTTTTGGGAGTACTCGCTAAAGCCATGGGACGTTGCAGCCGGATCTCTTATAGCAAAAGAAGCTGGAGCCGTTGTGAGCGGAATTGGTGAAGAGTTCTCCATTTATTCTAACAGCATACTCGTTACCAATTCCGCTCTGATATCGAAAATAACAAAGATTTTGACAAATGCGTAACTTGTCCCCGAGGAAAACGATGTGAGAAAATTCAAATTCAGCCTTCATAAGCTTTTGGAGATGAAAGCTTCAAATCTCGAGATACTCAAGATAGAAATTTCAAAGTTGAACGGTGAAGTAGAGAAGATCAGATCAAAGATTGAATCTGCAACAGAGGAAATCTCCAATTCTCAGGAAAAAATGGATAGTGGGATTGGCAATATACGCCTTTTAAAAGAATGGATGAGTTACATTCAATCTCTGTACCTGCATCGTAAGGAATTGGTTTCACAATTAATTGAGCTTGAAAAGCGTTTAGACGAGATGAGAGAAAAGTATACAGAGATGTACAAAGAACACAAAGCCCTGGAAAATCTTAAAAATCTTCAAAAAAAGGTGTACAATCTGAATGTACTTAGAGAAGAGCAAAAGATCATAGACGATCTTGCCCTTGTGAGAAAAAAAGACATAAACCCCTAAATAAGGGGAGTTAGTCTTGAATCTTACAAGAAAAGAAATTGGAGGTGCTTAGATGTTTAATCATTTAGCAGGTAGGAGAAAGGCTACCTTCAAAATTCACCATTTTAGGTGAGTTTTGTAAACCAACGAGAATAATGTACGCTATATTAGTTCACGGAGGCGCTGGGAAAGTACATCCTGAGAGATTTGACTCCGTGAAGAAAGGCACTAAAAATGCTGTTGAGGCAGGTTTAGAAATACTTAAAAGTGGAGGCAGATCTTTGGATGCCGTCGAAGCGGCGGTAAAGGTGCTGGAAGATGATCCAAGTTTTAATGCCGGTACAGGTTCTGTTCTGACTTTTAACGGAGAAGTTGAAATGGATGCTGCGATCGCGTATGGTCCTAATTTTGACTTTGGAGCGGTGGCTGGGGTAAAAAACATACGCCACCCCATAAGTTTGGCAAGACAAGTTATGGAAAAAACAGATCATGTGCTGTTGGCTGGAGATGGTGCCAATAACTTCGCAAAGCTCATGAAATTCGAATTTCATGATCCAATCGTTCAAAGAAGGCGAGAACAATGGGAAAATTATCGCAAAGACTTTCTTAACGGTGATTATAAAGATTGGCCAAAACTCCGAAAGCTTTTCAAGGAGCATCCTGAGTTTCTCCACGGTACAGTTGGAGCTGTAGCCGTTGATTCACATGGAGAAGCAGCTGCGGCAACGTCCACGGGCGGTGTTTTTCTGAAATTACTTGGTAGAGTCGGAGATACTCCCATTCCCGGGGCCGGCACTTATGCAACTCCAAGTGGAGCCGCTTCTTCAACTGGTCTTGGAGAAGGCATGATGAGAGTTTTGATCACCAAAGTCGCTGCGGATTTTCTCAAAATGGGGCTTGATGCTCAACACGCTGCTACAGCGGCGTTAAATTATCTTGATAACACTGTGGGAACCGAAGCGGGTATTATAGTTGTGGACAGACATGGTGAAATAGGATATGCCTACAACACTCCTAACATGTCTCATGCTTATTTCAGAGAGAATATGAAGAAAATAGAAGTTGATCTGTAAATCTGAAAAAAGTAGGTTCTTACTTCAGATGGGTAAGAAGGTTAATGACATTTTTTGCACTGTATCCGAAAAACGCGGGCTTCGAGCCCGCGCTGTTAATTAATTAATGGTCGGGGCGACTGGATTTGAACCAGCGACCCCCTGTGCCCAAGACAGGTGCGCTCCCTCTGCGCTACGCCCCGATGCAAAGTAAAACACCAACCACCTTTAGCTTTCCTGCTTCTTTTATACGCTCTTCACAGGCTTGAATTCCGGCAGTCACTGACTTGCATGTAGATTGTATCACATATCTGTCTAAATTCAAAGTGTTTTTTGCTTATCCGTGCACTGACGTACATCACTTTCATCTCTCCATTGAAATAAGGGGTTTTCCCCTCTTGATCACAAAACTCGGACTCTTTCAAGATAAGTGTATAATTACAATTGAAGAGATGATTTTTAAGGAGGTTGATTTATGGTTTTGAGAAAGATGCCAAAACTCCGAATAGGAGATTTGGAAGCTGAAGTACCGATCATTCAAGGAGGGATGGGTGTTGGAATTTCTTTATCCGGATTGGCTTCAGCTGTCGCAAACGAGGGGGCGATCGGTGTTATCGCTGCTGCAGGAATAGGTATGCTTGAAGAAGACTTCGACGTGAATTTCAAGAAAGCAAATGAAAGGGCTTTGCGAAAAGAGATCAGAAAGGCTAAAGAAATGACAGATGGCATCGTAGGCGTAAACGTAATGGTGGCTCTTTCGGATTTTGACAATCTTGTAAAGACTTCAGTGGAAGAAGGGGCAGATCTACTCTTTCTTGGTGCTGGATTACCATTGAAAAACATGGAAATATTGATGCCAGATGGTTTAAAGAAGATCTCAACCAAAATTGTTCCTATAGTTTCTTCTGGAAGAGCAGCTAAAATCATATTCCAATATTGGGCAAAAAGATACAACTACGTGCCGGATGCGATAGTTGTTGAAGGGCCAATGGCTGGCGGGCATCTTGGATTTAAAAGAGAACAGATTAACGATCCGAATTACACGTTAGAAAAGATTGTGCCGAATGTAATATCCGAAGTAAAACCTTATGAGGAACGTTTCGGCAAAAATATACCGGTGATAGCCGCAGGCGGCATATTTACCGGTAGCGATATTCATAAATTCTTTCAGTTAGGAGCTCAAGGAGTGCAAATGGCAACCAGATTTGTTGCAACTCATGAATGCGATGCTTCTGTAAAATTCAAGGAAATGTATGTAAAATGTAAAAAGAATGATCTTACTGTAATAAACAGTCCTGTTGGATTACCAGGAAGAGCGATAAAAAATAAATTTTTAGATGATGTAAATGCCGGTATTAAAAAGCCATTCAAATGTTCATGGAAATGCTTAAAAACATGTGATTTTAGAAAAGTTCCATATTGCATTAACGAGGCGCTGACCAATGCCAAAAGGGGAAACCTCGAAAATGGATTTGCCTTTGCAGGGGCCAACGCTTATCGGATAGATAAAATCATCTCCGTTAAAGAACTTATCGAAACTCTTTCGAGGGAATATACAGCTACATTATCTGTGTGAGTTTTGCTATCAAAAAGACCATTCATTTGAAAAATTCCGTTTTGATTTTGGAGAAGAGGTGGTTTGCATGCGCTTCGTAATCGTTAAAGATCTTTCTCCGGAAACCGCGAAGGCAAGGACTGTGAAAGCGGTGGCGGATGTACTGAAAAGAGTTGGAAAAACCGAAATATTTAATTTCGACACTTCTTTGATCGAAAAGCTGAAAAAAGACGATGTGGTTTTCAACCTTGCCATTGGAAAGAGACATGACTTTCTCCAGGGAACGATTTCAGCGATCATGGAAGGACTTGGAAACGAATTCATTGGTTCGCCTGCTTACACACATTATATATGTCTTGATAAATTCACAACGAAAAGTTTGCTGAATTCTTACAGTATTCCGACTCCTGCTGGTACTCTATTTGACGGAAGGTCTTTTGTGAGTGATATTCCCGAACCTCCTTTGATCGTTAAACCTGTTGCTGAAGGCTCTGGAATCGGTGTGGATTCCGATAGTCTATGTGACAGTGTCGAAGCGGCAAAAAAAACGGCAATGGAAAAATTTGAAAAGTTCAAGGAACCTATAATGATCGAGAAGTATCTGAATGGCACAGAGTTGACGATTGGAATTATAGGCTTTGGTTCTGACTTGAAAGTGCTTCCACCTTTAGAAATAGATTTTTCGAATTTACCCCAGGGAGTGGAAAAGTTTTACAGCCAAATGGTAAAGGAGAAATATGCCTCTCAAACGATTTACAGGTGTCCAGCTTTCTTGAACGAAAAAGTCCGAAATGAAGTGCTCGACATTGCGAAAAAGACATTTGAAATCACCAGAGCAAGAGATTATCTCAGAGTAGACATGCGACTGGATGAGAGTCAACCCTACGTGATAGAGGTGAATTCCATGCCTGGTTTAGACCCGGAAAATAGCGATATTCCCAAAATGGTCGAAGCCATTTCCAGGGATTACGAATGGTTGATAAGATACATACTTAGAAGAGCTGTACGCTCTTTGGAGGTGAGAGGATGAAAGAAAATGATCTCGTGTTTACGGTGATTGGAGCGGGGAATACAGGTCAAGCTTTGACAGGATATTTGAAGATGAAAGGATACACAGTAAGACTTTACGATAGATCAGTCTGGCGATTTCGATACCTCAAACATCATGACATGAATCTTGGAGATGAATTTTCGAGTGTCGGTGCTCTCCATGTAGATATGCTTACCACGGATCTCATGGAGGCCGTAAGTGGTGCTGACGTGATCATCGTTTCTATCAACTCCATGGCTCATGCCGAAATTGCACAGAAGTTGGCTCAATTTTTGAGCGATGGTCAAGTTGTACTTTTACATCCCGGTAGGACCGGAGGGGCTCTGATATTCAAGAAAGTTGTTGAAGAGATAAAACCGGATCTCAAGATCGTGCTTGGTGAGTTTGAAACGTCGCTTTTTGCGACGCGTGTTACTCAGGAAGGGGCAAAGATAAGATATTACGGTGTCAAGAAGAATGTTCATCTGGCAATTATTCCATCTGAAAATTCATTTGAAATAGCTCCATTTGTGAAAAGTGTTTTCCCTCAGGTGGAATTTGCATCTGATGTGTTGTACACTTCTCTGAGCAACTACGGAGCGATGCTTCATCCTGCTCCTGTGATTTTCAACATTGGTAGAATAGAAAACAAGATGAAGTTCACTCACTACATAGAAGGAATAACGCCATCTATAGCGAGGTTCATAGAGGAAATGGACGTCGAAAGGATAGCACTTGGAAAATGTTTTAACGTACGTCTCAAACCCATTAGCGTTTGGCTATCCGACGTTTATGGCTCCAGGGGAAACAATCTTTTCGAGCTTTTGAGAAATACCAAAGCCTACCATTTTATTCTTGGACCGGATTCTTTACAACATCGGTATCTGATAGAGGATACTCTTACAGGATTGGTTCCAATGGTTCATATTGCGAGAAAATGTGGAGTAAGGCTTCCGGCTATTGAAACCCTTGTGAATATGATAAATTATTTTGCTGATATTGATGTTATGGCTTACGGAAGAAATCTTGAAGATATGGGAATTAGGCGAATGGAAATCTCGAATATCATCAATTATGTCAGAAATGGAGTGAAATCATGAAAATCGTTGGAGCCGCAGTGGGAAATTGTGTACATGTTGCTGGAATTCTATCATTCATGGGAATCGCAAGATCACTTGGTCATGAAACGATCTTTTTAGGGCCTGCTACACCTGTTGATAAACTCCTTGGTGCAGCCGTTGAAACAAAAGCTGACATGATTGCAGTGAGTTACAGACTTACCCCTTCGGTTGCTCGAGAGATATTCAAAGAGATCGAAGAAAAAATATCGAAATACGGTTTGGAGGATAGAATATTCATTTTTGGTGGAACTGCCCAGGTTGCTGAGGTCGCACGTGAATTTGACTTTTTTGATAGGGTGTTTTCTACGGAAAGGGAGAGGGAGATCGTTGATTTCTTAAAAGGAGACAAAGAAAAGTCTTCAGAACCAATGATTCCCGCTCAAACGTTGATTGAAAGAATAAAAGAAAATGCGCCTTACCCCGTAATAAGACATCATTTCGGTCTCCCAACATTTGAAGAAACTCTTAAGGGAATAAAAGAAATAGCCGACTCCGGAACCGTAGATGTTATATCAGTGGCCCCAGATCAAAACACGCAACAGTACTTTTTCGAGCCAAAAAAAATGAAGAAGGAATTGTCAGGTGCAGGAGGGGTCCCCTTAAGAAGCAAAGAAGATTTTAAAAGAATTTACGAAGCCACAAGAAGAGGAAACTATCCCATCATGCGCTGTTATGCCGGGACTACCCACATTGTTAAAATGGCTGAACTTTTGCACAAAATGATTCATAACGCATGGGCTGCAATACCTCTATGTTGGTACAACGAGCTTGATGGCAGAAGTAAAAGAAAATTCACGGAGGCAGTTTCCGAGAATATGGAAGGTATAAAATGGAATGCAAAACATGACATTCCAGTGGAAATCAACGAACCACATCAGTGGGGTTTGCGAAATGCTCATGATACGCTCTTCGTGGCAATGGCTTATGTGGCAGCATACGTTGCAAAGAAACTCGGTGTAAAAAATTACGTTGCTCAATACATGATGAACACACCAGCTGGCCTCAGTCCTAAAATGGATCTTGCCAAGATGATCGCAGCCAAGAAACTCATAACTAGCCTTGAAGATGAGGAATTCAAGGTTATAACGGAGGTGCGTCCAGGCCTTATGGCATTTCCAGCTGATATGGATAGAGCCAAAGGGCAACTCGCGTTCTCAATTACAGAGGCTATGGAATTGGAACCTCAGATTGTTCACGTGGTTTCATTCACAGAAGCTGATCACGTAGCACGCGCTCATGAGATCATTCAATCAGCCAAGATCGCACGTCAAGTTATAGAAGAATGCGTGAAGGGACTGCCTAACATCGAGAACGATCCCGAAATCATAAACAGAGTAAAAGTTCTTGAGGATGATGCTCACGTACTAATCGACGCAATTCGCAAACTCTCAAATGCTCAAGACCCGCTTCTTGACCCCAATACTTACCACGCTGCCCTCAAGATGGGATATCTTGATACTCCGAATTTTTCGGGCTCTACCATTGGGCTTGGAAAAATTTCCACGGCTATCGTCGACGGAAAGTGTGAGGTAGTGGATCCACGCACGGGAAGGATCATACGCGAGCGGGAAAGAATTAAATTAATGGGAAAGCATTATTAGGATGATCATAAAAGCTTACGCAAAGGTTAATTTGTATTTAGCAGTTCTCAAAAAGCGTCAGGATGGTTACCACGATATTTTAAGTTTAATGCACAATATATCTTTGTACGATTCGATCGAGATAGTAGAATCGAAGGTGGAATCTTTCGAATCGAACAGTGCGCTGCGTTGGGACGATAACAACACCGTTTACAGAGCTGTTAGAGTTTTTGAAAGTGAGACCGGTATCAAAACCAATTTAAAGATACGGCTTCACAAGGGCATACCATCAAGAGCCGGCTTGGGCGGTGCAAGTGCAGATGCTGCCGCAATTTTGTGGTATCTCTGCAAAAAATACGAAGTGGATGGGATAGTGAAAATGGCCCAAAAAGTGGGAAGCGATGTTCCCTTTTTCGTAGAAGGAGGATGTGGTCTTGTTGAAGGAAAAGGTGAAAAAATCAAAGTTTTAGAGCCATTTGACGCATCCATAGAACTCTACGTTCCTAAAACAAGATTTGCGACATCTTACATGTACGAATTGGTGGATAGAATGCGAATTTCCAGTCGGAAAGGTAATCCGATGACACTGTACTCGGCACTAAAAAGTAGGGACGTACAATTAGCCGAGGAAAATATGTACAACACATTTGAGGAAGTTGCGAAAATGACCTATCCTTCGGTGGTAAAAGAAGCATATGAAAGATTAAGAGAACATAAGCTTGTTATGATGACGGGTTCTGGTTCGGCTTTCTTTGGAATGAATATGGAAAGAAAAGGATTTAAAAAAGGTGCGCGTCTTATTGCGCACCCCCGAGATGTTCAAAATTGAATATCAGCGATATCTTTCTGCTCTACGCTTCAAATCGCCGGATTTTTGCTGGCTATCTTTCAGGAATTTAGATAACTTTTTCTCAAAATCAGTTGGTCCTTCATTCTTTCGACCTTTGATTTGTTTCTTTTCAAGGACTACTCCAGCGTCTTTTATTGAAAGATCTATCTTCCCATTTTCACCAACTTTCAACACCTTAACTTTGACTTTTTGTCCAACGCTGAGGTATTCTGATGCATCTTTTATGTAGCCGTTAGCTACCTTGGAGATGTGAACAAGCCCGTCGATTCCATCTTCGAGTTTTACGAAAACGCCGAAATTCTTAATCGAAGTGACGGTACCTTCAACGATACTTCCCGCTTTAATCATGCCTTCCTTCTGGAAAAGCCAGAAGTTCCTCCCTTCGGATTTTAATAAGTGTAAGGATTATAGCATATTTTCAATGGAACAATTCAAGCTCTTTGTTTCATGTGTGCATAATAATCACCTTCTCCGATCCTGATTGAGATCAATTGCTCAAAAATCTCTCTTACGATTACACACACTAAAAAAACACTGAAATCTGTGTATACACTAAACCTGTAAAAAAATGATGAATGGCGGTATGATTAAAATCATGATACCTAAGATACAAAGATTGCCAGATATGACGACACTATGGGCACGGCGCGCCGTGCCCTATCATGCACCGTGTCCCTATTATTTCAAAAAATATTCGAGTATTTTTACGGCGTTAGTGGCGGCACCAACTCTAATGTTATCCGCCACATTCCAAAATATCAATGCTTTTCCATTGTGTGAAATTCTGATTCTTCCCACATGGGAGAAATCATTGCCAACCACTTCCAAGGCTGTTGGATAGTCTTTCCACACTTTAACAGCCGGAGCATTTTTGAACGCTCTTTTCACTCCATCTAAGTTGAAACTCTTTTCAAACTCAACGTACACAGATTCGGAGTGGCCGTAAATTACGGGCACTCTAACAGTTGTAGCTTCTACGTCGCAATCACAGTTCATGATCTTTCTCGTTTCGTTGACCATTTTCATTTCTTCTTCTGAGAATCCATTTTCGAGAAAGGGGCCTATTTGCGGAATACAGTTGTACGCGATTTTTCTTGAATACACCATCGGTTCTGAGTCATTGATTATCTCGGATTCCAACTCATTTATACCCTTTCTTCCGCTTCCAGAAACTGCTTGCATGGTTGTAACGATAATGCGTTTTAATTTGTATAGAACGTGAAGAGGATTTAAGGCGAGAACGAGCTGAATTGTGGAGCAATTCGGGTTTGCCACTATTCCGTGATATCCTTTCAAAACATTCGCATTGATTTCAGGTACTACAAGTGGAACATCCGAATTCATCCTGAAAGCCGATGAATTGTCTATCACAGTGGCACCACATGAAGCCGCTATTGGAGCGAATTTTTTTGATACTTCCTTTCCGGCAGAAAAAAGTAAATAATCAAAGCCCTCTTTCATTGCTTCTTTTGTTAGCTTTTTAACTTTCACAGATCTTGAGTTGAATTTCAATGTTGTCCCGGCAGAGTTTTCCGATGAAAAGAATTCCAATTCTCCAAAATCATGTCCCCTTTCTTCTAAAACTTTTATCATGGCTCTTCCCACTTCTCCAGTTGCTCCCACTATTCCAATTTTCATAATCTTGGCAGCCTCTCACATAATTTACAAAAGAAGCCTTTTCACCCCCGCATCATTTTGGAATTTTTTTCATTATGAAACATTTGCATTATATTAGCATATCATGGTAAAATAATCGCAAATGTACCAAGGCAATATTTTTTCTTTCTTAAAAAATTTTAATTTATACTAAATCTTTTTCAAATCCGAAATATAATTTAAATTTGACGGAAAGCAAATTGCCTTGCAGGCGACCTCTGCAGCACAGCGAGGGCCAGACACCGAAAGGCAATTGCTGAAGTCAAATGACTTCACTTTTAAAGTTGGTTTATTATATAAGGAGGGAGAATATGAAAAAACTGTTTCTGATTTTTCTTCTCGCTTTAGTTGGAACGTCACTTTTAGCGCTACCACTAAAAGTGGCTTTCATCTATGTGGGTCCGGTTGGGAATGCAGGATGGACCTATGCGCACAATTTAGGAAAGCTGTACGTGCAAAAGGTATTTGGGGATAAAATTCAAACAACTTACATCGCAAGTGTTCCGGAAGGTGCACCTGCAGTCAGTGCTTTGAAATCCCTCGCCAGTCACGGATACAACCTTATTTTCACGACGAGCTTCAGCTACATGGATTCAACTGCACGAGTCGCAAAGATGTTTCCTAAAGTGATATTCGAAAACTGCTCTGGCTATCTTACAGCTCCAAACATGGGAGATTACTTTGGAAGAATTTACCAATCGGAATTCCTAACAGGTCTCATCGCGGGTGCGACGACAAAAAGCGGGAAAATCGGATACGTTGCGGCATTTCCTACACCTGAAGTTGTCAGGGGAATAAACGCCTTTACCATTGGTGTCAGGATGACAAACCCCCGCGCCACAGTTCATGTGGTATGGGTAGACAGCTGGTACAATCCTCCCGCTGAAAAAGAGGCTGCACTCTCGTTGATAAATGCAGGGGCTGACGTTATAAAATCAGAAACGGATTCCGCAGCGCCCATTCAAGCTGCAGAAGAAAATCATGTTTACGCCATCGGATACAACACAGACATGAAAAAGTTCGCTCCAAACTATTATCTCACTTCAGCGACTTTCAATTGGGGTGCTTTCTATGAAAAAGAGATAAAATCGGTCATGAATGGAACGTGGAAACCGAGAAAATTCTGGGGTGGATTGGATACGGGTATCGTTGACATAGCTCCCATGACAAATCTTGTTCCACCACAAACCAAAAAGCTCGTGGAAGCCGTGAAAGAGGAATTAATGACTCACAATTTTCACGTTTTTGATGGACCAATCTACAATCAAAACGGTAAACTTATCGTACCATCTGGAAAAACACTGTCCGATAAAGATTTGCTTTCCATGAATTGGTTTGTTCAGGGTGTAGTTGGCAAAATTCCTAAATGATGAAAGTTAAGGAGGGATTATTTGTGAAATCTAAATTCTTTTTTTTGGTAGTGCTGTTACTGTCAATCGGTATCCTTGCTATTGCATCTCCTCTGAAAATTGGTTTCATTTTCGTTGGCCCGGTTAACGATCACGGTTGGACTCAGGCGCACTATGACGGTGGAGTGGTGGCTTTGAAGAAAGCTTTCAATAACCAAGTCCAGATCACATATATAGAAAATGTTCCAGAGGGAGCACCTTCTCTGAATGTGCTGAACACCCTTGCTTCTAAGGGATATAATCTCATTTACACCACGAGTTTTGGTTACATGAATCAGGTTGTTCAAGCCGCTAAAAGGCATCCAGATGTGATATTTGAAATGTGCTCCGGGTATGAACTTGCCCACAATCTTGGCGAGTATTTTGGAAGAATGTACGAACCACGTTATCTCAGTGGACTTATAGCCGGGGTGATGACGAAGAGTGGAAAGGTTGGCTACGTTGCTGCGTACCCAACACCTGAAGTTGTCAGGGGAATAAATGCTTTTACACTTGGAGTCAGAGCTGTCAATCCCAGAGCAATCGTGCACGTTGTCTGGACCTATTCATGGTATAATCCACCAGTTGAGAAAGAAGCTGCACTCAGTCTTATCGATAGTGGCTGTGATGTAATTGCTCAGCATCAGGATTCACCAGCTGCCATTCAAGCTGCCCAAAGCAAAGGCGTTTATGCGATAGGGTACGATTCCATTATGGAAAAGTTCGGACCAGATGCTTACTTAACAGCTCCAATATGGGATTGGTCTAAATTCTACGTGCCTGATGTGAAAAGCGTGTTAAACGGCACATGGAAATCGAGATTTTATTGGAAGGGAATGGAAACAGGCATCGTGAAACTCGCTCCAATGAGCAAATTGGTTCCAATATCGGTTCAAAAACTCGTTATGGCGATGGAGAATGAAATTAAGACTGGAAATTTTCATGTCTTTGAAGGGCCAATTTACGATCAAAATGGAAAACTCAGAATTCAAAGTGGCAAGATCATGAGCGATAATGAGCTACTCTCTATGCAGTGGTTTGTCAATGGAGTAGTGGGGAAAATACCGCAAAGTAAATAACAAAGGTTGGTGCTATGAGCGATATCGTTCTTAAACTCTCAGGTATAGTAAAATCCTTTCCAGGTGTATTAGCAAATGATCACGTGAACTTCACCCTTAAAAAGGGTGAAGTTCACGCGCTTTTAGGAGAAAATGGTGCTGGAAAGACAACTTTGATGAATATCACTTTTGGCATTTACAGACAGGATGAAGGAGAGATATACATTAACGGCGAAAGAGCAGAAATCACTTCACCACATCGTGCGATGGAATATGGAATTGGCATGATTCAGCAGCATTTCAGTCTTGTGCCTTCATTCAGTGTTGCCGAAAATATAGCCCTTGGACTCAAGGGCTCTAAAATATCGCCTAAAGTGGATTTAGTTAGAAAGAAAGTGAAAGATCTTGCTGAAAGGTTCGGTTTGAATGTAAATCCAGACAGTCGTATATGGCAACTTTCGGCAGGTGAACAACAACGTGTTGAAATTTTAAAACTTCTCTACATGAACGCTCAAATAATGATATTGGATGAACCTACGGCAATACTCACACCTCAAGAGGCTACGAATCTTTTCAAAACCATAAAAGAAATGGTTAAATACGGTGCTTCTGTGATATTCATCAGTCACAAACTCAAGGAAGTGTTAGAAGTTTCAGATAGAATCACGGTTATGAGACACGGAAAGGTAATAGATACACTTAAGAAAGATGAAGTTAGCGAGAGAATACTCGCCAAGAAGATGGTTGGCCGTGATGTGGTTTTAAAAATCCTCAAAAAGCCATCGGCACCGAAAAAAGTCGAACTTGAAGTTAAGGATCTATGGTCAAGAGGAGATAAAGGGATCTACGCTGTCCGTGGTGTGAGCTTGGAAGTCAAATCAGGTGAAATACTTGGAATAGCAGGAGTTGCAGGTAATGGCCAAAGAGAGCTCGCCGAATCCATTTACGGCCTCAGAAAATACACAGGAGAAGTTAAAATCGAAGGAGAAACGATGCGCCCTCTCAGTGTTGTGAGCAGAATGAAAAGTGGTGTTGCTTACATTCCGCAAGACAGAAAGGAAGTGGCCCTTTGTGGCGGATTACCGATTTACTACAATCTTTTTTTGAAAAAACCTTTTAGAGTTCCGGAATTCTATTTGAACCCATACCTTTTCAATTCGTCTCGTTTGAAAAGGCCATCTGAACAGCTCGTGAATGAATATCTCATATCCACCTCATCTTTGAACTTAGAGGTGAAGTATCTTTCAGGTGGCAACATGCAAAAGGTTGTCCTGGCGCGTGAACTCTCCTTAAATCCAAAGCTCATAATAGCGGTTCACCCAACTCGTGGATTGGATGTTGGAGCCATAGAATTCGTTTATAAAATTCTACTAAAAGCGAGAGACAACGGTACTGCAATCTTGCTGGTCGCAGGAGATCTGGAAGAAATTTTCACGCTGTCTGACAGGGTCGCAGTGCTTTATGAAGGAGAAATAATTGGATATAGCAAACCAGATGAGTCGCATCTTGAAGAGATCGGCCTCATGATGGCTGGTGTAAGAAAGGTGAAAAAATGAGACTTAAAATCGAAAAGAGGAATGAAAGCGCTTCTACACTTTCCGTTTTATCGATGTCCGTACTCTCAGTTGTGGTTTCTTTGGTGATACTCGGTTTTATCATTCTTTCTCTTGGAAAAAATCCAATAGATGCTTACATTCAACTCGTTTCCTGGCCTTTTGGAACGATTGCCGGTCTGACACAAAGTCTGATTTCCATGACACCATTGCTTTTCACATCCCTTGGCTTGGTGTTAGCGTTTAAAATGAAACTGTGGAACATAGGGGCTGAAGGACAATTCTACATGGGAGCATTTGGTGCCACATGGGGAGCGTTGTTTCTCTTCAATCACATCTCTAATCCATGGATCATGTTACCTCTGATTGCACTTTTGGGGGCTGGAGTTGGAGCAGGTTGGGGGACATTGGCCGGAGTAATGAAAGCGCGACTCGGAGTAAATGAAATATTGAGTACTCTAATGCTCAACTACGTAGCCATTTACTGGGTTAACTACCTTGTTTATGGTCCGTGGAGAGACCCTGCAAGTTACAATTTTCCCATAACTGCCGAATTTCCGAAAGCTGCTATCTTACCTCAATACACTGCGAATGGTATCAATTTAGGGATGTTTTTAGCAATCGCTGCTTCCTTTTTCGTTTACTATCTTCTCAAATGGACAAGATTTGGATTCGAAATAGATATATCCGGTGACAATCCAAAGGCCGCCGAATATGCAGGGATAAATGTTAAAAAGATGATCGTTATCGTAATGGCTGTAAGCGGGGCGCTTTCAGGCCTTGGTGGCATGATGCAGATGAGTGGTGTGCTTTTCAGGCTACAACCAAATTTCTCTCCGGGATATGGCTATACCGCAATCATAATAGTCTTACTCGCAAGGTTGAATCCATTCGTAACAGTCGTGGTGGCATTTCTCTTTGGGGGATTGATCGTTGGTACTCAACAAATCCAACTTTTTCTCCAGATACCTTTCTCTCTCGTTAACGCATTTCAAGGCCTGCTACTTTTCTCATTCGTAGCCGGTGAAGCGCTACTCCATTACAAATTGAGGTGGCTGAAAGCATGACTCAGAACATCATGACTACCACGATATCAAGTGCTATAAGGGCAGGTACACCTCTTCTTTTTGCAAGCATTGGAGAATTACTGGCCGAGAGATCCGGAGTGCTCAATCTCGGTGTTGAAGGTATGATGCTCATAGGTGCATTCACCGGTTTTGCCGTCTCTTACAACACTGGCAACTTACTGTTGGCCGTTGTAGCAGCTATGGCTGCAGCAGCAGTGTTGGCCGCTTTACATGCCTTTATGTCCGTTACATTGCGTGCCAATCAGGTAGTCAGCGGGCTTGCGCTCGTTTTTCTTGGCTCGGGACTTAGCGGTTTTTGGGGACAAAGGTATGTGGGCATGCAAGCTCAGGCTTTATCAAATTTTAGCATACCATTTCTTGGGAAGATTCCAATTGTAGGCGAGGTACTGTTCAATAGGGATCCTCTTGTATACGTCGGATACATAATCGTTCCACTCGTTTGGTGGTTTCTTTATAAAACGAAAGCTGGCATGAATTTAAGAGCCGTTGGTGAAGCACCATCAGCTGCTGATGCCAGGGGAATAAATGTGAGTCTAACGCGTTATGTATACACAATTGTGGGAGGAGCATTTGCTGGACTTGGAGGTGCTTATCTTTCTCTTGCATATACTCCCATGTGGGTGGAAAACATGAGTGCTGGTCGTGGATGGATCGCGATCGTGCTGGTTATATTCGCCATCTGGGATCCTCTAATTGCCATGGCCGGAGCGTATCTCTTTGGAGGGATAAGCGTACTCCAGTTTGGTTTGCAAGTCGCTCAGATTCCAATACCAGCCAACATAATGAAAATGTTCCCTTATCTCTTCACAATAATAGTTATGCTGTTCACTTCAGGTGAAAAGATGAAAAAGAGATTCGGTGCGCCATCAGCGCTCGGTGTTCCTTACTCGCGTGAAGGGAAAATGTGAAATCCTCTGAAGATCAATCCTCGTCTTCGTCGTCGTAGTAATCTTCCTCTTCATCGATGTAGTCCCATATCTCGTCTTCAGAGGATATTACGTTTTCGTTCACTAATTCTTTAACCATTGAAGAAGCCTTTTTTAAAATTTCCTTGTATTCTTTCAATCTTGTTTTGGCTTCTGATTGCGTCAAGCCATTCCAGACCATTTCATCCAAAACTTCGTTCTCGTTTTCGATAATATAGCCTCTATCATCGTCCCAAACTACATCTAAAGAAGCGTAGTCACGGATCTCGTCGTTTTTTATCAGAGAAGATATTTCCTCCATCTTCTCTCTAAAGTCCTTTCCCAATCGAATTACCTCCCGTTTCAGGTAGTCGAGAATGGATTATATCATAAATTCTGAAAAAAGGGCATGAATTTTTTATCTATTCATAAATGGGTAATTGATCATGGTAAAATGATGTTGTAGATCGGTATTTACAATTTTTTCGACGCAATAATCGTATTTGAATTGGAGGGATCTTAGTGAATGAAGAGCTGGATCGAATCGTGCTTTCATTGAGGGAAGAACTTTTTAAAGAGGCAAGTGAACTGATAAAGTTCAGATCGGTTCAAGGTGAATTCGAAGAAGATGCACCGTTTGGCAAAGAAGTAAAGAAAGCTTTGGTGTACGCTCTTAAACTCGGCGAGAAATATGGCTTCAAAGTCAAAAATGTTGATAACTACGCTGGACACGTGGAATTTGGGGATTCCGGAAAATTATTCGGAGTGCTTGGTCATCTTGATGTTGTTCCAGAGGGAACAGGCTGGTCAGTCGATCCTTACGGAGGGGTGATAAAGGATGGTTACCTTTTTGGCCGAGGTGCGATTGATGACAAAGCGCCGACAATTGCGGCTCTCTTTGCACTCAGAGCCGTTAAAGAACTGGGAATCAAGCCTAAAAATCGGGTAAGAATCATTTTCGGAACGAATGAAGAGACTGGATGGATGGGCGTAAAACACTATTTTGAACACGAAGAGATGCCAGATTGGGGAGTCACACCCGATGCGGATTTTCCAATAATATACGCAGAAAAAGGGATCGTAAACTTCGAAATATCGGCCGTAAGAAATCCAAAGCCGATCAAAGGCGATGCGACACTCGTATCCTTAAAAGGTGGAGAAGCGTCGAATATGGTTATCGCCAATGCCGAATTGATACTTGACGTTAAGAATGATGATGTCATCGAGTTAATTAAAAATTTCAAGCCACAAAACGACGCGCACATTGAGACGGACATTGATGGGGAAAAAATAAGTGTGAAGGCTTTTGGAAAATCAGCCCACGGTTCAAAACCACAAGAGGGAGTCAATGCCGCATCGGCACTCTTCGAACTGGTTGAAAAAATAAAACTCGACGATGAAGAACTCAACGAATATTTGAAGAAGATCAACGAGAAAATCGGCTACGAAACGAATGGAAAGTCACTGGGAATAGCCGGTAGTGATGATGTCTCTGGAGATTTAACGGTTAATCTTGGAGTAGTGGAGATCACGAATAGTACGTTGAAACTCACTCTTAACATACGATATCCGATATTCTTCAACGTCAACATGATAGAATCTCAGATCAAAGAGGCGTTAAATAACATGAGTGTTACACGCACTCATGATCAAGGTCCGCTTTACGTTTCTCCGGAAAGCAAGCTTGTAAAACTACTTTCTGAGGTGTACGAAGATGTGACGAAAGAGAAGGCTTATTTGATCGCTATAGGTGGCGGAACTTATGCACGCGCGATTCCAAATGCTGTGGCATTCGGACCGCTTTTCCCTGGAAGAGAATCGACAGAGCATCAAGCGGATGAACGAATAGCCTTGGACGATCTTCTGATGGCCGCCAGAATATACGCCCAACTTCTGTACAGGGTACTGTAATTCTCTCTGGAGAACTATGAGATGGACAATGGTGCAATTTTACACTTTTTTATTGTTGTGTTTAAGAGTTGACAGGATGTTTAAGAAGATGTATAATTTTTGATGTGCATTTACAAAAAGAAAGGGGATGGAAATTTTGAAAGTAAGAGGAAAAACCTCTCTGCTGGTACTTACGGCATCTTTCATCGTGCTGGTTTTGGCACTGAGCGGATGTTTTTTGCTGCCAGCTCCAAGTGTACATTTTACGGCACCGAGCTCTATTAACGTATCAGCTTATCCGATCGATCAACCCATAACCTTCAAATGGGTAGGCAGCCAAGAGAATCTCAAGTACACTCTTAGCATCTCAAAAGCGGGCTCAACTCCTGTTACCGTGTTGTTGAACAATTCAGCTCTAACATCTTTTGCAACCAGCATAGCAACTCCAGGAGATTACACCGCCAAGATCGTCGCAAAGGACAACATGGGTAAAGAGGGAGAAAACACTGTCAATTTCAATGTGAGCTCTCTTGAAGTGCTCAGCACACCAACGATTTATGGAGTTAACACTGTATCCGTTAATTGGAAATCACTTGATGGGCAACCACACACATATCTTTACACATTGGGAGCAACTTGGACTACAACGACAGCAACAAACGTAACGTTTTCGAACCTTCCGGACGGCAATTACACATTCCAAGTTAAAATTAAGGACTCTTACGTTCCAGCAGCGGTTTATAAATTTCAAATACTCACAGCTGGCCCAACTCTTTACGTTGCAGTTTCTGATAGAACTGCTGGAGAATTCTATGGGATGGGTTCACATCCGCAAGGGAGATTCGCGGATATCAGCTGGACCTCAGATCAAGGCAAACTTCTTGACAGCATATACGTTAAATTCTACAAATACGTCAAAGATCCCACAACCGGTCTTTACGTGAGGAGAAGACTTGCAATAGATCCTACAACTGATACATGGGAAATGCTTCCGGAAACCGCAACTTTTGGTGATCAGCCGTTCTACGTGATCGATGCCACCGAATACAACGACATGGTTGTATCGGCCACTGGACATTCCTCCATACCGGTTTACGATTTTGCAAGTGGACATTACATCTACGTACCGTCATTTGAACTGGGAAGTCCATACTCCATCATTTGGTTCCCAGTTAACTCACTTGGAAATATGGGGGGTAATACGTGGGCGCTTTTCACTTTAAGCGAACGCTACTCCAACAACGATATCCCTCAGATGTACGTTTCTTACGACAAAACAACAGTGGCAACCGGAGCTACATTCACGGCATATGTCAAAGTTCCGAATGTTACGGCTTACGCATCTGGCTCTCATCAGATAATAAACGATCCGGTTGATCACACGGATATAACGTCAAACAATGGCTTGATGTACACGCAGTTCTCTCTTGCGATCGCTCCTGGGCTCAAGATCGACAAGGTCACATTCCCGGACATGGAGACTGGAAAGGTCAACCTGTCTAATTACACCTACAATGCAACAAGTGGAGTTTTGACAGTGTACAGGGGATTCGTAGATCCAACGGTTTCAGCAGCCCCATCCACGTCTGCTACAGATATCGCTGTGGAAATTGAATGTACTGTTCCATCTACATACACAGGGTCTCTTGCTTACGTTGGATTGATTTACGAGGGAAACTTCGGTGCTGAAGGCTATTCAAATCTCAATCCTGTTTTTAAAGACAATTCCAATAAGATCATCGATGGCATTGTCACGGTTCCTGCAATCTCAGGAATTTCTGTGGCAAGTAGCCAGTCGATGTGAACGAGGTGATTGAGATGAAAAAGACCGTATTTTTACTGATATCCATACTGATGATATTCACTGTTTTTTCTATGGCAAATGGAATAACGGCTCAGAGTGTTATCAATCAGGAAACCATTAATCAAATAAACACGTACAACGCGTCTCATGGATTGCCATGGGTTGCAAAGTTGAATCCGAAATTCGAAGGAAAGACCATTCAAGAACTCTCCATTTTGAACGGTTGGAAGCCACTTCCAAAACAGATAATGATGGATATGATAACGAGACATCTCACGACTACTGACAATATGATAATGAGTTCTTACACACTTTTCAACCCACTTACAATGGATGAAAGTTCCATTCCATCGAACTACGATCTCAGAGACGTAAACGGTGTATCTTATGTTACACCCATAAAGGATCAAGGTTGGCACGGTACATGTTGGGCATTTTCAACAGTCGAGACGCTAGAAAGTGCCATGATGGTCCAAGGCGTTGTGGGAGATTACCCTTTCCTTGGCGCAACTCCGATACTCTCCACACAATTCGTCTCCTATCACGATGTGGACTGGGATCTTCTATCATCCAATAATTGGTGGTCGGTTCAAGATTCTAACTACGATGGTGGTGGTAGCCAGTACTTTTCGATGTACAATTCGATTAGGTATGGAACTCCACCGGCAGTTGATTTTCCTTATCAAGCTTATGAGAATACTCCGTGGATTTCCTGGAATCCGCAAAATCCTGATTGGCAAAAAGATCTCGTTCATACTACAGGAACCATGCTACTTCTTGGAGCTCCAGAAGAGTCGTACTATTTCAACGTTGACTATAACAGTTACATAAACGCGATAAAGACCATGATAATGAAGTACGGTTCTGTCAGTGTGGCTTACATGGTGCCAGCGTCATTTTTCTCATACAGCAGTGGTATTTTCGTTGCGCCAGCCACTCCAACTTACGTTGGAGGACATGCGGTTCAAATCGTTGGATGGAAGGACAACCTTACGGCTTCCAACGGTGTCACCTACCCAACAGTTTGGATTGTAAGAAACTCATGGGGTACAACCTGGGGAATGAATGGCTACTGGATGCAGCCTGCTGTTACTGAAGCGGAATATGACAGTGGAAAAGTTCCTGGATGGAAATTCGCGGCATTTGGAGAGTGGTTCTACTCTCCGATATTCTCACCCAAAAATCTCGATTGGAAAGCCGCAGATTTCAACAATGACGATAGCGTTAACATGGAAGATTACAACATGTTGATTGATGCTTTGAATGAAACGAATCCATCGTCTTCCATCATAGCGAAGTACGACATTGGAATACCAAAGGACAACAGAATAGATGGCAATGATGTTGCCGAGTTCATGTACCTGTGGAACGAGGCTGCAGCGGCAGGACATTGAGTTGTAACAATTAACTGAAAGCCCGCTACTTTAAAAGATTTGAATATTCTTCAAAAGGCGCTCTATGAGCGCCTTTTGTTTCTTGATCTTCAAGTGTGGTAAAATAAAAGGAAATTAGTTGACATTTGGAGGAAAATGTGAAAATAGGGATACCGAGAGGATTGTACTTTTACGTTTACTACCCAATGTGGTACGGTTTTTTTGAATCGCTCGGGCACGATATGGTTTTATCCGTACCCACAAACAAGACCATATTGAACCTTGGCGTATCGAATGCAGTAGACGATATATGCATATCCGTTAAGGTTTATCATGGGCATGTGAAGTACTTGTTGGACAAGAAAGATGTGGATTATGTCTTTGTGCCTCGTGTGGTGAGTGAAGATAAATACAAGTACACGTGTTCAAAGCTCGCCGCAATGCCCGATCTTATAAAAAGTGTTTTTAGCAAGGATGCGGATAGAATTTTAAGCGTTAACATGTATATGAATCAGGGCAGAAAACCTTTATTCGATGCTTTCGGTGAAATTGGTAGAAAACTCGGAGCGTCGGTCAAAAATGTGAAAAAAGCTGTGAAAGAGGCAGTGATATATCAAGAAAAAGCCACGAACTGTCTGAGAAATGGACACAATTTCATTGAGGTTGTGAGGAATATTCGAAATCTTGATGATTTACTTGACAAACCTGTGAAAGAAAGGCAATACAAAGTGGCGCTTGCAGGTTTTCCGTATGATATATACGATTCTTACATGAACGGCGATGTGATTAAGCGTCTTGAAGAAGCGGATGTGCGTGTGGTCGTTACGGATATGTTGAATCCTAAAGTGTACAAAAAATATACCAAATACATGATAAAAGATCTCTTTTGGCATCAGGCAAACGTTGCAGCCAAAGGTGGAATGTATTACATGGATTCTCCGGATATTGATGGTGTGATCACGATCTCCTCTTTTAACTGTGGAATAGGTGCTATCTACGAAAAGCTTCTCGATCTCTATTCAAAGGAGACGGGTAAGCCTTTAATGCACATAGTTGTAGACGAGCAAACCGGAGATGCTGGCCTTGTAACGAGAATAGAAGCATTCATAGATCTGATACGGGTGAAAAAGGGAGATGGTCTTGTTGCGTCGTAAGGCTACTTACATATTCCCGAGAATGGGATACTCTTACGCCGCGTTTGAGAGTTTTTTTCAAATACTTGGATACGATGTGATAACTCCAGATCCAAGCAATTCTCAAACGTTGAAAAGAGGCGTCTCGAATTCTCCAGAAGGTATGTGCTTTCCATTCAAGATATTGCTTGGACAGTTTATGAAAGTTTTAGAAGAGAATCCTGACAAATACTTCAAGATCGTGTCTTTAGAGAGTTATGGCCCTTGTCGTTTTGGCTACTACAGTCCTCTTTATTCGAAGATATTGAAAGATAGGGGATTAAACAACTTTGAAATTGTGAACGTCGAAGGTATTTATCCTCCATGGTACAAGGGAATACCAAGATTTTTCAAAAAGCTGATCAAACTCGTTGGGTGGCATGCACCGTGGACTGGAATAAGAGCCTTTGTAATAGCCGGATGGAAAGTTTACGCAATAGAAGAGTTGGAAAGAAAGCTCTATCATCTCATTCCCAGGGAAAAAATAACCGGTTCTACAGAAAAGGCCTTTAAAAGGGCATTTGAACGAATTCACCATGCACCGAATAAGGTGAGAGCCGTGAAAAAAATTCTTGCTGAAGAATTAGAAAGAATGGATTCGGTGGAACACGTGGAAGATTTAGATCTTCCCAAAATAGGGCTGGTTGGAGAGGCCTACATGCTTATGGATTACAGCAACAATCTTGAAATAGAGAAAAAACTCGCTTACATGGGTGTGGATGTGGACAGATCCTTGTGGGTTACCAACTGGACTTTGGACAGGATCATAAGGGCGAAGAAACATCTTAATCACATGTCAGAAGTGAACAAGGGATATCTCGATTTCTTCATAGGTGGCGACGGTCAGGAGAGCGTCATGAACACCATCCTTTACAAACAAAAAGGATTTGATGGAGTGATACAAGTTCAACCATTTGGCTGTCTTCCTGAAACTGCTGCAAAACAGATTCTTTCCAAAGTCAGTAAAGATTACGATATACCCGTTTTAAGTCTCTCGTTCGATGAGCAAACGGGAGAAGCGGGTTTTATCACAAGGCTCGAAGCGTTCGTCGATATGATAAAGGAAAGGAAATTGTCAAAATCTGGAACTCGTGAGAAAAAGAGTACGGCTGTTGTTTCTCATTAATGGAGGTGTTTGAATTGGCTAAAAAAATGGCGCTTGGCATAGATGTTGGCTCTGTGACTACAAAGTTGGTTTTCATAGACGAAAACGACGAAGTGTTGGAAGGGCTTTACATTCGAACAAAGGGAAATCCGATCATCACGATCAAGCATGGCATGGTGGAAGCTTACGAAACGTTGAAAAAAAATTACGGTGAGATTGAAATCATAGCCGTTGGAACGACGGGAAGTGGGAGGCAATTGGCAGGCGTTGTGGTTGGTGCTGATATGGTAAAAAATGAAATATCCGCACACGCCTACGCAGCCACACGCGAAGTTCCAGATGTTTCCACGATCTTCGAAATAGGTGGTCAGGATTCTAAGATCATATTCATACGAAATGGTGCGATTGTGGATTTTGCCATGAACACCGTTTGTGCCGCTGGAACAGGATCTTTTTTGGATCATCAAGCTGAGAGAATCGGAATTCCAATAGAAGAATTTGGAGATTACTCTTTAAGAGCCAAAAACCCAGTCAGAATAGCTGGGCGCTGTACAGTTTTTGCCGAATCGGATATGATACACAAACAGCAAATGGGAGCAACGTCAGAAGACATAATAGCGGGGTTGTCAGAGAGTCTTGTAAGGAATTATCTGAACAACCTGGCGCGTGGAAAAGAACTCCTTCCAACATTTGTTTTTCAAGGCGGTGTCTCTGAAAACATAGGAATTGTCAAAGCGTTTGAGCGTACAGTTGGGCACGAAGTGATAGTGCCGAAGAACAACAAGATCATGGGCGCCTGGGGCGTTGCGATGCTTGCAAAGCGCGAGATCGAGATAACTGGAAAAACCACGAATTTCAAAGGGTTCAAGATTACAGAGGTAAAGCACGACACAAGAGTTTTCTACTGCGACGGATGTGCTAACAATTGCGAAATCTACGAAGTAATAGAAAACGGTGAAACCCTTGCATACTGGGGCGATCGATGTGGTAGATGGTCGAATAAAATCACATCGAAAGTCAGCTCCCATGCTACTCAAGCGAAAAGCAATACGAAATAAATATGGACTGGAAAAAATCTCAGATAGTGTATCAAATATTCATTGACAGATTCAACAAAGGGCCAAAATTCAACGAAAAGTTGGATTCAGGCCTTTATTTACGTGATGGAGGAAAGATCAGAAATTGGGAAGAGACTCCAAGCCGTGAATCCCATGGTATGGAATTTTTTGGTGGAGATATAGATGGAATTACGGATAAACTCGATTATATTAAGGAATTGGGAGCGAATGTGCTTTACCTCACACCGATCTTTCTTGCGTCTACCAATCACAAATACGATACTCACGCTTTTAAAATCGATCCGCAATTTGGTGATGAAAAATCTCTCAAACGTCTCTTCGATGAATCTCATGCACGGGGTATGAAGATCGTGTTAGACGGAGTATTCAACCATGTTGGGGCTGATGGAATTTGGTTTAACAGATCCAGACGTTATGGAAAGGGAGGGGCTTTTAACGATCCAAAATCTCCATTTGTGGAATTCTTCGATTTTAAAAAATGGCCCAACCAGTATCGTTCATGGTACGATGTCAAACTCTTACCCGAGCTTAATTTGAAGAATGAAAAGTTGCGTAAAATTCTTTTTGAAGATGAAAATTCAGTTGTTAAGCGTTACATAAAAATGGGTGCAGACGGTTGGCGGCTCGATTGTGCTCACGACCTTGGTAAAGAAATCAATTCGTTAATAGCTAACAGTGTGCACAGTGTGAACTTGGATTCTTACGTTGTTGGAGAGGTGGGTTCATACCCTTTGGAGTGGTTAAAAGCAACAAAGCTCGATGGTGTGATGAATTACTATTTCGCAAACCTTGTTCTGAATGGTTTGATGGGAAAATTCAAACCTTACATTGTGAAAAGAGAACTGGATCGAATGGTTGAAGAAATCGGTGTAGACGCGCTTTCAAAATCATGGAACATGCTTTCTTCACATGACAGTCCACGTCTCAACTGGACTCTTAATGGAAATGATCAGCTCAAGCGCATGGCACTGACTTTTCAAATTGCGTATCCTGGCAATCCGTTGATCTACTACGGAGAAGAGAATGGAATGAATGGTGGTCCCGATCCTGACAACAGAAGAGCGATGATATGGGATGGCCATCAATGGGATTGGAAATTCAGGGAATTCGTTATCGAAGTGATGAATGTGAAGAGCGTTGAGCCAGCTTTGAAAGGTGGGAGATATCTGAAGATCACATTCGATCCATCATCTCCGATAGTGGGATTTGGAAGATACAATGAAAAACCTGAGAACACTCTGTTTTTCTTTGCGAACCTGTCCGATGAAAATGTGCATGAAGATGTGCCGATCGCTTACTCTTACTTCATGCACAACGTTGAACTTGAGCCGATTATCGGTAGAGGTGAAGCTGTGGCCAGAATCTCGAGAATCGAAATTGAAATGCCCCCAAGATCCGCTGCGATCTTCAAATTCAAGCCAAGATTTTCAACTTACAAAATGTACAAAGATATCAACGATTAGGTATGTGGTATAATTTTCTTGAAATTCACGACATTTTGAATAAAAAAGGAGGAAAAATTTATGCATGTTGATGTAGTAGGGGTAAAAGCAAGAGAAGTTTTGGATTCCCGAGGAAATCCCACGGTTGAAGTGGAGATTGCGCTTGAAGATGGAACTGTTGAACGCGCGATCGTACCGTCAGGAGCTTCTACTGGAAAAAATGAAGCCCTTGAACTCAGAGATGGCGGAAAAAGGTACGGTGGTAAAGGTGTTGAAAAGGCAGTTTCCAACGTTAACGAACGCATAGCTCCAAAAATCATCGGTTTGAACGCTTTCGATCAAGCTTACATAGACAAGGTGATGATAGATTTGGACGGTACGCCAAATAAATCCAACCTTGGTGCAAACGCAATTCTTGGGGTCTCCATGGCAGTGGCACGAGCTGCGGCAAGTTCTGCGTACATGGAACTTTACGAGTATTTGGGCGGCCCAAATGCGAAGACGATACCCACTCCCATGATGAATGTCGTAAACGGTGGAAAACACGCGGACAGCGGGCTTGACATTCAGGAATTCATGATCGTCCCGGCCGGTGCTCCGAATTTCAAAGAGGCTTTGAGATACGCTGCGGAGACTTTCCACACGCTCAAATCGATACTCAAAGAAAAAGGTATGGCCACATCTGTCGGTGACGAAGGCGGCTTTGCTCCAAGACTTTCCAGTAACGAGGAAGCTATCGAAGTTATCGTGGAAGCGATCGAACGCGCAGGGTACAAGCCTGGAAAAGACATATACGTGGCACTTGACAGTGCTCCGGATACTTTCTACAACGAAAAAACTGGAAAGTACCATTTTGGCGGTAAGGATATCACCACTGATGAGCTCCTCGAATTCTACAAGAAGATCGTTGACAAATACCCCATTATTTCCATTGAAGATCCTTTCTACGAAGAAGATTGGGATGGATTCGTTAAGATCACCAAAGAGCTGGGAAATCGAATTCAAATCATTGGAGATGACAACTACGTCACGAATATAAACAGGCTCAAAAAGGGTATTGAGCTGAAGGCTTCTAATTCCATACTCATCAAACTCAATCAAATAGGCACTGTAACTGAAACTCTCGATACTATGGAGTACGCAAAAACACATGGTTTCACCTGTGTCGTATCCCATAGATCTGGTGAAACAGAAGATACCTTCATCGCAGATCTTGCCGTTGGAATGAATACAGGACTTATAAAAACAGGTTCTATTTCAAGAAGTGAAAGGATAGCGAAATACAACCGCTTACTCAGGATCGAAGAAAAACTCGATGAAGCGGCTATTTATAAGGGGTTAGATGCTTTTTACTCAATAAGATGATGGATTTTATAAATGTGGTTGATCTTTTGACGAAAAACGGTCTGGTAACGGACCGTTTTTTGCCTTACAATCCGAAATTAGAAGGAATTTGCGATGATTCAAGAACTTCTACCGATTCTCTTCTATTCGTTTGCATAGAAGGAACGCGTTTTGACTCGCACGTCGTTGCATCGACAACTCCGGCTGCGGCCTTTATCTGTCAGAAAATCATTGATACTGATAAACCCTTTGTTGTGGTCAAAGACAGTCGTCTTGCACTTGCACTTGTTTCTTACGAATTTTACGGAAGAGTGTATGAAAGGATCAAAAGTTTTTCTGTAACAGGTACGAAGGGGAAAACGACAGCAGTTACAGTTTTCAAGGAGATCATGTCACTTGCTGGCAAAAAGTGTGCGCTCACTTCAACGGTTTTGAACTCAACTCCACTTCACTCTGTGGCATCAGAGCACACAACTCAATCTTCTCTGTACACTGCCAAATTTTTAAACAAGGCGTTGAAAGAGGGAGCCGAATTCGTGGCAATAGAAGCTTCTTCTCAGGGATTAGATATGAAGCGTCTCGATGGGTACTATTTTGATCGAGCGGCCTTTTTGAATTTATCGCGTGATCATTTCGATACCCATATGAATTTTCAAAATTATTTCAGCGCGAAAGCGCATCTTTTAGATCTTGTAAAGCCAAATGGCATAGTTTTTGTCAATCTGAACGCTGGAAAGTGGGCAAACAGGTATGCCTTTCTCGCAAAAAAACGTGGATTTAAAGTTGTAACGTACGGTCGACGGGGCGATGTGATTTTAAAAGTCATTAAGGAAAACGATGGTGGAATAACTTTTACTTTGAAGCTCGAAGGAACCCTCCACGATTTTTTCAGTCCGACGATAGGCGGTTTCATGGCCGAAAACATGGCGGCTTCCATACTCGCTGCACACTCATTTGGAATCGATATTGATATCATAAAAAGAGCTGTCAGGGAATTCAAAGGTGTTGAAGGTCGTTTGGAAAGGTATTATGGGAAAGAATACGATTTTTACGTGGATTTTGCGCACACTTCAGCGGCACTTGAAGCGGTTCTCAAAACGGTAAAAAATCTTTCCAGAGGACGTGTTATAGTGGTTTTTGGAGCGGGTGGAGAAGCCGATCGTGGAAAACGCCCCCTAATGGGAAAAGTGGCCCAGCAGTACGCAGATGTGATTTTTTTGACGAATGATAATCCCAAAAGCGAAAATCCAACGATCATAATCAACGAGGTTGCATCAGGAATTTCCAAAAGATCTAAACTTCGTGTAATTCCCGATCGAAGAGAGGCAATCAAAGAAGCTTTTAGGGAATGGCGAAAGGGCGATCGTGTGGTAATAGCCGGGAAAGGCCACGAAAAAACTCAGATATTCGATGGATATGAGATTCCATTCAACGACAAAGATGTGGCCTTTGAAATTCTCAAGGAGATGGGGAGAATTTGAAGCTCTCTGAAGTTGCCAGAATTGTTGATGGAAGTTTGCAAGGGCCTGACGCGGAGGTAGCTCATTTCAGATCCGATTCGCGAGAATGTAAAAAGGGAGAGCTTTTTTTTGCACTCAAAGGTGAGAATTTCGACGGTCATGAATTCGTTTCAGACGTTTACAAATCCGGTGCTTTTGCAGTCGTAGACCATGAAATACACGGAAGTTCTCACATAGTGGTAAAAGACGTCAGAACATCACTCTTAGAACTCTCAAGGTGGAAAATAAAAAATGCCTTCAAGATCGCAATTACGGGCTCAACTGGTAAGACCACCACAAAAGAGATCCTCGCTTCTCTGTTAAAAAGGCACGGAAAGGTTTGCAAAACCATCGGGAATATGAACACGCATGTTGGAGTGTCCCTTTCGATCTTGAATGGAATAGACGATCCTGATTTTTGTGTGATCGAGATTGGAGCTCGATTTCCAGGTGATATTGCCGAAATTGCCATGATTTTCGAGCCGGATCTCTCGATAATAACATCAATTGGAAGTTCTCACTCTGCCTTTATGGATGTCGCAAAAGAGAAATCGTCTATTTCCAAATGGACAAAAGGTGTTGTGATTTACGATGGAAACGAAAAACTTAAACAATTGATTGGATGCAAAGGAAAGATTTTCACAAGATATATCGATGAAGTGAAATATTCGGGATTGGAAACTCATGTTGCAATTGTAAATTACGAATTGGCTCTGAGCGGCATATGGGGAAACGGTCAGATAAGAGATATGGAAATGGCGTTAAGTGCGATGAATGAAATGAATTTGTCGTGGTCGATGAATGATTTGAAAGATCTTTCGCTTCCAAACGGAAGAATGAATTTTGAAATCGTAAATAACTACACGATCGTGAATGACACGTACAATGCAAGTCCTGAATCTCTTTACAATACAGCAGAAGTCGCTTCAAAAATGGGACAAGTGGTGTGGGTACTTGCCCCGATGGAAGAGATTCGTGTAGATACTCTAAAAAGAAGACTTATGGAGATCTTTGATGAGTTTCATCCAAAAGCCGTTTTCACCACAAAAAATGGTTTTTATCCCTTTGGTCATCCCTATACACTTGAAAGATTCTTGAATACGATCAATCCGGGTGATATCATAATCGTAAAAGGGTCAAGAGTGTACAAAATGGAGAAAATCTTGGGAGAGATAAGGAGAGCGTTGGGTGCTTGAAATTTTAGAAGTATCGATTCCATTTGTCTTGGTTTTGATTTTCGAATTTCCATTCATCAAATGGTTGAAGAATCAAGGAATAGGCCAGCACATTCGAACTGAAGGACCTAATATGCACAATTACAAAGAGGGCACCCCAACGATGGGAGGATTGATTTTCGTTCCGGTTGCCGTGATCGTGGCCATGGCTTTTAATAAATCTCCTCAAGTCATCCTTCTGGCACTTTCAACATTTGCTTTTTCCATTGTTGGTTACTTTGATGGAGTCATAAAAGTACTTAGAAAAAGTTCTGAGGGATTGAATCCAAAACAAAAACTCGTGTTTCAATTTATCATAGCCATCGTTGTTTACACAATTGTTGAAAGGATGAATCCTCACACTTCTACCTACATTCCTTTTGGCGGACGATGGGAAATGGGATGGTTTTATCCGTTATTTGCTGTGGTCTTTCTCGTTGGAATGTCAAATTCATCGAACCTCACAGATGGATTGGATGGTCTTGCCGGTGGAATTTACGTGATCGGTGCGATTGGCTTGGTTGTTCTCTCGATCTTCAGGCAACTTCCGTTAACAATGACGTTGACCAGCATCGGAGCGATTCTGGCTTTTCTTTTTTACAACTTGAAACCGGCCAAGATTTTTATGGGAGACGTGGGATCTCTTGCACTTGGAGGATATATTGGAGCGCTTGGTGTACTGTACGGCTATGAATTATGGATCGTTTTACTATTTCCCGTGTTCATAATAGAGGCTTTAAGTGATATCATTCAAGTGGTGAGTTGGAAGGTTCTGAAACGCAGAGTTTTTTTAATGGCTCCCATTCATCATCATTACGAGCTTAAGGGGAAGAGTGAATCCAATGTCACTATTTCATTTTGGGTGCTCGATGCCATTTTTGTCATGGTTGTAGGGGGGATAATGCTGTGCATTTCTCATTGATCGGTTTTGGACTTAGCAACAAGTCCGTTATGAATTTCATATTAGATCACAAAATGGGTGATGTTTTCGTTTCAGAGAAAGGACAATTCGATCAAGAAAGTTTGGAAATACTGTCAAAAAACGAAGTTGAATATGAAGATAATGGACACACGTCTAAAGCATCAGATGCGGATATCGTGGTGTACAGTCCTTCTGTAAGACCTGATAGCAAAATATTAGAAATGGCCCGCTCTCATGGCGCAAAAACGATGGGCGAATTAGAATTCGCCTACAGATATGCACTTAGCGATGCCACAATTGTGGCGATAACGGGTTCAAATGGAAAAACCACAACGACTTCAATCGTCGATCATATATTGACAATTGCCAAAATGAAACATTTTACGGGAGGAAACATAGGCGTTCCTTCAATCGAACGCAAAGATGAACCCATCGTCGTTTTGGAAGTTAGCAGTTTTCAACTTATGGGATGTGATAGTTTTCATCCGCACATTGGCAGTGTGTTGAACATTTCGGCCAATCACCTGAATTGGCATAAAGATATGGAAGAGTACATATCGGCGAAGATGAAACTTTCCAACGCTGACATTTTTTTGTACAATGCAGATGATCAATTCATACCAGAAAGTGACGGTATCAAGATTTCTAAGGACTTTGGAGATGTTTGTGTTGAAGAGAGAGAATTTTGGATAGACGGTCAGCACTTCTCACTCGAGGGCTCGAAACTTTTAGGCCTTCACAATACTTACAATGCCGCCTTCGCTGCCATGATATGCGAACTTATTGGAGTGCAACCAGAAGCGGTTGAGGAAGGCCTTAAGACCTTTTCTCCTCTTCCGCACCGTCAAGAGCGAGTGGCGGAAATAGATGGAGTGGTTTACATAAACGACTCGAAATCCACAACCTCGGAATCAAGCCTGATCGCACTTCAAAACTTCGATAATGCGATAGTTATAATTGGAGGCCGTCCAAAGGAAAAAGAGTACGCAAAACTTGCAAATGGAATACGCGAGAAAGCAAAATTCGCCATTGTTATGGGAGACATGATCCCGATGATGGCAGAGCTTTTAAAAGGCTTTCCTCACGATACTGCAGATTCTGTAGAAGAAGCCGTAAAAATAGCACAAAGAGTGGCAAACAAAGGAGATGTCGTTTTGTTCAGCCCTGCAGCGACCTCTTTTGATATGTTCAAAAATTACAAGGAACGCGGTGAAGCGTTCAAAAGGATCGTACTGAATGGAAAGATCGATAGCTAAAATTCTCATCTTGTTATCAGTGATAACCGTTATAGGATTGGTGGCTTTGTACAGTGCGAGTTACATAGCAACGTACAAATATCCCTTTCCGCCACCGAATTACTACTTTGAACGGCAGATTTCTGCGATCGTTATTGGAGCCATCTTGATGCTTTTCACAAGCCTTTTCGATTACAAAAAACACGAATCCTACACTGGTATTTATTACATAATAACGGTCTTAATGCTTATTGCCGTTTTCTTCTCTCATGGCGTCTTCGGCTCTCATCGCTGGGTATCTTTTGGCCCCTTATCATTTCAGAGTTCGGAATTTGCGAAAATATTTCTTCTCGTTTATCTCGCTTCTTACGTTTACAGAGAAAAGGGGGAGATTTCCACATTCAGTAAAGGCGTTCTGGAACCTCTTTTGAAATTAACGCCAATCTACGTTTTGGTACTTGTCGAACCGGATTTAAGTACAACCGCATTTCTCGTGATACTCACATTGACCATTCTTTACGTATCGGGCGCAAAAATCTATCACATACTTTCGATTCTCGGGATCGGTGCACTTGCTGTTTTTGGCGTATATAAGCTCGATTTGTTACACGCTTATCAGACAAATCGCCTGGCTTCCTTTCTTTCATTTCTCACAACTGGTCATGCAAGTTATCAATCATCCATGGCATTGTCAGCGATAAATCACGGTGGCCTTTTTGGAACTGGACCAGGCGGAGGAATTTACAAATTCTACATACCAGTCCAATTCAGTGATTTCATATTCGCTACTTTCGGGGAAGAATTTGGACTTTTGGGGATGACCATTCTTCTTTTCCTTTATTACTTGTTAGTGCGTGAGATCGTTCATATCGCTTTGAAAATCGATGACATATACGCAAAAGTGTACATCGTTGGATATGCCTTCATGATAGCCTTTCAGATATTGCTGAATGCGGGTGTATCGTTGGGAATAGTACCCGTCACAGGTGTTACGCTTCCATTTGTGAGCTATGGTGGAAGTTCTATAGTTTCTTTGATGGCAGGACTTGGGGTGGTGATAAACATTGCATACTCGTCAAAAGATTAAAGGCGTTTTCGCCGCAGGTGTTACAGGCGGTCATATTTATCCCGCTCTTGCCGTCGCTAAAAAAATGGAAAAAATCGTGCCTTTGGAAGCACTTTTCATAGGAACAGGTAGGGGAGCAGAACCAAAAATATTCAAAAACTTTCCATACAAATACAAAATAATACACGCATGTGGAAGTGATGTGGGTAAATTGTCTTACATTTATCACAACACTTTGGCCTTTCTTCAGGCTCTTTCGATCATTCGAAAATTGAAGCCCGATTTCGTTTTCACGACAGGCGGATACATTGGAGGAATTGTCGGATATGCCGCACATCTTCTGAAAATCCCGATTTTTTTGCACGAATCCAACGTGAATGCCGGGATTTCTAACAAGAGATTATCGAAGTATTCTTCGATCGAATTCTGCTCTTTTGAAGCCACAATGCGTGAATTTCCACATGCAGTTCTTACCGGCACACCAATACGAAAAGGCTTTTCAATTCATCGAGATGAAGACTTCAAAGAGAAGTTTTCGATTGATGAAAATTCCAAGATCGTGCTTGCTTTTGGAGGAAGTGAGGGATCGAATACGATAGACAGAATTGTGAGTGAACTTGCTAATGAGGCAAAATACTGTACATTTTTTCACATCGGAAGTTCAAAAATAGAGGGTTCAAATATCGTACACTTCGATTACTTCGATGACCTGGCTTACATCATGCGAAATGCCGATGCCGTGATATCGCGCGCAGGTGCAAGCACAATTGCTGAGATAATGTCCTCTTCCACGCCTGCCATTTTGATACCGTGGAAAGGCGCTCTGAATTCACATCAAGAGTCAAATGCACGATATTTGGAGAAAAATGGCGGTGCTTTTATGCTAAATGAAGATGAATTATCGTTAAAAGATATCACGCTCTTGCTCAAAAAAATCGTTGATCCAGAGGTCAATTCAAAGATGTCAGAAAATCTCGAGCGATTGAATTCGAGTGAATTTTCGGCAGAAGTCATCGCAAGAATTATCGTTAAAATAGCGTCTTGATCAAATCCAAAAATGGCACGATTACAAGTGCAGGAAGAAAATTTCCAGCCTTTATCTCTCGAAGTTTTAAGAGTTTAATGGCGATCATAATGATAATGGCACCTCCAACTGCTGTGAAATCGTGAATGTACATGGGAAATGTTAAAAAGCGAAGTAGTGAAGAAAAAACCACTAGACCACCTTCTATCACATAAACTCCTATTGAGGAAGCAAGAATGCTTTTTCCGTAAACCGATGCAAGGATCACAGAGCTGATTCCGTCCATGATGGATTTAACGTAAAGCAACTGATTGTTTCCAGTCAGTCCGGCATCAATACATCCAAGGATCGTCATGGGACCTATCGTGAAGAGAAGGATTGCGAAAACGAAACCAGTGGCAAAATCCTTTTCATCCTTTCTGGAAAATCGATTGGCAAATCGAGTGATATTTTCCTCGATTTTTAGCCATTCACCGATCAAACCGCCTACAGCAAGACTTCCAAGGACTACGAGAAAATCACTTGCAGATATCCCCATTTTTACCCCTATGAGTATTGTGATTGCGCCTATTGATATGAAAAGGGTGTCTTTGTAACGTTCGGAAACTTTTGTGCCAATCAACACTCCAAGAAGGCTTCCAAGGATCACCGCTATGGTATTGACAAGAACGCCAAGATTCAGCATTTTTTCCCCCTAAATTCAATTCATATTTGCATAGAGTATATATCATATTGAATTCATTTAAAAACCGTGCACAGGATAAAAAACCCAATGCACGGATTTTTTTGTACAGCTCGTCCACAACAAGTGTCATCTTATATGTGATTTTTATGTTTGGAATGTTAATCATGTTAACCGCACTTCAGAAGTAAATCAATACAATGTCGCTTTTCTGTCGAATTCAGTTTTGTGAGCCGTAAATCAATTTCAAAGCTTCATTTGAGTCATCCCATAGAATAACCTATGAAACCAATCTCATTCGATCTTTGGAAAAGAATGGGGCGTCCGAAACGCTACCTTCTGTTTTCAGGACACCTCAGTGCACATCTTCTTTACAGAAGGTTCATTGCCAGAAAATCATTAGAAACCTTTAATAGCCGTTAATAAGAGCACAAAGGGCACGGCGCACCGTGCCCCTACCATTTTCAAGAATCTTTATTCACCAATATTCAAATTCCAATTTTAAAGTGCATAGTTGAGGTTAATTCAAAAATCAAGATCTGACCCCGAGTTTTTTTACCTTTGTTTTTCAATCGTAGGATAAACGAGTTTTCTCATTTGTTAACGTTGGCTTTATCATTTCCTGCCATTCGGGTGTATCCCATGTGCCTAATTTCTTATGTACAGTATAGTATTTCTGAGGTATAGGATGTGTTCCAATTACTACCTTCATTTTGTATTTTTCCTCTATAAATTTCTGAAAGTAGGATATGTACGGGCAGGGAGGGTAACCAACAACCATTCCTGTTGCGAAGTGAATAGTTGTTGCACCATTCTTTTTCATTTCCTCTGGTGCATATTCAATGTTTCCTCCCGGACAACCGCCACAGGTGGTAAAGCCAACAAGTTCCACCTCTTTATCTTTATAGATACTGAATGCTCCCTCTCTGTTGTGAAGAGACCTTAGACATTTGCCACCTGCGCACGTACGGTAACGGTCGCAGATAATGATGCCAATTTTAACTTTGTCTTTCATTTATTGTGCCTCCCTCGTTAACATTAGATTTTATTCTTTATAATGACTCCTAATGTGCGTGAAGATTAAGGACTTAACCCTGAAGACATAATGAAAATGTCGAAAGATTCATTTAGCCTTGTGTAATCATAGTTAGATATGCCTTTACAAAGAAATCCCATGTAACTTATCGCATTAGCTAAAACCATCTTGACATCTTTAATTTCCTTTATCTTCAGCAGAGCTCTCACCATTTCAAAAAGATAATACGCTATGCTCAAAACAACCATCCAATTTTCTTGAGCCTTTTCATCTCTTATCTTGCATTTTCCAAGCCCAAAGCTCGCTTTTGAAATTTGAAAGTACCTTTCTATACTCCAGCGGGATAAATATCTTTCAAGTATCTCTTTGGAATCCATTTCAAGATTGGTTGAAGCTACAATCATTCGTCTCCCACTCTCATCCTCGTTGAATACAACTTTCATAGGTATCCTTATCGATTGAAAATGACCTATCTCTTCATGTATTTTGAGAAGACGCCCCTTTATTCGTACAACTTTGTCAAATTTTATTCGACGTTCTTTTTTGCCAATCTTTTCACCTTCGAATTTGAGATTAGATTTGACTGCACCTATCATATCCATTCCAAACCATTGAACACATGATTCTACAATCTGTCCGTGTGTGTACCATGAATCAGCTATAAGCGTGTATCCTTTTTTACCATTTTGTCTTAGCCATTCAACCAACAAATCGTTCTTGCTCTTATCTCCCTTGTCAAAGAGCATATCTATGAGTGTGAATTTCCCTTCAACGAATGTCCCTATCGCCATTAACACCTGAGCCGTATGATACCTTCCCTTTGAATGGTCGTATATATACTTGGAATACGGGATATCCTTCGATTTCCTTTCAAGATGCGTGTCATCTACCACTAAAGTCTTTTCTCCTTTATCGAA